>JBHJOF010000282.1:0-74919 GCA_050330055.1 Kiloniellales bacterium
TCGGCCACCTGCTTCTTCAGCAACCTCTATCTGGCCGGATTGCGCTCGCTCGAGTCCCTGGTCCAGGGCTACGGCGCGCTGGCGGCGAAACACGGCGTCACGGTCGTGCACGACCGCGCCGCGGCGATCGACCCCGACCGGCGGAGCGTGCGGCTGGCGAGCGGCGACCGCCTAGCCTACGACCGCCTGGTGCTCGCCCCCGGCATCGAGCTGCGCTATGACGCCATTGCCGGCTACGACCAGGCGGCGAGCGCCCTCATGCCACACGCCTGGGACGGCGGGCCACAGGTCACGACCCTCAAGCAGCAGCTCGAGGCCATGGAAGACGGCGGCCTCTTCGTGCTGGCGGCGCCGCCGAACCCCTTCCGCTGCCCGCCGGGCCCCTACGAGCGGGTCTCGATGGTCGCCCACTACCTCAAGACCCACAAGCCGCGGGCCAAGGTCATCGTGCTCGACGCCAAGAACAGCTTCTCCAAGCAGCCGCTGTTTCTCGACGCCTGGGACCGCCATTATCAAGGCATGGTCGAATGGCTGCCGGTCGACTTCACCGGCGGCATCGAGAGCGTCGATGCCAAGTCGCACTCGATCACGACGGCGGCCGAGACCTTCACGGCCTCGGTCGCCAACATCATCCCGCCGCAGATGGCCGGCCGCATCGCGCGCGACGCCGGGCTGGCGGACGAGTCCGGCTGGTGCCCGGTCGATCCGACCACGCTGGAATCGAAGCAGCTTCCCGGCATTCATTTGGTGGGCGATGCAATCATACCCGGCGACATGCCGAAGTCCGGCTTCGCCGCCAACAGCCAGGCCAAGGTCTGCGCCCAGGCCATTGTCGCGGCGCTGACCGACAGGCCCGCCTTCGAGGCGCGCTTCTTCAACACCTGCTGGAGCTTCCTGGCCGAGCACGACGCCGTCAGCATCGGCGCCAGCTACCAAGTCGTGGACGGCAAGATAACCGCCGCTGAGAGCTTCCTGAGCGACCTCGGGGAAAGCGCCGAGGAGCGAGCCAAGGCGGCCCGTCAGGCGGAAAGCTGGTACCGCGCCTTCACCGCCGACATCTTCGGCTGAGCCTCGCCCTTGCCATGCTCGGCCATGCGCGCGGGATCGGCGATCTGCTCGAGCCGCAGCGAGTTGAGCACGACGAAGAGGCTCGATCCCGCCATTAGCACGGCCGCCAGGATCGGCTGCAGCAGGCCGAGCACGGCCAGGCTGAGCGCGGCGGCGTTGTAGACCAGCACCCACAGCAGGCTGGCGATCACCGTGCGGCGCACGGCGCGTCCCATGGCTAAGACCCAGGGCAGAATCCAGAGACCGTCCTTCGGCAGCACCAGGTCAGCCGTTTCGCGGGCGAGGTCGGTGGCCGAGCCGATCGCCAGGCCGACGTCGGCGCCGGCCAGCACCGGGCCGTCGTTTACGCCGTCGCCGACCATGGCGACGGGGCCAAGGCTGCGGCGCAGCGCCTTCAGCGCGGCAAGCTTGTCCTCGGGTGTCAGCGCCGCTTGCCACGTCGCTATGCCCAGATCGGCGGCCACCCGCTCGGCGACCGCCGGCCGGTCGCCGGTCAGCAGCACGATGGCCATGCCGCGGCGGCGCAGCGTCTCGACCATGGCCGGCGCATCGGGCCGCAGTCTGTCGTCGAAGGCGAGGACGGCGCAGGCCCGCGCATCCCGCGCGAGATAGATCAATGAATGGCCGGCCCGGTCCAGCGCCTCGGCCCGCGCGGCCAGGGCGGGCGGCAGCGTGCAGCCGAGCTCGGCCATGAAGCGCGCGCTGCCCGCCGCCACCCGCTGCCCCGCGATCATGCCCCGGATGCCACGGCCGGGAACGATCGCCACCATCTGTGCCGTGAGCGGCCGCAGGCCGCGCGACCGCGCCGCTTCTAGCACGCCTCCGGCCAGGCCGTGCTCCGACTGCGCTTCCAAAGCGGAGGCCAGGGCCAGGGCCTCGTCGGGCGCACAGCCTTCGGCCTCCAACGCGACCAGCCGGGGACGCCCGAGAGTCAAGGTGCCGGTCTTGTCGAACGCGACGACCCGCACGCGGCCGAGCGCCTCAAGCACCGCGCCGCTGCGCACCAGGCAGCCGTGACGTGCCAGGCGGCCGATGCCGAGCGAGCTCGCCATGGGTGCGGCCAGGCCCAGCCCGCAGGGACAGGCAACCACCAACACCGCCAGGCCGATCAGCAGCGCCGCCTCGAGCGGCAGCCTGTCGCTCCAGAACATCACGGCCAGGGCCGCGAGCAAGAGCACGAAGGGAACCAGCAGGCTGGCCGCCTGATCGGCCAGCCGCTGCATGGGGCTGCGCCGCGCCAGCGCCTCGCGCACCGAGCGGCAGGTCCGGGCCCAGCGCGTGTCGCTGCCGGCCGTGTCGGCGCGCACCAGCAGCGGCCCGTCGAGCGCGATGCTGCCGGCAACCACGCTGGCGCCCGGCCCCTTCTCCAAGGTGCGGCTCTCGCCGGTGATGACCGCTTCGTCCACGTGGGCGCTGCCCTCCTGCACCAGACCGTCGACAGCGATGCGCTCGCCCGGGCGGACCCGCACGAGGCTGCCGGGCTCAATCTCGCTGGCACGCCGGCGCAGCTCGCGCTCGCCTTCAATCACCGTGGCCCACTGGCTCTCGGCTTCGAGCAGCGGGGCCAGGTTGCGCACCGCCCGCGCCCGGCCGACCGCTTCGAGGAGGCGTCCCAGGGTGAAGAGCAGCAGCAGCATGGTGGCGGTGTCGAAGTAGACCTCGTCGCCGCCGCGCAGCAGGCTTACGGCCGAGTAGCCATAGGCCGCGCTCGCGCCCAGGCTGATCAAGGTCGACGAGGTCAGGCGCCCGCGCAGGCCGGCCTGCCAGGCGTCGTAGAGGAAGGGTCCACCGAGCACGACCAGCACCGGCGTCGTCAGCGCCCAGAGCGCCATGTGAACCCAGGGCCGCACTTCCTGGTCGGCCAGCTCGAAGGTGCCTGAATAGAGCAGCAAGCTGAGCAGCATGACGTTCATGGCGAAGAATCCGCCGACGCCGAGGCGCACCAGCAGCCAGGTCGCCTCGGATTCCTCGCCGATGCCGTGGCGCACCTGAAATGCCAGGCAGCAGCCATAGCAGCAGAACTGATGCGCCTCGCCGTGCACCATGCGCCGTGTCGTCCGACTGCCTACCGGCAGCAGGCAGTGGCTGCACAGCGCACTGTCGGCTACGGCGGCCATCAGTGATGCATCCCATGGTCCGCGAGCGGCAGCAGACCGCGCGCGATGGTGATCAGGCCTATCAGCAGGATGAAGCCACCGGCGATCCATACTCCGCGGCGGCGCCAGACCGGCTGCAGCAAGCGGCCCAGGCCGCCCATCATGAGCATCGCCGGAAAGGTACCGAGACCGAAGGCCGCCATGGTCAGGACCGCGGGCAAGGGGTCGGCCGTGCTCGCCGCCTGGGCCACGAAAGCATAGACCAGAGGGCAGGGCAGAAAGCCGTTGACGACGCCGAAGGCAAGCGGCGCCGCGGCGCCAGGCGCGGCCAGCAGTCCGCGCAACGAGCCCGCCAGCGTGCTGCCGGCGAAGCCGATGCCGTGGGCACGCTGCAGCAATCCGAGAAGCTGCAGGGCCATGACGATCATCAGCAAGCCGGCGCCGATCGTCAGCAAACGCTGGCCGGTGATCACGGAGTCGCCGAGCGGGCTCGTCATGGCATGCGCCACGGACTGCCCTGCCGCACCGGCCAGTGCGCCCAGGAACAGATAGGTCGTGACCCGGCCGCCGTTGTAGAGCAGGTGGCGCGCGACGGTTGCCGAGCGCCCGCGCGGATCACGCCCCAGCGCGCAGGCGAAGCCGCCGCACATGCCGACGCAATGGAAGCTGCCGGCAAAGCCCGCGACGAAGACCAACAGATAGTAGGTCATGGCGTCCCGGCCTCTCTGGAAGCCGGCCTCGGGCCGCGGGCCGGGCTAATGCTTCTTGAGCCAGAGCCAGGCGACCCAGACAAAGAAGCCGATCGTGAAGGCCGCAAAGCTGATGAATGCCACTGCCTGGGTCACGTTCATCTCAGAGAGCACGGCCACGGAGTTCTCCATCATGGACTGCCTCCTCCTCAGAGAAACGCCACACCGAGCACGTTCAACGCGATCTCGGTGAAGAGGAAGAGCAGATTCAAGGCTGCGAACGCCAAGACGATCTTCGCCACCATAGACATTCTCGTTCCTCTTGCCGTATTTGCCTGCTGCGCGTGTCTTGAGTCCCGCCTCGCCTAGTAGCCCAGGCCGGGCCCAAAGCTGCCCCAATAGCGATAGAGGTAGTAAAGGCCCCAGAGCGCCAGGCCGAAGTAGACGACGATGAGCCACAGCGGAATGCGCCCGTGATAGGCCTGGATATAGCCGCCGGCGTAGTCTTCCTTGTCCTCGCTCGCCGGGCCGGCTGCCTCCGTGGGGTGCTTGTCGCCGTCACTCATTATCTTCTCCCGCGTCTCCCGCGTCTCCTGCGTCTCCTCCGTCTCCCATTTCCACCTGATAGAACCTCCGGGCGATCTCCTCGACATCGGTGAAGTAGCCGGAGAGAGCGGCCCAGGCGAATATGCAGAGGGCGCCCAAGCTCATGAGAAAGGCGACCATGAATTGAACGAGGGTCTCGGCCATGAGTCCGCCTCCTTCCTCTCGTTATCGTTCGGCCGCATCGGCAGTGGACGCCATCTGCGGCACCCCCCCGACGACCTCGATGCCGCGCCGCTCGGCCCATGCCTCACCAGCGTACTCCGCATGCTGCACCGGCTCGCTCGCCGCCTCCGGCGGGGCATAGGCCTGCGCCGAGGAGGCCGCCTTGAGCTGCGGGTCGTTAAGCGCCGCCCGCACCTCCGCCGCGACCTGCAGCGGCTCGCCGGTCAAGGGATCGGTGAAGGCGGAAAGCGACAGGATATAGTAGGACAAGGCCCAGCGATCCTCGTCCGGGAAGGCATCGCGATAGGACGGCATGGGAGTGCCGCTCATCCCCGTGCTGATGGTGCGGTACATGTCTTCCACCGCCGGCCCGGACTTGAACTGACCCGTGGTCAGATCGGCGGGCGGGATCGGGTAGCCGAAATCGTCCTTGAGCCCCGGCGCCTTCTCGCCGTCGCCCTTGCCGGTGTCGCCGTGGCACTCCCAGCACTTGGCCTGCTGCCAGATATCCTTGCCGCGCGCGACCTGCGCTTCCGAGGGCGGCGGCGGCGGCGGGATGTAGAGCGGCTCGCCCGGCGGCTCTTCGACGAAATAGGCGTAGGGATTGTTCGGGTCGGAGCGGTCGACCGCCAGCTCGTATTTTATGTACTGGATCACCGCCTGTCGCTCGTGCTCGGTGAGCGCGTGCCAGGGCGGCATGGCCGTGCCGCGTATGCCGCGCGTGATGGTGCGCAGCAGGTCGCCGTCGTGCGGCACGGGCCCCTTGACCAGCTTGAACTTGAAGACACCGAGATTGAAGTCGCGCGGCCGTACCTTGTACATGAAGGTCGCAGCCGGGCCGTTGCCGTCACCGGTCACCCCGTGGCAGCCGGCGCAGCGCTGCTCGTAGACCTCGCGGCCGAAGTCGATCCACTCGTCGGAGCGCGGCACCGAGACGATCGAGGCCTCGAGCCGCTGCGGCTCGAACAGATCGCGCCACTTACCGCGATTCATGCCGAGCTTCTGGAGGTAGTCGATGAGATCGTCCAGCTCCTGGGTCGCGGCGGCGATCTGCACCTCCTCACCGGTGTACTCGTCGTTCGGCGTCAGGATGACCGGATAGCGGTCCCTGGCGATCAAAGGCACGAAGAGAAGGCCCTCGGCGTTGGGCGTCAGGTTGATCGTCTGCTGGCTCGCGAAGTCGAACAGAGTCCCGGTCACCGGCGTCTGCTCCAGGGTCCGCCGGCCGCCCGAATCCTCGACGATCTTGACCCACTCTTTCGGCCGCTCGAACAGGCCAGCGAAGCGCGGCATGATCGAATCGGGGACCACCATGCGCGGGTCCCAGAAGTGCGCCAGATGCCACTCGTCGCTGTACTTGAGTCCGACGCGGGTGAGGTCTGGGCCGATGCGGCGCGTCGAGAAGAGATGCGGTGTGTCAAAGGCATACTCGCCGGCCTGGCTGACCGGTCCCCAGCGGCGCGTCTCGCCGGTGACGGGGCGCACGAACTGTGAGTGGCAGTACCAGCAGCCTTCGCGAATGTAGACCGCACGTCCGCGCGCCTGCGCCTCGGTGTAGTCGGTGGCCTCGGTGACCATCCACTTGAGCTCTCCGAAGTCGGTGCGAACGACTGCGGTCACCTTGCTGGTGCGCGATTCCGGCTCGACCAGCGGCAGGATCCCCTGCGTTACGAGGGCCAGGAAGAAGAAGCCCACCCCGGCCACAAGGGCCACGAATCGGGCGCTCATTGGGCGGCTCCTTCCGCGGCGGCCGGTCCACCCGGCACTGGCTCGGCGACCCGCTCGCGCGCCGCACCCGGCCGCGTTATCGCCGTCATCATGAGATTGATGACGAGCAGCGACATGCCGATGTCCATCGAGATTCCGGACAGCGTGCGCACCAGCCAGTAGGGCCTGACCGGCAGGATCGATTCCACCCACTCGACGCCGGCCATCCAGGCGAAGCCCTGCTGCAGGCCGCCGGCGGTCAGGACCAGGCCCATGGTCGAGATACCGACGGTGATCAGCCAGAACGACCAGTTGCCCAGCTTGAACGACCAGAGCTCGCGGCCGCAGAGGCGCGGCCAGGTGTAGATCAGCCCGCCAATCGCCCAGACCACGAAGGTACCGAACACCGTCAGGTGCGAGTGCGAGATCACGAAGTCGGTGAAGTGGGTCGGCTGCTGGACCAGGCGCAGGGCCTCGGTCGAGCCCTGGAAGCAGCCTAAGAGGTACATGATCGCGCCCATGATAAAGAACTTGGCCGGCAGGTTGCGGCCGAAGCCCTGCCACTTGCCGTTCATTGTCCCGAAGAAGTTCACCAGCACCGTCCAGACCGGGATGATCAGCAGCATCGAGGTGATGATGGCCAGCGTCTCGGCCCAGTCGGCAATCGGGCTGTAGAGATAGTGGTGAATGCCGACGTAGGGATAGAACAGCGCCAGCGACCAGAAGCCGACCAGCGAGAGCTTGTGGCTGTAGAGCGGATTGCGCACCGCCACGGGCAGGTAGTAATAAATCAGCACGTAGCCTGCCGGTGTGATCCAGAGCCCGACGATGTAGTGGATGAAGAGGCCGTGGAACGCGGCGCTGTTGGCGCCGGCGATGCTGTAGGGCAGGATGAAGCTGCCGAGAATCAGGTTCAGCACCGTCCACACGAAGGCTGCGATCAGGTACCAGAGCGCGACGTAGAGCTGCGGCTCGAGGCGGTGGGCGATCGTCACGATGAACTGGTAGGTCGTGATGCACACCACGACGAAGATCACGATGTCGATCAGCAGCGGGAACTCACCGGCCTCGAGGCCCTGGTTGTAGCCCAGTAGCATTGAGCCCAAGCCAAGGATCAGGCCGATGTTCCAGACCCATGCCAGGGTGTAGCCGAGGTGGCCCAAGTGAACCGGGACACCGCAGAGCCGCGGCACCAGGTAATAGCACAGGCCGATGAACAGCGTGGAGAAGGCGCCGAAGATCACGCCGTTGACGTGAAACGGCCGGATGCGGCCGAAGCCGAGCTCGAGCGCCGTTCCAAGATAATCGGGATAGTTGAAAAGTGCCGAAATGGTGACGCCGGCGGTTGGCGTCAGCAACAGCCAGAACATGCCCCAATAAAGCCAGATCCTGACCAGCCGCTGGTCGACTAAGGCATCGAGGTTGACGCCCTCGAACCTGCCGCGAAGTGCTTCTGCCATGGTGCGCCCCCGCTTGCAGCCTTCCTCCCTCGGGCAAGGCGGGGCGTGGTTCGCCTGGGCATCGACTCCCCTGGACAACTGCTGCGCCACTTCTCGGGTGGCGCTTTTCTGCCGATGGCGCTGCTGCGCGTGCCTTCGGAGCGGGTCGTTAGGCTACCCGTTCAACGGCGTTCTCGAAGCCTTCTTACAGTTTCGTCATCGGACCAAGGGGGGCCTCAGGGACCATCTGCCCAACCCCTCTTATAGAATTATTCTATTTTCAATCTTGACGAAGGCCGGGCTGTCTGTCTACTCTTTTTTGAACTATTCGAATTAAAAAATTGCCAGTCAGGCACGAAGTAGGGGTTCAATGCCCCTCGAGAGATCAGCTGGCCCCTCGAGCCCTCGGGCATTGTGTCCCGCTTCAGAAAACAAGAAAGCGGACAAGGAGGAGGCCCGCCGATGAAGTTCCCCACATGGACTATTGCTGTCTGCAGCCTGTTCGGCACCGCGCTGGCCGCGCTGCCTGCTCAGGGCTACGAGGAGATTTCGGTCAGCGACGGTGGCACGATCACCGGCAAGGTCGTCTATGAAGGCGCCGTGCCGACCCGCAAGATCGTCGTGACAAAGGACATGGACGTCTGCGGCGGCATTCGCGAAGAGCCCGAGATCATCGTCGGACCGGACAAGGGCGCGCAGGACGTCGTGGTTCAACTAATCGACGTCGCGCGGGGCAAGGCCTGGCCTGACATGGCTGTCGAAAAGCCGGTGCTCGACAACGTCAAGTGCGTCTTCGAGCCGCACGTGCAAGTGATCCGCGCAGGCGCAGTCGACATCGTCAATTCGGACCCGATCCTGCACAACACGCATGGCTACTACGGCAAGCGTACCGCGTTCAACGTGGCGCTGCCGAACAAGGATCAGCGCATCGAGGTGGAGCTGACCCGGCCCGGCCAGGTCCGCGTCGATTGCGACGCGCATGGCTGGATGGAGGGCTGGATCTACGTCGTCGAGAACCCCTACTACGCGATCACCGCGGCGGACGGCAGCTTCTCCATCAGCGACGTGCCGGCCGGCGAGTACAAGCTGGTCGCGAACCATGCGCTGACCGGCCCAATGGAGACCACGGCCAACGTCGAGTCCGGCGGATCGACCGAAGTCTCGATCGAGCTCAAGAGATAGCCAAGGCCCACCAGACGCCTGGGCGCATTGACGAGCGCGGATCACGTCACTTGCGCGGACCAAGAACCAAAAGGATCCGCATCGTTGGGAGGAGATTCAAGCCATGTCTGATTTGCAACGCACGCGCCAAGAGATGGACAGGGTGCTGCGCAAGCCGGGGGCGCACCCCGATCGATCGCTGAAGCTCACCCGCCGCACCTTTCTGCACAAATCGCTCCTGACCGGGGCGGTAGCCGGTGCCGCCACCTATGGCTGGTTTCCACTGATCAACACGATAGAGATTGCCCATGCGGCGGTGACGCCCTTCAAGTTCGCGTGGATCTCGGATACGCACCTCTATCCGAAGGACGTCAACACCCGCTTCGTCGACAAGGCAGTACGCGCGGTCAAGGAGGTCCAGGCCCTGGCCCCGCCCGCCGACTTCCTGATCTTCGGCGGCGATCTTGCCCAGCTCGGCGACCCTGTCGAGCTTGATCTCGGCAACGAGATCCTGAAGGAGGTGACGATCCAGAAGGTCTTCATCCCCGGCGAGCACGACTGGTACCTCGACATGGGGGAGAAGTTCGTCGAGCTGTTCGGCGAGTCGCCCTGGAGCTTCGACCACAAGGGCGTGCGCATCATCGGACTCGACACGATCAGCCGGGCGCCGGACTACTGGTCGGCCAAGGGCATGAGCCCCGAAGAGCGCATGGCCCATATGTCGGTGCTCGATGGCACGGTGGCCGGCGCCTGGTCCGGCGTCGGCAAGGACCAGCTCGACTGGCTGGCCAGCGCCCTCTCCGATTGGGACAGGGCGGCGCCGGTGCTGATCTTCAGCCACAATCCGCTCTACGAGTATTATCCGCCCTGGAACTTCTGGGTGCGCGACTGGCGCGACGTCCACGAGGTTCTGAGCCCCTACGGCAACGTCATCAACATCCACGGCCACGTCCACCAGCCGCTCTACAACGAGATCGGCACCCTCAGGTCGGTCGGCATGCTGGCGACCTCGTGGCCCTGGCCCTATGCCCCGTCCGGCGTGCCGGCGCTGACCAAGCCGATGATCCGCGCCGATCCGGGCGATCACTTCGACGGCGTCGGCTGGAGCACGCTCAACATGTCGGACAAGATCGAGACCGAGTACGTGATGTGGGGTCGCGACCAGGTTTTCGCGGAAGCGGACGTCGACTCGGGCACCGGTGACAACGGCCCCGGCAAGCAGATCCTCCATCCGCGGATCGCCGACAACATGTGGCCGTACTGAGCGCCTGGCTGTTCGGCAGGCGCTTTCCGTCCGGCGGTCTATCTCGCCGGAGACACTGCGCTTCCCGAACCCGGCAAGAGGGCAACGGCAAGGGCTCCTCGCGTGAGCACCTTGCATGCGACTAGGGGAACGATCATGAGCAAAAATCGACAGTTCGTCCGCACTTTCGTTGCGGCGAGCGCCGTGATGGGTCTGGCACTGGCGGCTGCGACCGGCTTCGACGTGGTGGTGGCAAAGGCGGGAGAGGCCAGGGTTCAGCTCGCGCACAAGAAGCCTCACACCGCGGAGCAGCTCAAGGTGTTCGAGGAAATCTTCATGGATGCGGTCCGCGACGGCGACCTGCTGTTCCACGGGGATGCGGCGACGGCCGAGAAGTACGGCGTGAACCTGTCTCGGACGGGCATGGCCTGCGCCATGTGCCATCCGATGTCCGCCGACATACATCCCTACGAGTTTCCGAAGTTCCAGGAGCAGATGAACAAGTTCGCCACGCTTCGCGACATGATCAACTGGTGCATCGAGAAGCCGAACGAAGGCGAGAAGATCGACAGCGACTCCGACGCCATGAAGGTGCTCGAGGCCTACATGTACTGGTCGACTCGCGGCTCGCCGCTCAATCCTGGCGTACACTAGGTCCTGATCTGCGTTGTCTTCTCGGAAAGTGCCCTGAAGGTCTGGGGCGCATCAACGAGGGCTCGCTGGTCAAGCTCTTCGGGTTCTTCGCGCCGTGCAGCTTCGCCCGCAACGACGGTCAGGAGGTGACCTGCCAGCGACTCCGCATTCTGTGGGCCGGCCCCTACGTGCCGAAGAGGAGCGCGGGCGCGCCCGTCGCTGCTCCGGCGACCGCTCATGCGTCGCCTCAGGCCAGTCTCTTCGAAGCCGCCGCCTGATAGACATTCCTCGCCAAGCCTGTCTACCCCGGGGCCGGGCGCTGTGCCAACGTCCCGCCCCGGCACGGGCTCACAAGGATACTTCGAAACGTAGGGTCTGATGGTGGCGCCCAAGATCCGATCCCGGCGGCGATCAAATTTCGATACTCGGCAGGGTCAACTCTCGGTGGTTTCCTGTCCCCGCAACCAAAATCAAGCCGCCAATCCAACGGGTTGGCGGCGGTCTGATTCCGCGCTCCAGCGCCGTCCAGCGGCCTCAGGTAACACATAGGTAACAGCTGAAATCCAACTTGGGCGTGCCCGGATCACTGCACAGCCATTGACAGCTGCGAACGGCCTTCGATTCGAGATGCCATGTATCGATCCGCTGCAATGAAACCGCGCGGCCCATACAGCGGGGTGGCAGAAGCGATACTCAATACCGAGCCAGCATGTGAGATCTCCTCATCTAGGCAGCTCCGTTCGGCGCGCCATCCAGGCAGTTGCTATCTTGCTGGTCATGGCCAACCTATGCTCGCGGCAGTAGGCTTTTGAGATCGCATCGATTCTTTGTGCTTGCCCATGATGGACTGAGTGGAAAGACTTTGAAGATCAGAGCATTAATAGGCGGTGTGTGCGGAGTGTGTGCAGTCAGAATGAGATTTGCTTCGTCGGCGAGTGTCCAGCTCGTCAGTCAAGAGGCGGTTGGAGTCTGTTTGCCTAACTCCGGCAGGCTTAGGCATCCGTGCTCATAACCTGAAGGGTCGCAGGTTCGACTTCCGCCTCCGCAGCCACATTTACCGAACAGACCGCGTCCTCCGAGAGAGGCGTGATCCCATTTGCCGGCCGCGCCGAGAGCCGCGTCGGCCATGTGCGCGATCTCGCCGATGAACTCGATCGCGAAGCCGCCCGCGCAAGCGCATGACGATGCGCCCGATGAAGCCGCGCAGGATCGCGAAGGCCTCCTCGGCTCGACCACCAATTGACTGGGAACCGCGTTTCCACGGCCCAATCTGCTCCGGCAACTCGAGCAGCCGAGTCATGGTCCGTCCAAGTCATGAGCGGTCTTAGAACGCAGGCTCTACGTTCCAAATGTCGCGCGCGTAACTGCGAATCGTGCGGTCGGACGAGAACCAGCCCATGTGGGCGGTGTTCAGCACGGCGCTGCGGGTCCAGACGCTATGGTCGAGCCAGGCGCCTTCGACCCGGCGCTGTGCGTCCCAATAGGTTCCGAAGTCCCGCACTACCATGAACCAGTCGTTCTTGCGCAGGTCGTCGACCAGGCCGGTATAGCGGCGCGGGTCATCCGGCGAGAAGGTGCCGCCGGCGATTTGCTCGAGTATCTCGGCAAGGCGCGGGTCATCGGCGATACAACTTGCAGGGCCGTTGCCGTCTTCTCGCTGGACAGCGACCTGCTCGGCGGTCAGCCCAAAGATGAAGATGTTGTCGGCGCAGACAGCATCGGCAATCTCAATGTTGGCGCCATCAAGCGTGCCTATGGTGAGGGCGCCATTTATCGCCAGCTTCATATTGCTGGTGCCAGACGCCTCCATGCCGGCGGTGGATATCTGCTCGGAAAGATCGGCGGCCGGAATCAGGCACTCGGCCATGGAGACGTTGTAGTTCGGTGGATAGACCACCTGAAGGCGTCCGGCCATCAGTGGGTCGGCATTGATTGTCGCGCCGATGTCATTGATGAGCTTGATGATCAGCTTGGCCGTGACGTAGCCCGGCGCTGCCTTGCCGCCGAATATCTTCACCCGCGGCGTCCAGTCTGCCTCGGGGTGGCGACGGATCTCATTCCACAGCGCGGCGGCATGGAGGATATTCAGCAGCTGACGCTTATACTCGTGGATGCGCTTGATCTGGACGTCGAAAAGCGCGTCGGGATCAATCAACATGCTCAGAGTGCGGCTTAAGTAATCGACAAGGCGCAGCTTGTTGTCGCGTTTGGCTGCTGCAAATCGCCCGCGGAAGCTGGCGTCGTCAGCCAGAGGCACCAGGTTTTGCAACTGCTCCAGGTCAATCACCCAGCCCTCGCCGATCGCCTCCTGCAGGAGGCCGCGCAATGCAGGATTGCAGTTGTAGAGCCAGCGTCGCGGCGTCACGCCGTTGGTCTGGTTGACGATGCGCTCCGGATGCAGCGCATGGAGCTCCTTGAACACCGTCTGCTTCATCAGGCTGGTGTGCAGTTCCGAGACGCCATTGACCCGCCGCGCGCCGATGAAGGCAAGGTCGCCCATGCGCACCTCGTTGCCGTCGACCACTTTCATGCTTGCCGGGCGCCTCACCGTCTTGGCGTGGTGGGCGTCTATCTGCTCGATAAGCTGCAGATGCCGCGGCAGCACGCGGCCCATGAGGTCGACTGACCAGCGCTCAAGGGCTTCCGGCAGCAGCGTGTGATTGGTGTAGTGCAGGCAGTTGCGAGCGATCTCGAAGGCTTCGGTAAAGGATTGGCCGTGCATGTCGACTAGCAAACGGATCAGCTCCGGGAAGGCGATGGCCGGATGGGTGTCGTTCAGCTGGATCGCAATAGTCTGCGGCAGCCTGGTGACGTCATCGTGTTGCATCAGGTAGCGGCGCAGGATATCGGCGAGGGAGGCGGCGGTGAAAAAGTACTCCTGCTTCAGGCGCAGCTCCTTGCCCCGCTCCGTGGTATCGTCGGGATAGAGCACGCGGCTGATCGTCTCTGCCAGCACCGAAGGTGCGGCCGCGGCCATGTAGTCGCCCATATTGAAGGGCGCTAGGTCGAATTCACGCTCTGCTTTGGCGGACCACAGACGCAGGGTGTTGGCCCAGCGGCCGCGCCAGCCCGGGACGGGCGTGTCGTAGCCGACAGCAAGGACGGTTTCGGCGGGGCACCAGCGGACGGCGCCGTTCTCCCTGCGTGTTTCGCCGCCAAAGCTGATGCGGTAGCGGGTCTCCGGGCGCTCGAACTCCCAGGGGTGCGCCTGGCTCAGCCAATCCTCGGCCTCCTCTGTCTGCCAACCTCGCTCAAAGGACTGGCGGAAAAGGCCGTGGTTGTATCGGATGCCGTAGCCATAGGCGGCGAGCCCGACGGTCGACATCGAATCGAGGAAGCAGGCAGCGAGGCGCCCAAGGCCGCCGTTGCCGAGGGCCGCATCGGGCTCGTCGTTCAGCAGGGCGGCGTAATCGACGTCGAACTCGGCGACTACGGAACGTACCGTCTCATCGAGCCCGAGATTGGCGATGGCATCCTCCAGTAGGCGCCCGATGAGAAACTCCATGGAGAGGTAACACACGCGCTTGTAATCGGCGGCCCGGATACGGGCCGTCGTCTCGAACCAGGGGGCGATCACCAGATCGCGGACGGCGCGCGACACCGCGAAACGCCAGTCCGTCAGCGTGGCGGCCGCGGGACTCTTTCCGGTAGTGTAGCGCAGGTGATACTTGATCGACCGGCGCAGATCTGCGGCATCGGGCTGACTGTCAGGAAGAAGGACAAGTGGCTCGTTCGGCATGAGACCCCATCCCCCGCTTGCTTGAGCGCAAAGCCATAGGGCGGGCGGGCTCGCTTGGCAAGTCAGGCGACGATGGCAAGCTTGTGACCCGAAATGCTGCCAGTCCGTTGAGAAGCCGTGAAGCCCTGGGCCGGAAGTCTAAATGGGCGGCAGGGCATCGAAGGTTTGCGGCCGGTCGTCCCCGGCAGCGCAGTCGAACCGGTGCTGCTGAAGAAGGAACCGACTGGCTGAATTCTCGTTTAACCCAATGAGCAACGAGAACACAGCTTACATCCGGTCGCAGGGAACCTTGTTATGCATTTGATCTGACAGATCGCTCAAGACACTGCCGCCATGTGTTCTGCGTGACCATCCAGCGCGGTCGGACCTTCGGGCATGCAGCCGACGAGGGATGAGCTCGGCTCAAGGGCTTAAAGAAATGCGGCAGATCTCGATGAATGGCAGGACCAGAATCGCCTCGGCAGAAAGATGTCCGCGGGTCCTTTTCGCATCCCCTGAAATATACCCACTGGCCAAGACAGGCGGGCTTGGTGACGTCAGTGCGGCGCTGCCGGTTACGCTACAGTCTTCTGGCGTCGATATACAGCTTACCATGCCCGGTTACGGCAGGGCGCTCGATCTGGCCGAGGCAAAGCAACAATCGGTCCCGCTCGGAGAGATCGCAGGCATTGCCGGCGTGGCGCTTGTCTCAGCGCGCATGCCGGATACCGGCCTGCCGGTCTGGCTGGTCGACTGCCCAGCGCTCTATCGCCGGCCTGGTGGCCCCTACACCGACGACAAGGGGCAAGTTTGGCCAGACAACTCCATTCGCTTTGCCGTGTTTTGCCATGCCGTGGCGAGGTTGGCAGTCGGCTTGGCTGGGCTCTCCTGGCGCCCCGATGTGGTGCATCTGCACGATTGGCATCTCGGCCTCGTGCCGGCAATTCTGGTTTCACAAGACGCTCCACATCACCCGCGCACGATCTTTACTATCCATAACCTGGCATTCCAAGGACTGTTCCCGGCCGGGGACTTCCCCCATTTGGGACTTCCGCAAGAGTTCTTTGCCAGCGATCGCATCGAGTTCTATGGCCAAGTATCCTTTCTCAAGGCGGGGATCCGCTTTGCCGACCGCCTGACGACCGTAAGCCCCAGCTATGCGCGCGAAATCCTCACACCCGAATACGGCTGCGGCCTTGACGGGCTGTTGCGTGGCCGGGCGGAGGACCTGGTCGGCATCCTGAACGGCATCGACTATGAGGCCTGGTCTCCCGAGGACGCCACGCGCGTTCCCTTTCCTTACAGTTCTCGGGATTTGGGGGGTAAGCGCCGGTGCAAGAGGGCATTGCAGGGCGAAATCGGGCTTGCCACAGAGCCTTCGTCTCCTCTGATCGCCTTCCTCAGCCGGCTCACCGAGCAGAAAATGGCCGATCTCCTGCCGCAGGTCATGCCCACCATAGCCGCTCAGGGAGCGCAGTTCGTTGTCTGTGGTGAGGGTGAGCGCGCCATCGAGCAACTGTTGAGCGGGCTGGCGCTCCAGTATCCCGGACGGATGGCGATTCGGATTGGCTACAATGAAGCGCTGGCAAGACGCATCCTGGCTGGCGCCGATCTGCTTGCAGCGCCGGCACGTTTCGAGCCATGCGGCCTCATCCAGATGTATGCCATGCGCTATGGCACGCTGCCGATTGTGCGGCGTACCGGTGGCCACTGTGAAACGGTCGTGGGCGACGACAGTCGACGTGGGCGGTCCGGGCCGACGGGCTTCGTTTTCAATGAACCAACAGCTCAAGATTTGAACAACGCTATCGAGCGCGCCTGTCGTCTATACAGGCAAGCAAGCGCCTGGCGGAAGATGCAGGTTCGCGCAATGCGGCAGGATTTCAGCTGGCGGCGGTCCGCCGAGCGTTACTTGGCGCTCTATAGGGAAACTGTACAGGACAACGAGGAAGCAATCGCTCACGGAAGCCTAGGCGCCGTGGACTATCGGCTGCGCCCCGCGGTCTAATGCGCCATACGCGCCGAACAATAGAACTCCTAGAGGAGGTGCCAATGGAAAGTCCCCCGCATAGTGAGATCGAACGGCGAGCCTATGCCATATGGGAAGCAGAGGGGCGGCCGGTCGGACGCGCACTCGAGCACTGGTTTCGGGCTGAGCACGAGCTGCAACAGAAACAGAAGTCGAAAGCGACATCGGCGCGCGGCAAAGCCACGAAGGCGCCCACTGCGCGGAAGCGCTCGTCCGGCGCGAGGGCCAAGGTCGGCAGTCAAGGCGAAGGCTGACTTTAAGCATGCAGGATGGCGGCCCGTTTAGCGTCGGCGATCCGACTGTTGACAGTGACGGATCGAAGAACAACTATTGTTAAGGCGAAAAATGGCTCGGACAGCAGCGAAAACCACGACCAAGACTGTCGCCAAATCTCGCCGAGACAGACGCAATGATGTTGCCGCGGGCAGGCCAGCTGATCGGCACCTGAAGGAGTTGGCTGCTTCGCGCTTGGTCATCGAGGCTGTCTCGCCGGAGATCAATGGCGGGCGCTTCCCTGCCAAGGCCACATTTGGCGAGCGCTTGACGGTCGAGGCCGATATTTTGTGTGACGGCCACGACGTTATTGACGCTGCGGTACTGTACCGGCCGGCGGGCGCGACTGGCTGGTCCGAGGCACCCATGCGGTTCTATGACAACGACCGATGGCGTGGTCATTACCTGATCGAGCGGCGGGTGCCGTACGAATTCACCATCATCGCCTGGCGTGACCTCTTCGCCAGCTGGTGTGCGGAGATGAAAAAGAAGACCGCCGCCGGTCAGCGGGTGAGCAGCGAGCTCACCGAAAGCCGCCGCCTGATCGAGCAGGCGATCGACGGCGAGCGCGCCAAGAAGGCCGCCCATCGGCGTGCGTTGCTGGAGCTGCTGAAGGCCTTCGACGATGCCGAAGATGATGGCGCTCGTCTCGGCCTCCTGCTTGCCCCCGATGTTGCCGAATTGTTTCGCTCGGCCGGGCCGCGGACCAACCTGACGCGCTATGACAAGACGCTTCATGTCTGGGTCGACCGGCCAAGGGCGGCCTTTAGCGCCTGGTACGAACTGATGCCGCGCTCTCAATCCGGTGATCCAAAGCGCCACGGTACCTTCGACGACGTGATCGCCCGCCTGCCTTATGTCCGCGACCTGGGGTTCGACGTGCTCTACCTGCCGCCGATCCACCCGATCGGCCGGGTCAACCGCAAGGGGCGGAACAACAGCCTGACGGCGGGGCCGGACGACCCGGGCAGCCCCTATGCGATCGGCTCCGCCGAAGGCGGGCACGACGCCCTTCATCCCGACCTGGGCAGCTTCGATGATTTTGCCCGGTTGGTCGATGCCGCTGCTGCGGAGGGGATCGAGATCGCGCTTGATTTCGCCATCCAATGCGCGCCAGACCATCCCTGGATCAAGGAGCATCCGGAATGGTTCGACTGGCGGCCCGACGGCACGATCAAGTACGCGGAGAATCCGCCCAAAAAGTACGAGGACATCGTCAACGTCCATTTCTACCGCGGCGCCCTGCCGTCAATATGGTTCGCCCTGCGCGACGTAGTGCTGTTCTGGGCGCAGAAGGGCGTGCGGATCTTCCGCGTCGACAACCCGCACACCAAGCCGCTGCCGTTCTGGGAGTGGATGATCGGCGAGGTGCAGACGCAGTACCCGGATGTAATCTTTCTCTCCGAGGCCTTCACCCGGCCCAAGATGATGAGGCGGCTGGCCAAGGTCGGCTTCACGCAGTCCTACAGCTATTTCACCTGGCGCAACACGAAGCAGGAGCTGACCGACTACCTCACCGAGCTGACGCAGAGTGAATGCCGCCACTATTTCCGGCCCAACTTCTTCGTCAACACGCCGGACATCAATCCCTACTACCTGCAGACCAGCGGCCGGCCAGGATTCCAGGTCCGCCTGGTGCTGGCCGCGACGCTTGCCGGCAACTATGGCATCTACAACGGCTTCGAGCTGTGCGAGGCCGACGCGATCGCCGGCAAAGAGGAATACCTGAACTCCGAGAAGTACGAGATCCGGGCCTGGGACTGGGACCGCCCGGGTAACATCCGCGAAGACATTGCTCTGGTGAACCGCCTGCGGCGCGAGCATCCGGCGCTCCAGGACTTCACCAATCTCGCCTTCTACAATGCCTGGGACGATAACATTCTCTACTACGGCCGGCGAACGCCCGATCTGGCGAGCTTCGTGCTGGTCGCCGTCAACCTCGATCCACACGCCGCGCATGGCGCCGACCTCGAGGTGCCGCTGTGGGAGTTCGGCCTGCCGGACGAGGCCTCGATCGCGGTCGAGGACTTGGTCACCGGCGAACGCTTCACCTGGGACGGTAAGGTGCAGCATGTCCATCTCGACCCCGCCGTGCGGCCATATGCGATGTGGCGCCTGATCGGCGAAGACGGAGCGCCGTGATGGATGCGCAAGTGCTGGAAGCGGCGACACAAGTGCGCGAGAGAAGACGGCCATCTGCCTTCGAAGCCGACCCGCAGTGGTACAAGGACGCGGTCATCTATCAGCTTCACGTCAAGGCGTTCCAGGATTCCACGGACAACGGGATCGGCGACTTTGCCGGTCTGACGCGGCGTCTCGACTACATCCAGAAGCTTGGCACGACGGCGATCTGGCTTCTGCCCTTCTATCCTTCGCCGCTGCGGGACGACGGCTATGACATCGCCGACTATCGGAAGGTCAATCCGATCTACGGGTCAATGCGCGATTTCCGGCGTTTTGTAAAGGCGGCGCACCGCCGCGGCATGCGCGTGATCACGGAGTTGGTCATCAATCACACCTCGGACCAGCACCCCTGGTTCCAGAAGGCGCGGCGGGCCACACCGGGCTCGGCGGCCCGTAACTTCTACGTCTGGAGCGACACGGACGAACGCTATCAGGGCACGCGGATCATCTTCCTCGACACCGAGATCTCCAATTGGACCTGGGATCCGGTGGCCCAGGCCTACTTCTGGCACCGCTTCTACTCGCACCAGCCCGATCTCAATTTCGACAATCCCCGCGTGCTGGAGGAAGTCATCAAGACCATGCGCTGGTGGCTAGATATGGGGGTGGATGGCTTGCGCCTAGACGCCATCCCCTACCTGGTCGAGCGCGAGGGCACCAACAACGAGAACCTGCCGGAGACTCACGAGGTCCTAAAGAAGATCCGCGCGGCGCTGGACGAGCAATACGAAGACCGTATGCTGCTGGCCGAGGCCAACCAGTGGCCTGAGGACACCGCCCCTTACTTCGGCGATGGCGACGAATGCCATATGGCCTTCCATTTTCCGCTGATGCCGCGCATCTACATGGCGCTGGCCCAGGAGGACCGGCACCCGGTTACAGATATCGTGCGCCAGCTGCCCGAGATTCCCGAAAGCTGCCAGTGGGCCATCTTCCTGCGCAATCACGACGAGCTGACGCTCGAGATGGTGACCGAGGAGGAGCGCGACTACCTGTGGCGCACCTATGCCGAGGACCGGAGAGCGCGGATCAATCTAGGCATCCGCCGACGCCTCGCGCCTCTCATGCAGAACGACCGTCGCAAGATTGAGCTGATGAACGCGCTCTTGCTGTCGATGCCGGGGACGCCCGTGCTCTACTACGGCGACGAGATCGGCATGGGCGACAACTACTATCTGGGCGACCGCGATGGCGTGCGAACGCCCATGCAGTGGAGCGCCGACCGCAACGGCGGATTCTCGCGGGCCAACCCGCAGCAGCTCTATCTGCCGCCCATCATGGATCCCGTCTATGGGTTCCAGTCGATCAACGTCGAGGCTCAGGAGAACGATCCCTCGTCGCTGCTCAACTGGATGCGCCGCATGCTTGCGGTCCGCGCGCAGCACCAGGCCTTTGGCCGAGGCGAGATCTACTTCCTCTATCCGAGCAACCGCAAGATCCTGGCCTATGTCCGCAAGTACGAAAGCGAGCAGCTTCTCTGCGCTGCCAATCTGTCGCGCTCGGCGCAGGCGGTCGAGCTCGATCTTTCGGCTTTTCAGGGCGCAGTCCCGGTCGAGCTGGCCAGCCGCACGGCCTTTCCGCCGATCGGAGAGCTGCCCTATCTCCTGACGCTGCCGGGCTACGGCTTCTACTGGTTCAACCTGGAGGAGGAGGCCGAAGCGCCAAGCTGGCACCAGGAGCTCCCGGAGATCCTGCCGGAGTTCGTTACCCTGACTGCCTGCGACGGTACCATAGGATCGATCCTCACCGGACGCGAGCGGCGCCAGCTCGAGCAGGACGTGCTGCCTTACTTCCTGCCGCTGCAGCGATGGTTCGGTGAGAAGCAGGCTCGCATCCGCTCGGTTACCGTCAAACGGCTGGCGATGCTGGGCGACCAGAACCAGGCCCAGAATCAGGCGATGACCATCGCGGAGGTGGCGGCGGGCAGCGCCTCGAGCCGCTACTTCCTGCCGCTCGCCATCCGCTGGGGCGGCGAGAATCTGCAGCCCGGCGCGCCGCTGCTCTCTCACACGCTGGCCAAGGCGCGCAAGGGGCCGCGGCTCGGTGCGGTCGTTGACGGGGCGTTCGACGACGGCTTCGCCATCGATCTGATGTCCGCGATCAAAGCGGGCCAGGACATCAAGGCCGAAGGCGGCAGACTGACGTTCGAGGCGACAACGGCGCTGCAAGAACTGGACGAGCCGAGCGACGCGCGCCGGCTCGGTGCCGAGCAGTCCAACGTATCGGTCATTATCGACGCCGAGATCATGCTCAAGATCTATCGCCGGCTGCAGGCGGGTGTACAGCCGGATGTCGAGGTTGGCCGCTTTCTGAGCGAAACGGCCGGCTTCGCCAACACGCCCTCCTATCTCGGCTCGGCCGCCTTCGTGAGCGACGAGGGGGAAGTGACGACCCTCGCCACCGCCTTCGCCTTCGTTTACAACCAGGGCGACGCCTGGGGCGGCCTGCTCGACGCGCTGATCCGCGATCTCGAGCACAGCACGATGACGGCTGCGCCGGAAGCCGAACAATTCGCCTATCCGCTCAGCATCGCCGGGCTCCTCGGGATCCGCACGGCCGAGCTGCATGCCGCCTTTGCCCATCGGACGGATGATCCCGCCTTCAAGGTCGTACCTCTGCGCAAGTCCGACCTCAGGGCCTGGGTCAAGACCGTCGCGCATGATATCCAGGAAACCCTGTCGACGCTGCGCGCGTCGCTCAAGACGGCGCCGGAGAGCGTCGCGAAGCAGATAGAGGCGCTCCTGGCGGCAAGGGACCGGTTGCTTGCCAGCGTCCGCTCCGTCGAGTCGCTCGCGCCCTCCGGCGGCCTGTCGCGAATCCACGGCGACTATCACCTGGGCCAGGTCCTGATCTGCCAGGACGACGTGATGATCGTCGACTTTGAGGGCGAGCCGCGGCGTAGCCTTGACGAGCGCCGACAGAAGGCCTCGCCGCTCCGCGATACCGCCGGCATGCTTCGCTCGTTCGACTATCTTGCCTGGGCGGCGCTCGACCGCAGGCAGGAGGTTGCCGGTGGGATCGAGGAGATCGAGCGGGAGCGCGCCATGCAGTGGCGCGATCAGGCGACGCATGACTTCCTAGAGGCCTACTTCGAGCGCGTCGCCGGAACGCCGAGCCTGCCTGAGGATCGGGAGGCGGCCGACGCTCTGCTGCGCCTCTTCACCATTCAGAAGGCGGTCTATGAGATCGGCTACGAGGCGGCCAACCGGCCGGCCTGGATCTCGATCCCCGTGCGCGGGATTCTCGATCTGCTCAATCAGGACGTGGACTGAGGATGGCTTCACGCGCGACAGCTTCGGCGAACGCCCAGATGCCCGACCCGGCGGAAATCGAGGCGCTGGTCACGGGAGCGCATGGCGATCCCTTCAGCATTCTCGGCATGCATGGCGGCGACGACGAACCGCTCACGGTTTGCACCTTCGCGCCACAGGCGCGCAACGTCGAGGTCACGGACCGCAAGACCGGGCGCCGGGTCTCAGAGCTGACACGCCTGCACGATGCCGGCTTCTTTGGCGGCACGATTCCGCGACGCAAGAAGCAATTCTCCTATCGTCTCCGTCTCGTGAATGGAGGCGATGCCAGGGAGATCGAAGACCCCTATCGCTTTCCGCCGATCCTGGGCGAGCTCGACCTGCACCTCATGGGCGAAGGCACACACCGTCGCCTCTATACCCGCCTCGGCGCGCATCCGACGACGCTCGACGGCGTCGCCGGCGTCTCCTTCGTCGTCTGGGCCCCCAACGCCGCGCGGGTCAGCGTCGTGGGCGACTTCAACGACTGGGACGGCCGCTGCCACCCCATGCGCAAGCGCCATGAGGGCGGACTCTGGGAGCTCTTCATCCCCGGCCTCGAGCGGGGCGCGCTCTACAAGTACGAAATCATAGGCGCGGCGGGTCAGCTGCTGCCTCTGAAGGCCGATCCGTTCGCCTTCGAGCAGGAAGCACCGCCTTCGACGGCATCGAAGGTGCACGGCTTGCTAGAGCATCCCTGGGGCGATGCCGACTGGCTCGCTCAGCGCAGCGAGGCCATCGACACCTCAGCGCCGATCTCGATCTATGAAGTCCATGCCGGCTCGTGGCGGCGCGGCCAAGATGGCACACCGCTCGACTACGATGGGCTTGCCGAGGCGCTGGTCGCACATGCCCAGGATCTCGGGTTCACGCATATCGAGCTCATGCCGATTTCCGAGCATCCCTTCACGGGCTCCTGGGGCTATCAGCCGATCGGGCTCTTCGCGCCGACCAGCCGCTTCGGCTCGCCCGAGGGCTTCGCGCGCTTCGTCGATCGCTGCCACCAGGCGGGCATCGGCGTGATCGTCGACTGGGTGCCGGCGCACTTTCCCTCAGACGAGCATGGTCTCGCGCGCTTCGACGGGACCGCGCTCTACGAGCACGAGGACCCGCGGCTCGGTTTCCACAAGGACTGGGACACCCTGATCTACAACTTCGGCCGGCGCGAGGTGGCCAACTTCCTGCGCGCCAACGCCCTCTTCTGGCTCTCGCATTTCCATGTCGACGCCTTGCGCGTGGACGCCGTCGCCTCGATGCTCTACCTGGACTACAGCCGCCAGCCCGGCGAGTGGGTGCCCAACGTGCACGGCGGCAACGAGAACCTCGACGCCATCACCTTCCTGCGCGATACCAATTCAGTGATCCCAGCCGAGGTTCCCGGCACGCTCTGCATCGCCGAGGAATCCACGGCTTGGCCCAACGTCAGTCGCCCGGTGGAGCAGAACGGGCTCGGCTTCGGCTACAAGTGGAACATGGGTTGGATGCACGACACGTTGGAGTTCATGCGCAAGGACCCTGTGCACCGCCGCTATCATCACAACCAGATGACCTTCGGTCTGCACTATGCCTTCAGCGAGAACTTCGTGCTGCCACTCAGCCACGACGAGGTGGTCTATGGAAAGGGCTCGTTGATCGGCAAGATGCCGGGCGATCAATGGCAGCGCTTCGCCAATCTGCGTGCCTACTATGCCTTCATGTGGACCCATCCGGGCAAGAAGCTGCTTTTCATGGGCGGTGAGTTTGCCCAGGAGCGTGAATGGAACCACGACGAAACACTGGACTGGCACCTGACCGATGATCCCAGGCATCACGGGGTGATGCACCTCATCCGCGATCTGAACCGGATCTATCGTGAGCTGCCGGCGCTGCACGAGCTGGACTGTGATCCGGAAGGATTCCAGTGGATCGACGCGGGCAACGTCGAGGAGAGCGTGCTCGTCTACCTGCGCAAGGGCCGCAAGGGTGCAGCGCCTGTGCTGGTCGCGCTCAATTTCACGCCGGTGGTGCGCAAGCACTACCGCATCGGGGTGCCGTGGGGCGGCTACTGGCGCGAGGTCCTGAACACGGATGCCGCCTACTACGGCGGCTCGAACGTCGGCAATGGCGGCGGCGTCGAGGCCGATCCGGAGCCGTGGCATGGTCAGGAAAGCTCGGTCGAATTGACGCTGCCGCCGCTCGCGGCGCTCGTCCTTGCGCCGCTAGGCTAGGAGCCGCGTCTTTGAGCCGTCTGGAGAGCGGACTGCCCCACCCGCTGGGCTCAACCTGGGACGGTTCGGGCGTCAACTTCGCCTTCTTCTCGGCCAACGCCGAAAAGGTCGAGCTCTGCCTGTTCGATCGCAACGGCCGGCGCGAGCTCGAGCGCATCGTGTTGCCGGAATACACGCACGAGGTTTGGCACGGCTATTTGCCGGATGTCCGGCCAGGCCAGCTCTACGGCTATCGCGTGCACGGCCCCTACGATCCAAAGTCCGGACACAGGTTCAATCCGAACAAGCTGCTGCTCGATCCCTACGCCAAGGCCTATCACGGCGAGCTGCGCTGGCACGATGCGGCTTTCGGCTATCGTATCGGCCACCCGCGAGAAGACCTAGCCATAGACCGGCGCAATTCAGCTTTCGTCATGCCGAAATGCGTGGTGATCGATCCGGCCGTCACCTGGGGGCCGGACATCCGCCCGCGCGTTCCCTGGGCTGAGACCATCATCTACGAGGCGCACGTCAAGGGCATGACCTGCCGTCATCCCGATGTGCCGCCGCCGCTTCGAGGCAGCTTCGCCGGCTTGGCCAACCCGCGGGTGATCGACCACCTGGTCCGGCTCGGGATTAACGCAGTTGAACTCCTGCCGGTGCAGGCGTTCTTCGACGATCGCTATTTGGTGCAGAAGGGATTGGTGAACTACTGGGGCTACAACACCATTGGGTTCTTCGCTCCGGCCACGCGCTACATCTCGCCGCAGGGCGATCTGCACGAGTTCAAGCTTATGGTTCGCCGCCTGCACGAGGCCGGAATCGAGGTGATCCTCGACGTCGTCTACAACCACACCGCCGAAGGCGACCACCTGGGCCCGACGTTGTCTTTCAAGGGGGCGGACAACGCCAGCTACTACATACTCGACAGCGACCCGCGCTACTACTTCGACGTTACCGGCTGCGGCAATACCCTTAACCTGAAAAACTCTCGCGTGCTGCAGATGGTGATGGACTCCCTGCGCTACTGGGTCGAGGAAGCGCACGTCGACGGCTTCCGCTTCGATCTCGCAACGGCGCTGGGCCGCGAGCGCGAAGGCTTCGAGCGCCATGCCGTGTTTTTCGAGGCGGTCCGCCAGGATCCTGTCTTGTCCGAGGTGAAGCTCATCGCCGAGCCCTGGGACGTCGGCCCCAACGGCTATCAGCTTGGCAAGTTCCCGCCCGGCTGGGCGGAATGGAACGGGCGCTGCCGGGACGCCATACGCAGCTTCTGGAGAGGCGACGAGGGCGCCCTGCCAGATACTGCGCGCTGCCTCTTGGGCTGGGCCGAGCTGTTCGATCACAGCGGCCGCCGGCCCTGGGCCAGCGTGAACTTCATCACGGCGCATGACGGCTTCACGTTGAAGGACCTCGTTTCCTACAACGAGAAGCACAACGAAGCCAACCTGGAGGACAACGCGGACGGGCACGACGATAACCGCAGTTGGAACTGCGGCGTCGAGGGCCCGACCGATAATCCGGAAATCCTGGATCTGCGCGACCGGATTAGGCGCAATCTGCTGGCGACGCTGCTGGTCTCGCAGGGAACGCCGATGCTATTGATGGGCGACGAGTTCGGACGCTCGCGCGCCGGCAACAACAACGCCTACTGCCAGGACAACGAGCTATCCTGGCTCGACTGGGAAGCGCAGTCCGAGCGCGACCAGAGCTTCCGCACGTTTCTTGAGGGCCTCATTCGACTGCGCAAGTTTCTTCCCATGCTGCGTCAGACGACCTACCTGCATGGCCAGCGAGTCGGTGCGCACAGGTTTCCCAATGTCGGGTGGCTCAGGCCTGATGGAAATCACATGACGGCGGAGGACTGGGAGAACGGCCACACGAAGTGCGTTGGACTGCAGCTTTTCGATCGCGCACTGAGCGGAACATTGATCCTGCTCAACGCCCATCATGAGCCGGTTGCCTTCAAGCTGCCGGGTGAGGAAGCGGTGCGAGACTGGCGCATGATCGTCGATACCGCCACGGGCCGCATTCTGCCCGAGGCGTCGCGCTACCCCGCGGGCGAAATCTTCGAAGTTGCCGGCCGTTCCCTCTATCTCTTCACCGCGCAGGCGTCATGACCGGCCGTTTCGCCTATGAGAAGCGCTGGGGCGCCGAGCTGCTTGAGGGCAAGGATGTGCGCTTCAGGCTATGGGCGCCCGGCCTGAGCGACCTGCAGCTCGTGCGAGGCGATGGCGGGGAGGTCCTGCCGATGGCGCAAGATACTGACGGCTGGTTCGAGACGGTGACCGATCAGATCGCACCGGGCGATGCCTATGCCTTCCGCCTGCCTGACGGCAAGCTTGTGCCCGATCCGGCAGCGCGGGCGCAGGCGGACAGCGTGCACGGCGCCTCGCTGCTCGTCGATCCTCGCGCCTACGAATGGCGCATGGACTCCTGGCAGGGGCGGCCCTGGGAGGAGGCCGTCATCTATGAGCTCCACACCGGCACCTTCACCGAGGCCGGCACTTTCGCGGGTGTTGCTGCGCGGCTCGACCACCTCGCCGAGACCGGCATCACGGCGATCGAGCTGATGCCGGTGGCGCAGTTCGGCGGTGATCGCGGCTGGGGCTATGACGGAGTTCTGCTCTATGCGCCGCACCGCGCCTATGGCGGACATGAGGGGCTGAAGGCTCTGGTCGATGCGGCGCACGCGCGCGGACTCATGGTCCTGCTTGACGTGGTCTATAACCACTTCGGCCCGGATGGCAACTACCTCCATCTCTATGCACCCGAATTCTTCGATCCCAGCCACGCGACGCCCTGGGGCGCCGCCATCGCCTACGGCCGTCCGGCGGTGCGCGACTTCGTCGTCGACAACGCGCTGTACTGGCTCGAGGAGTACCGCCTCGACGGGCTGCGCCTGGACGCGATCAACGAGATTCGCGATTCCTCGCCGGAGCACATCCTGGAGACCACGGCAAAGACGGTCCATACGCGTATCACCGACCGGCAGGTCCACTTGACCACGGAGGACCACCGCAACGTCACCCATCTGCATGAGCGCGACGCGGCGGGCGCGCCCAGGCTCTATACGGCCGAGTGGAACGACGACTTCCACCACGTCGCGCACGTCATCGCCACTGGTGAGACCGAAGGCTACTACGTCGACTATGCTGCCGACCGGCTGGCCAAGCTGGCCCGCGCGCTGGCCGAGGGCTATGTCTATCAGGGCGAAGCCTCGCAGTTCTGGGGCGAGGACTCGCACGGCGTACCGTGCGCGCACCTGCCGCCAACGGCCTTCGTCAACTTCATCCAAAACCACGACCAGATCGGCAACCGGGCCTTCAACGAGCGGCTGACCGACCTGGTGCCGCAGCGCGTCGTCGAGGCGCTGACGGCGGTTCTCCTTCTAGGCCCGCAGATTCCCTTGCTGTTCATGGGCGAGGAGTGGGGAGAGATCAATGCCTTCGGCTACTTCACCGACTTTGACGGCGAGCTGGCCGATGCAGTGCGCGAGGGCCGCCGGCGGGAGTTCTCCCGCTTCGCGCGTTTCGCCGACGAAGCCAACCGGGCGAAGATTCCCGATCCGAATGCGGAGAGCCCCTTCCTGTCGTCCCGGCTCGACTGGACGCACCTGGACGGTCCGGACGGCCGCGCGCGTCATGCGCTTGTCACCAGGCTGCTCCACATACGGAGGGAGGAGATCGTGCCGCGTCTCAAGAGTATCGGCGGCCATTCCGGTACGTCGACCATCGGTGATGGCGATGCGATCAGCGTACGCTGGCGCCTCGGGGACGGCGCGAAGCTGACGCTGATGGCCAATCTCGGCGACCAGCCAAGCCCGGCACCGACGAAGCCCGGCGGTCGCGTGCTCTACGAGAGCGCGCCTGGCATCGCTGAGCGCGTAGGCTCGGCGCCGCTGCCGGGCTGGTCGGTAGCGGTCTTGCTGGATGATAGCTGAGCGGTCCAAGGGATGAAGAAATCGCCGCTCGACCGGCTGTCGGAAGCCTACGGTCTGCAGCTTTCGTACCTGAGCACGACAAAGGAAAGGCAGATGCCGTCCGCTGCGGCAAAGCTTGCGGTGCTACGGGCGATGTCGGTTTCCACCGAGACTGACGAGGACATCGCGCGGAGCCTGGCCGAGGCGCCGGCGCCGATCGATGGGCGGATTGCCGCGCCACAGGGCATCCGCTGCTACTTGCCCGACTGGCTGGTCGAGGCGCGCGCCTGGGGCGTCACCTGCCAGCTCTACGGGCTGCGCTCGTCGCGCAACCACGGTATCGGCGACTTCGAGGATCTCGCTTGTCTCGCCGAGAAGGTGGCGGCGATTTTGTCGGCGTCAACCCGCTCCACGCTCTTTTCACGGCGGATCCCGAGCGCTGCAGCCCCTTTTCGCCGTCGAATCGCAGCGTCCTGAACCCGCTCTATATTGCGCTCGATCACATCCCGGGCATCGCTGTCCCGTTTGCGGGCGAGGATGTCGCGCGAGCCCGTTTGCAGGCGTCGGACAAGGTCGACTATCAAGGGGTGGCGGCGCTCAAGCTAGGCAGGCTGCGGACGCACTGGCGGCGGATTCATGAGGAGCCGAGGCGTTGTAAAGAGGCTGCGCCAGAGTCCTTCGAGCGCTTTGTCGAGGAAGGTGGCGCGGCACTCCGCGATCATGCCCTGTTCGAGGCCCTGTCGCACCACATGGTCGCCCAGGGCCACAGCGCCGGCTGGCAGGGCTGGCCCGAGGCCTACCGCAGTCCCAACAGCGCAGCGGTGCAGCGCTTCGCCGCCGAGCAGGCGGACGAAGTCCGCTTTCACCTTTGGTTGCAGTGGCTTGCCGATGTCCAGCTCCAGGCCGCAGCCGAGCGTGCGCGCGCGGCGGGCATGCGGATCGGACTCTATCTCGACCTCGCCGTTGGTGCCGCGCCGGACGGTTCGGCCACCTGGAGCGATCCGGAACTCGTCGTCCCGGGGGCGAACATCGGCGCGCCGCCGGACGCGTTTTTCGCCGGCGGCCAGAACTGGGGGCTTGCGCCGCTGTCGCCGGCCGCGCTCCGGGCGCGGCAGCTCGCGCCCTATCGCCGCGTTCTGGGACGCACCACCCGGCATGCTGGGGCGATCCGGCTCGATCATGCCATGGGCCTGCATCGCCTGTTCTGGATCCCCCATGGCATGACGGCGAAGCAGGGTTGCTACGTGCTCTATCCCCTGGCGGACATGTTGCAGGCGCTGGCCGATATATCGGCGGCTCAGCGCGCGATCGTCGTCGGCGAGGATCTCGGCACGGTGCCGAAGGGCTTCCGCGAGCTCATGCAGTCCGTCAACATGCTGTCCTACCGCGTGCTCTATTTCGAATGGGTGCGTGGAAGCCTCCGCGCCGCCGCGTCCTATCGACGCAATGCCTTTGTCACCGCTTCGACCCACGATCTGCCGCCGCTGGCGTCCTGGTGGGCGGGCGCGGACATCGCTCTCTTTCGAGAGCTGGGATTGCTCGACTCCGCCACCGCCGAGCAACGCCGGCAGCAGCGCGCGCATGACCGCCGGGCGCTGATCACGCGATTGCGCAGGGACCTGCCAGGGCGCTCCCTGCCCGCCTCGCTCAAAGCGGACAGTGCCGACGAAAAGCGTGGGCTGACGCAGGACGTGGCTGTCGCGATTCAGGCTTTCCTCGCGCGGACGCCATCGTGGCTGCTCGGCCTCCAGTTCGAAGACCTCTGCGGCGCTGAGGCGCCGGTCAATATCCCCGGTACCTGGAAGGAGTATCCGAACTGGCAGCTGCGCGCTCCTGCCTCGATCGAGGAGGCCGTGGAAAGTGCGCTGTGGACCGCCAGCATCCAAGCTGTCACCAATGAGCGGCCCAGATCAGGATGACCACGCCCACCGCGACCTATCGTCTCCAGCTCCGCAACGGGATGGACTTTGCGCGAACCGCAGCCCTCGCCGGCTATCTGGCGCGCTTGGGAGTCAGCCATCTCTATGCCTCGCCGCTGTTCGCCGCCACACCGGGCTCGAGCCATGGCTATGACGGCGTCGACTTCGCCGCGATGGACCCGGCGCTCGGCGGCGAGGCCGGGTTCGAGGATTTGTCCCATGCGCTCGATCAGGCCGGACTCTCCTTGCTGCTCGACTTCGTCCCCAATCACATGGCGGCGGCGGATGGCAATCGCTGGTGGCAGGCCGTGCTGGAGTGGGGCGTGGAGGATCCCCATGCTTCCAAGTTCGACATTGATTGGTCCGCCCCGAAGCTCCTGCTCCCTATTCTTGACGTGCCTTACAGCGAGGCTGTGAGGGATGACATCCTCGGACTCCAGTTCGACCCGGAGAGAGGGAGCTTCGCCCTGACCTGCTATGACCATCACCTGCCGCTGACGCCACCGTCCTACGCCAGGCTTCTGGCGCGTGTTGCCGATTCCGCCGTCGCCGACCTCGCTGACGCCTTCGCAGCCACCAGCGTCGACTGGGCTGACGCTCTCAAGCAGCGGCTGGCTGCGCTTGCGGCAAAGCCCGGGATTGAAACGGCGATCAATGCAACGCTGTCGGCTGCCGGGAGCGACCCCGACGCCCTGCACGAGATACACGAGGCGCAGATCTGGCGGCTCACGCACTGGCGTCTTGGGCGCGAGGCGCTGACCTACCGGCGCTTTTTCGAGATCGCCGAGTTGATCGGCCTGCGCGTCGAGGACCCGGTCGTGTTCGACGCCATTCACGCCCGTCTCTTGGAGTTGATTGCAACGGGCCGCATTGCCGGCGTGCGGGTCGACCACATCGACGGGCTGGCCGATCCCAAGGCCTATCTCGAGCGCCTGCAGCGGGCTGCAAGCCAAGCTTCGCCGCTCTACCTGCTAGTCGAAAAGATCCTGGAGCCGGACGAGGCCTTGCCGCCGGACTGGCCGGTTGCCGGAACCACGGGATACGAGTTCATTGCCGCCCTTGCCGGCCTCTTCGTCGATCGCGAGCGCGAGTCGGAAATGAGACAGGCCTATCAGGGCTTCACGGGCGATTCAGCCCCCTACGGCAAGGCGGCCCGCGCCTGCAAGCGGGAAATCTTCGAGCACAACCTGGCGGCCGAGCTCTCCGTGCTGACGGACGCGGCACAGGCGATCGCTGCGCGCAGTATCCGCACGCGCGATCTTGGCCCTGACAGCCTGCGGCGCGCCATCGTCGAGCTCGCCGCGGCGCTTCCCGTCTATCGCACCTATGTTGACTCCACCGGACCCGACGCCCACGATCGCGCCTTGATCGAACAGGCTGCCACGAGCGCCAAGGCGTCCCGCAACGTGGAGAATGCATCGGCGATCGACTTCATCGCGCGACTGCTGCGGCTCGACGTCGACGACAGCGCGGACCGCGACGCGGCTCTCGCCTTCACGACACGGTTCCAGCAGACCAGCGGCCCCGTGATGGCCAAAGGAATCGAGGACACCCTGTTCTATCGCCACAATTGCCTGATCGCGCTCAACGAGGTGGGTGGCGCGCCCGACCGCTACGGGATGCCGCTGTCGGCTTTTCACGAGGCAATGGCTGCTCGGCGGCGCAGGCAGCCCGCCGGGCTGTCCGCCACCGGCACCCACGACACCAAGCGAGGCGAGGACGCCCGCGCCCGTCTCTACGTGTTGAGCGAGATGCCGGACGCCTGGCGGCGGGCCGTCGCCCGCTGGGCCGCGCTGAATGCGCCCCATCGCACCGAGCTCGCCAGCGGCCCGGCGCCCGAGCCAGCCATGGAGTGGCTGTTCTACCAGGCGCTGGCTGGCGCTTGGCCGTGCGGGCTGTCATCCACTGACGAACCGGGGCTCGCCGCGCTTCGCGCACGCATGCTCGCCTACATGGAAAAGGCAGTCCGCGAGGCGAAGCTTCGCACAAGCTGGACCAATCCGGACGTCCCCTACGAGAAGGCGATTTCGGCCTTCATCACTGGCGCCTTATCTAGGAATACCGGCGAAGAGTTCCTTTCAGATTTCGAGGACACCTGCAGGCCGGTTTGGCGTGCCGGCGCGATCAACAGCTTGGCGCAACTTGCCATCAAGCTGGCTGCGCCGGGCGTGCCCGACATCTATCAGGGTGCCGAACTTTGGGATTTCAGCCTGGTCGACCCTGACAACCGGACGCCGGTGGACTTTGGCATCCGACAGCACTTGTTGGAAGCAGTCGTGGACGCTGAACCTCAAGCACTGCTCGGGGACTGGGCCACTGGCGCGCCCAAACTGGCGCTGACCGCGGCGGGGCTGCGCCTGCGACGGGAGCGCCCGGCGCTGTTTGCCTCTGGGAGCTATCTGCCCTTGTCGAGCGTTGGAGACGGCGCCCGACACGTCGTCGCCTTCGCGCGCCTACTTGATGATGCCTTCGTCGTAGTCATTGCGCCGCGCTTCGTCCTTGCGCTGACCGAGGGCGCAGATCGGCCATTGGTGCCGCCAGACCGCTGGGGTGACACGGCAGTTGCCCTGCCCGAAAGCCTGCGCAGCCGCCAGATGCGCGATGCACTGACTAGCGCCGTTCACGAGGCCGGCAGTTCGCTCCGCTTGGCCGAGGCGCTGCGCCACATGCCGGTCGCGCTGCTGGCGGATAGGGGCCATGAGCCTTCAGGCTCACCCTGCCGCCGACCCGGGCCTACCCTCTAGGGCCCTTGCCGTCCGCATGCGCGGAGGGCTGATCGGCGCTTGTTCAACATGGGTGATCGTGTGCCGCACCGCCGGTTCAGCAAGATTCGACATAAGTGGTTGCGGGCCCCGATATGGACCTGCCTTCCATTCATCACGCCGGCCCTTTCCCGATCCCAGTTACGTCCGCGGCGGAATGGACCGACAGTCCGGCAAGATCGGGAGCTTGAGCGACCCCGGGTGCGTCTCATCTGCAGTATGTATGCACCCGCATCGCGCGCTTTCCTGTCCTGCCGTCCAAGCGTCGCTGCGCCGCGGGAGCAAGGTCTTGATAGCAATGAGAAAAACAGGACAGTCTTGTGCGCCTAGTTCCGACTCGGGATTACTGAATGAAATGAGCGACTTAAGCCAAAAGCTCTCCACCGCGCCCATGATGGACTGGACCGACCGGTATGACCGCGTCTTCCTGCGGCTGATCTCGCGGCGCGTCCTGCTCTACACCGAGATGATCCCGACCGGCGCCATCCTGCGCGGCGACCGCGAGCGCTTTCTCGCCTTCGACCCGGCCGAGCGGCCCCTGGCGCTGCAGCTTGGCGGGGCCGAGCCGGAGGCGCTGGCCGACTGCGCGGCGATCGCCGCGGAACGCGGCTTCGACGAGATCAACCTCAACGTCGGCTGTCCCAGCGACCGGGTGCAGAACGCACGCTTCGGCGCCTGCCTGATGGCCGAGCCGGAGCTGGTGGCGCGCTGCGTCGCGGCCATGCGGCGCGCGGCCGGAGCGGTGCCGGTCACGGTCAAGACCCGCATCGGCATCGACGATCGCGACAGCTATGCCGAGCTCAGGGACTTCGTCGCCGCGCAGGCCGAGGCGGGCTGCGAGCGCGTCATCGTGCATGCCCGCAAGGCCTGGCTGCAGGGCCTCAGCCCGAAGCAGAACCGTGAGCTGCCGCCGCTCGACTACGAGCGGGTCTATGCCTTGAAGCGCGACTTCCCGGACCTTGCTGTCGTGCTGAACGGCGGCGTCACCACGCTCGACCAGGCCGCAGCCCATCTCGCCCGGGTCGACGGCGTGATGATCGGCCGCGCCGCCTATCAGAATCCCTACATCCTGGCCGAGGCCGACCGCCGCTTCTTCGGTGACAGCGAGCCGCCGCCGAGCCGCGAGCAGGTGGTCGAGCGCCTCTTGCCCTACGCCCGCGCCCAGGTGACCCAGGGCGTGCCGGTCCAGGCCATCACCCGCCACATCCTCGGCCTGTTCAACGGCCTGCCGGGCGCCCGCCTGTGGCGCCGCGCACTGAGCGAGGGCGCATGCCGGCCCGGTGCCGGGGCGGAGGTGATCGAACAGGCGCTGGAGCAGCTGCTCGTCGTGCAGCGGCGCCGCGCCGCGGCCTGATCGGCTACTGGTGAATCCGTCCCTCGGGGCGGAAGGCGTGGAACACGAAGGCGAAGGTCAGGTCGTAGACCACGTCCACCGGGCCGTCCGCACCCTGGCGCTGCACCGTCACGTTGCCGATGTCGCGCCCTTCGGCGATCACGTTGTGGTCGAGCGCCGAAGTGGCGCCCGGCTCCCAGCGCAGCACGAGGTCGCCGTCGCGGAGCTCCTCCTTCTCCCGCAACAGATCGAGCGGCCAGGCCTGGTCGCCGACGGCGACGACGTAGGCGAGCGGCGCGATTCCTTCCGGCACGCTGCCGTCATAGAGGAAGGGGCGCGGCGCACTGTCGTAGCCGGCATAGGGATTTCGGCCGTAGGGGCGCATCTCGGGATTGCCCGGCAGCAGTACCCGGCCCGTGGGATGGCGCACGGCGAAGCGTTCCCAGCCCTCAATGCGCGACGGTAGCATGGCGAGCCGCGCGCCGGTCAGCTCGCCGACGATGGCTTCGCCGAGGAACTGTTGCCACCAGCTCTCGGTGGTGCGGTCGTACATCACCAGATCCGAGTGGCGCAACTTGCCGGTGGTGCCGAAATCCAGCACACGGTCATCCAGGCGCCGGTCGAACACGATGGCGGAATTGCACAGCGGACAGTAGGTGACGGCGACCGGCACGCCGCCGACCGTGTCGTTGACGATCTCGTGCCAGATCAGGACCTGCAGCGGATAGGCGCGGGCATCGCCATTGACGACCAGGCCGATCACCGGCTCGCGCGGCGCCAGGCTCTGCATCTCCGCAACGGTGGCGAAGACCGGGTCGTCGATCGACGGAATGCCGTCCTTCGGCGGGCCGCCGCTCCGGATCTCATCGAGATCGACCGCGTGCTGGCTGAAATCGGTGCTCGGCCACTCGGCACGCCAGCTTGCCGGTGCGTCATCCGAGGCCGCGGCTGTGGTCCCGCTCGCCAGCAGCAGGGCAACGAGCCCTCCGATCCAGACTCTTGCCGTTCCACGCATGGATCAAGCTTCGGCGCTCAATCGCCGTCGCGCGAATCACGATCGCTTGAGAGCCGCGCGATCAGCGCGCTTATTTGGTCGCGCCTTCGCCCGTCAGACGATCCAGATAGGGCGCCAGCGCCATCACCACCGCGTCGAGCACGCCCGCCTCGGCCTCGGCGTAGCGGCGGGCCGCCTCGCCCCGGTGCTGCCGCTCGGACTCGTCTGCCAGCAGGCCGGCGCCCGCCTCGGCCAGCGCGTGCCGATCGGCGACGCGCTGCAACACGCCGGCCGCCGTCATCTCCTGGCAGACCCGCACGAAGTTGCTGCAGTGCGGGCCGAACAGGACGGCGCGGCCGAGCCGGGCCGGCTCGATCGGATTCTGGCCGCCCTTGGGCACCAGCGATCCGCCGACGAAGACCACCGGCGCCAGGCGATACCACAGGCCGAGTTCGCCGATGCTGTCGGCGATATAGACGTCCGCCTCGGCGCCCGGAGTCTCGCCGCGGCTGCGGAGGGCGGCCTTCAGGCCGCTGGCTGCCAGCTCTTCAGCGATCACCGGGCCGCGGTCGGGATGGCGCGGCGCGATCACTGTCAAGAGGCCGCGAAAGCGGCTGCGCAGCGCCTGCTGCACGGCGCCGGCAATGGCCTCCTCGCCCGGATGGGTCGAGGCGGCGAGCCAGAGCGGGCGCCCCCGCCACAGCGCCGTGAAGCGCGCCAGCTCGTCCGCATCGCAGCCCAGTGGCGGGCCGGCGAACTTCAGGTTGCCGAGGCAGCGCGCCCGCTCGGCGCCCAGCGCCTGGAAGTGGGCCAGGTCCTCGGGCGAGCGGGCAAAGATCTCAGCGAACTGTGCCAGCAGCAGACGGATCGCCGGCGGAAAGCGGCGCCAGGCCTTGGCCGAGGCCGCCGACATGCGGCCGTTGATCAGCAGCAGCACGCAACCCTGCTGCCGCGCAGTCAGCAGCAGGTTGGGCCAGAGCTCGGATTCGACCAGCAGGCCGAGCGACGGCCGCCAATGGGCCAGGAAGCGCCGCGCCGCGGCCGGCAGGTCGACCGGGCTGTACTGGTGGATCACCTCCGGCGGCAGGCGCTCGACCAGCAGTCGGGCCGAGGTCACGGTGCAGCTGGTCATGAGCACGGCGAGCGTCGGCCAGCCGGCGCGGATGCGCTCCAGCAGGGGCAGCACCGATAGCGACTCGCCGACGCTGGCGGCATGCAGCCAGAGCAGCGGCCCTTCCGGTCGCGCAACGCTCGCGAGGCCGAAGCGTTCGTCCAGCCGCGTCGCGTCCTCGCGTCCGCGGGCGCAGCGCCGCGCCAGGTGGCGGCGTACCAGCGGCACCCCAAGCCGGCCCACAAGCCGATAGAGGGCGAAGCCCGCGCGCGCCGCCGAAGCCCGGATCATGTCCTCTGCCTGTCCGCCACGATCGGCGGCGCGTCCCGGGTCGCCGCAAGCGGTCGGCCTGCCAGCACCGCCTCATAGAGCCCTTCATAGTCGGCGACGCAGGCTTCAAGAGAGAAGCGCTCGACCACGCGGCGGCGCCCCGCCCGTCCCATCGCGGCACGGACCTCGCGATCGCGCGCCAGCGCCAGGATCGCCTGGCCCAGCGCCACCGGGGCGTGCGGCGGCACCAGGCTGCCGGTCACGCCCTCCTCGATGGCCTCGGCGCAGCCGCCGACCCGTGTCGCAACCACCGGCAGGCCGGCCGCCATGGCTTCGAGCGCCGCATTGGGAAAGCTCTCCTCGTGCGAGGCGAGGATCGCAATGTCGCTCGCGGCGAGCAGCGCGGCGACGTCGCCCCGCTCGCCCAGCCAATGCACGTGCCCGGTGAGGCCGGCTGCTTCGGCCTGCGCGTTCAGGCCGGCGCCCATGCCCTCGTCGCGCCCGGCGACCAAGAGGTCCCAGCGTGCCGGCAGCTGCCCGGCAATGCCGGCCAGGGCCTGCAGCAGGTCGGCGTGGCCCTTGTAGGGCAGCAGCGTGGCGACGATCAGCAGCACCAGGCCGTCGGGCGTAAGCCCGAGCGCCGACCGGGCGGCGGCGCGATCACCTCTGGCGAAGGCGGCCGTGTCGATGCCGTTGTGGATCAGCGCCAGCCGCTCCTGCGGTGCGCCCTCGCTGGCGAGCTGATCGACCGCGGCCTGGCTGTTGCCGACCAGCGCCGTCATGGCGCGGTGCATCAGGTGCTCCAGGCGGCGGCTGATCGGCCTGTTGTCCTGATAGACATTGAGGCTGCGCCGGCTCATGACGCAGCACCGGCGGGCGGCGAGCAGTGCCGCCAGGCCGCCGACCAGATAGGCCTCGGGCAGAAGGAAATGCACCAGGTCGGGGCGCTGCCGCATCAGGTGCCACCATAGCCAGGGCAGGGCGACCAGGGCGTTGGCCTGGCCCGAGAATGCTGCCGGCGCCGGCATGACCGGGATGTCCTGATCGCGCAGGGCCTGGTCGAGCGGGCCCGCGCCGCGGGTCGTCATCACCTCGATGCGGAAGCGCGCACGGTCCAGCTTTGGCAGGACGGCGACCAGATGGCGCTCGGTGCCGCCCACGGTGAGCTTGGGAACGACGATGACAATCCGGCGCGGGGTTGGGGGTCGTGGCATTACGGGCGCGGCCTTGAGCGGGGGCCTGCGCGGGCCCCATTCATGTTGCACGACAATCGCTCAAGAGATGCCGCCTGGACCATTCAATCAGTGGCGCGATACCGCAGCCAATGGCTGCCCGATCGCGTCTTCCTCCCCAAGCCTATGGTCTAGAACAAATTATCGCGGGGAGCAAAGGCCCAGCAGCCGCGGCCTAGGCCTTGGCCACCTTGTCGGCAGCGAGTCCCAGGCGGGCCATGACGTTGCGGCTGTCGACGATGAGCCGCCCATGCTCGCCTAGCAGGCGGTAGTCGACGCCGTCGTGATCGGTGCAGATCAGCACTGCGTCATAGCCTGCGAGGCTCTCGGCCGACCAGGGAACGCTGCGCCGTCCGCCCAGATCAGGGTGCTCGCGGGTCACCGGGATCTCGGGGATGTGGGGGTCGTGGTAGTCGACCGTCGCGCCGCGCTCCTCGATCAGCTCCATGATCCTGAGCCCGGGGCTCTCGCGGATGTCGTCGACGTTCTTCTTGTAGGCCATGCCGGCCAGCAGCACCCGGGCGCCTGAGAGCGCGCGCCCGGCGCGCGTCTCGAGCGCCTGAGACAGACGATTCACCACGTAGCCCGGCATGGCGGTGTTGATCTCGCCGGCCAGCTCGATGAAGCGGGTCTCGATGTCGAACTGGCGCGCGCGCCAGGTGAGATAGAAGGGGTCTATCGGGATGCAGTGCCCGCCCAGGCCCGGCCCCGGATAGAAGGGCATGAAGCCGAAGGGTTTGGTCTTGGCCGCCTCGATCACCTCCCAAACGTCGATGCCCATGGCCTCGTAGACCAGCTTCAGCTCGTTGACGAGCGCGATGTTGACGGCGCGGAAGATGTTCTCGGTCAGCTTCACTGCCTCGGCGGTGGCGGCCGAGGAAACCGGCACCACCTTGACCACCACCTGGCCGTAGAGCGTGGCCGCCAACTCCTGCGCTGCCGCGCCGTCGCCGCCCACCACCTTGGGGATCGAGGCGGTGGCGAACTGCGGGTTGCCGGGGTCCTCGCGTTCCGGCGAGTAGGCCAGGAAGAAGTCGCGGCCGGATTGGAGGCCGCCCTGCTCAAGGATCGGCCGCACCCGGTCGGTCGTGGTGCCGGGGTAGGTGGTCGATTCCAGCACCACCAGCTGCCCGGGCCTGAGCGCCTTGGCGATCGCCTCTGCGGTCTGCTCGACGAAGCTGAGGTCCGGCTCGCGCCCGGCGGCTAGCGGCGTCGGCACGCAGATCAGGATCGCGTCGGCCTCGGCCAGGCGCGCGAAGTCGCTGGTGCCGGCAAAGCGTCCCGAGTCATTGAGCGCACGGATCGAGGCCGCCGGGATGTGCTCGATGTAGCTCTCGCCCCTGGCGAGCTGCTCGACTTTGTGCGGGTCGACGTCGAAGCCCATGACCGGAAAGCCACGTGCCCAGAAGACCTGCACCAGCGGCAGCCCGACGTAGCCCAGCCCGATCACCGCGACCCGCGCCTCGTGAGCGTGGATGCGGGCGAGGAGGCTGTCCTTCAGGTCCGCCTGCTGACTGTCTGCGGTTGCCGGGCGGTCGTTCATGGGCGTGGTCTGCTGAGCAAGCTGTCGGGCCAAGGGAACGGCCGGACCCTACGGCGGGGTAGGGAACCAGGCAAGTGGGATTGGCGCTGTTTTGGGATGGCCTCTTGCCGGCTGATCCCGTACGCCTGCGCGGCCCGGCGCGGCGCCTATCAGACCGCTTCGTGGCGGACATCGCGGAACGAGACCAGCCGCCGCCCTCCGCTGTCGCGCCTGCGAATGGCCTTGCGCAGATCGGCCCTCGGCGGAAGGGCTTTGTCTCGCCGCGGTCAGAGTCCAGCTTGAAGGTGAAAGAGGATGAAGTGCCGGACGATTCCCGTACGTCCAGGCAAGGAGCCGCCACTCATGGCGAGCGGCGGCCCTGATGCCGGCTAAGCGGTCGTGACCGCAGCCTGTTAGGCGAGCTCGATCGTACCGACAGCAATCTTGCCGCTGCGCGCGTCGTTCTGCGTATCGAACTTCACCTTCTGGCCTTCACGCAGCCCGGAGATGCCGGCGCGCTCCAGCGCCGTGGCATGGACGAAGACGTCCTTCTGGCCGTTGTCCGGCTGGATGAAGCCGTAGCCGCGCTGGTCGTTGTAGAACTTTACGGTGCCCGTGTTCATGGAAAATCCTTTCACTAACGGTCTGCACAGGGGCCTTGGCGCACGGGAATCATGGCCGCGGGCCCGGTTTCGTTGATTTTGGTGAGAAAGTCTGAAGCGTGCGCGCCAGTCAGTGACAAGGCGAGTAGGCCCAGTCATTCGGCCAATATCGACCCCATCGACATAGGCGCTGGGCCAGGCAATTGCAAGCGCAAACGGCGCCGTGCGGCACAACGGCCACACGGCGCCGGGGCGTGAGCCAGGACTACAGCTTCGACAGCTCGAGCAGATCGCGCGGGCCGATCCAGGCCTGGGCCAGGGCGGCCTCGCTCGCCTTGGCGCCGGCCGCGTCGCCCATCGCCTTCTGCGCCTCGCTCAGGCCGTAGAGGGCCCAGCCGTTGTTGGGGACGCGCTTCAGGCTGGCCTCGAAGGCCTCGGCCGCCGCCTCGGGCCGGCCGGCCTGCAGCAGCGCCGCGCCCAGCGACTGGCGCACCGGGTAGTACCAGAAGGGCGGCTCCATGTAGGGCATCAGGTCCTCGATCAGCGCCGCCTTCTTGAACTGCTCGACGGCGCCGTCGAAGTCGGCCTGCTGCTGCGCGATGCGCCCCAGCACCACATGGTGTGCGATCTCCAGCAGCTGGTCGCCGGGCACGTAGTTCTCGACCATGAAGGAGAGGTCCGCGTTGGTGGCGATCTCGTAGACCGCGTTCGCCTCGTCGGTCGCCAGCTTCGCCTCGCCCTTGGCCGCGTAGGCGACGCCGCGGGCGTAGTGCCAGGCACCCTTGATGTAGGGGAACCTGTCGCCGGGATCGGCCAGGGCCAGCACGCTGTCGGGGTCGCTGTACTGGGCGTGGGCGAAGTAGGGCGCGGCCTTGATCGGCTGGACCCAGGCCACCGTGCTGGCGATCTCGTCGTCGATCACCCCGGCCAGCTTCTCGGCGAACTCGATCGTGGTCTCGCCGTCGCCCGCCATCTGCGCCGAGGTCAGCACGAAGTGCACGTTGTGCGGATAGTAGCCGCCACGATAGATGCTCTCGTCCTCGACCTCGGCGAAGAAGGCCTCGTCGGCGACGACGGCGTCCTTGTTGGCCTTGATCGAGTCGACGTAGCGGCCGACGCGGACATAGATGTGGCTCGGCATGTGCACGATGTGGCCGGCGCCAGGCATCTGCGCCGCCAGTCGGTCGGCGTAGGGCTCGGCCCGCTCCGGCGCGTCCGAGGCCTCGACCATGTGGATGTAGAGGTGGATGGCGCCGGGATGGTCCGGGCTGGCTTCGAGCACCTCCTCCAGCAGCGCGATCATCTCCTCGGTGCGGCCCTTTGCGGTGGTGCTGCCGTCGTCGTTGAACGCCCAGTAATCCCAGGGCTGGGTGTCCATCAGGGCCTCGGCGGTCAGCACGGCGATGTCGAGATCGTCCGGGAAGTGCGCGGCGACCGCGACCATGGCTTCGGCATAGGCCATGTCGAGCGCCGGCCGCTCGGCCTGTGGGTCGCTCGAATAGCGCGCCGCCAGCGCGTCGATCAGCGCGCGCTCCTTGGCGCTGGCATGGGCCGCCTCCTTGGCCTTGCCCAGGGCGAGCAGCGCCGGCCCGAGGGCATCCGGGCTCATCGGCGCATTGATGTTCGGGCCGAGCACCAGCGCCTCGCCCCAGTAGCAGAGGGCGCAGTCGCGATCGAGCCGCTGCGCGTGGCGGAAGGCGCGGCGCGCCTCGGCGTGGTTGAAGCCGTAGGCCAGCCGCAGGCCCTGATCGAAGTAGGCCTGCGCCTCCGGGCTGCTGGTGGTGACCGGATAGTGCAGGTCGCCGAGATTGTCCCACAGCGGCGGCGCCTCATCGGTGAGCGCGGCCGTCTGCCACTGCCCGATCGACGAGGTCAGGAAGGGACCCATGCCCTTCTGCCCATTGCCACAGAACGACTGACCGAACGCTGCGCCGGCCATCAGGCTCAGGGCTCCCGCAATCGCGGTCGTGCCGGCGAGCCCGGTCCACAGGCTGCGAAGAGTCATGACAATAAACCTCCTTTCTGCAAATCGCTGGAAGAGACGGCGAGCGCCTCGCCAGGCCGGCCCAAGCGTGACCGGCAAGGCGACCTGCGGTTTTGAGTCCGCGCCCGCGATATCTCGCTGATGTCCTCGTGCGGCTGGATTGCCTGGCGTGCGGCAAGGGCGCGCACGCTGCGGATTGCTGAACGGCAACTCCGGCCGACGAGCAATAGTCGCACAGCGCGCGGCCGAACGCGATCGGTGTCGAGTTTCGCTGGAGTTTTACTTGTTTCGATAGCGTTTCATGCGTGGATGGCGGCACGCCGTCGCTCAGCTCGACAGCGTTCCTTGCTCGGCCCGCCACCGCGCCACCATGCGCCCCAGCTCGACCTCGCGCGGCGTCGTTGCCTGTTGTCCCAGCAGCCGCACGGCCTTGGCGTTGTCGATACGGAAATCGCCGCAGAGCCGCTCCAAAACTGCAGTGCGGCCGGTGACGCCGAGCAGAAGGGCCAGGGCGCCGGGCGGCAGTGTCAGGAAGCGGGCCTGCCGGCCCATGGCGGCGCAGAGCTCGCCGTAGAGCGTGCCGGTCGAGATCGGCTCGCCGTCGCTGATCAGGAAGGTCTCGCCGGCCGCCTCGGGGCGCGCGAGCGCGGCGGCGATGAAGCGGCAAAGGTTCGTGAGTCCGATCAGGTCGCGTCGGTTGCTCCGCACGGCGCTTGGCAGCGGCCGGCCCGCTGCCGCCCAGCCCATCAGCCGCGCCAGGTTGCCCTTGACGCCGGGCCCATAGACCAGCGGCGGCCGCAGGACGGTCAGCGCCAGTCCTTCGCGCGCCGCGAGCGCGCGCAGGGAGGTTTCCGCTGTCGCCTTGGAAGAGGCGTAGCGGGTCTGCGGCGCCGGCGGGCTCTCCTCGGTGAAAGGCGCGCCGCGGCTGGCGGTGCCGTGGACCGTGGCCGAGCTGACGAAGAGGAAGCGGCCGACGCCCTCGGCGGCGGCCTGGCGCGCCAGCGCCACCGGCAGCTCGACGTTGGCGCGGGTCAGGCGCTGGCGGTTCTCCGGCGTGTCGGGCAGGTCGCTGTGGGCGATGCCGGCCAGGTGCACCACCGCCTCGGCGCCCCGCCAGGCCGCCGCCGGCAGCGGCTCCAGGCGGTCCAGGTCGGCCCGATGCCAGCTCGCCAGCGGCGCCAGCCGCTCCGGCGGCGCCTGGCGCGACACGGCGATCACGCTGTCGCCCTGCTCGGCCAGGACGGACAGCAGGCCGGCGCCGACGAAGCCGCGCGCCCCGGTGACCAGGATCCGGCTCATGGCAGCAGGTCCCGGTAAAGGGCCAGGGTCTCGGCGTTGACCCTGTCGAGGCCGAACGCGGCCTCGGCGATCGCGCGCCCGCGCGCACCCATCTGGCGGCGCAGCGCCGGATCCTCGATCAGCCGGCGCAGCGCTGCGGCCAGGGCGTCTGGGTTCTCCGGCGGCACCAGGATGCCGTTCTCGCCGTCGCGGGCGATGCTGCGGCAGCCCGGGGTATCGGTGGTGACCAGCGGCCGCCCGGCGGCGGCGCCCTCGATCAGGCTCTTCGGTACGCCCTCGCCGTAGCTGCTCGGCAGGCAGACGATGTGGCTCCCGGCCAGCAGGGCCGGCATGTCGTCCTCGCAGCCGAGCCACTCGACCACGCCCTCGCGGGCCCAGTCGGCGAGCTGCGCCGGCGGGATCGCCGCCGGGTTGCCCGGGTCGCTGTCGCCGGCCAGGAGGAAGCGGGCGGCGACGCCCTCGGCGCGCAGCCGCCGCGCCGCCTCGACGAGGATTGCGACGCCTTTCTTCCAGATCATGCGGCTCGCCAGCAGCACCGCGACCGGCCCGTCCGGCTCGGGCTGCGGCGTTATCCGCTGCAGGTCGACGCCGGAGCCGGCGATCAGCACCAGGCGCTGGCGTGCCGCGCCAGCCGCCGCCAAGCGCTCCAGGTCGTCCGGGTTCTGCAGGATCACGCGCGCCCGCGGACCGGCCAGCAGCGGCAGCAGCCGTTGGAAGCCCCAGCGCAGCAGGCGGCTCCGCAGGCCGCTGTCGCTGAAGACGTGGCCGAGCCCGGCGATGGCGAAGACCCGCGCCGGCACGCCGGCGAGCGCCGCCGCCAGGCCGCCGATCACCGTGGCCTTGAGCGCCACGCAGTGCACCAGCCGCGGGCGCAGCCGGCGCAGCAGGGACCAGGTGGCGATGACGGCGCCGAGCTCGCGGTCGGGACGCAGGCCGGCGCGGCTCAGCGGCAGGCTGTGCGCGGCGAAGCCGGCCGCCTCGATGTCGCGCTGCCTGGGGCCGGGCGCCGTTGCCACCGCGACCTGCCAGCCGGCCGTCCGCGCCGCCTCGGCCAACGCCAGGCGATGCGACAGGAAATAGCCGGCGTCGTTGACGATGAAGAGCAGCAGGCCGCTGGCGCTTGCCGGGCTCATGCGCTCTGGCGTGGTTCGACGGGGCGCCGTGCGCGCTGCTGCAGCAGCAGAGCGAAGCGAGAGGCGGCGTAGACCGTTGCAAAGGACATCGCCATTGTCGCGCTCGTGACCTCTGCTGGGTTGCGGCGGATACCGCGTCTGCCGTCGGAATGAAACAAAACCACCGGTGCTTGTCACGCGCCGATTGCGGCCTGTGGCGGGGGCGGCGCCCGCCTCTGTCGGACCCCCCCCTTGGGCGAGCAAGCCGCCCCAGTGGCGGCCCCGCGGCGGCCCGGGAGGCGGACCTTGTCGTTCTTCCTTGAGGCGCCGCGTCCCGGCGGATATATCAGCCGGGCCCGTCACCGGGCCCCGATCACCAAGCCCCTGTCATCAACTTGGCCAGCGCATGACCGTCATCCTCACCGGCGCAGCGGGATTCATCGGCTTTCACGTCGCTCAGGCCCTGCTGGCGCGGGGCGAGACGGTAGTCGGGATCGACGACCTCAACGACTACTATGACCCTGAATTGAAAAAGGCACGCCTGGCTCGACTGCAAGGGGCGCCGGGGCTGAGCTTCCACCGGCTCGACGTGGCCGACAAGGACGGCATGACCAGCCTCTTCGAGGCCCTGCCCCAGGCCGACCGGGTGATCCATCTGGCGGCCCAGGCGGGGGTCCGTTACTCGCTGGTCAATCCCTATGCCTACGTGACGGCCAACGTCATGGGCCAGCTCGTGGTGATGGAGTCCTGCCGGCGGCTGCCTGCCTGCCGCCACCTGGTTTATGCCTCCTCGTCCTCGGTCTATGGCGGCAACAGCAAGCTGCCCTTTGCCGTGGAGGACCGGGTCGACAGTCCGATCTCGCTCTATGCCGCGACTAAGCGCGCCGCGGAGCTGGAGGCGGCGTGCTACGCCCACCTCTACCGACTGCCGATGACCGGGCTGCGTTTCTTCACCGTTTACGGCCCCTGGGGCCGGCCGGACATGTCGGCCTACATCTTCACCAAGGCGATCTTCGAGGGCCAGCCGATCCAGGTCTTCAACCAGGGCCGCGTGCGGCGGGACTTCACCTATATCGACGATATCGTGGCCGGCGTGCTGGCGGCGCTGGACCGGCCGCCGCCGGATGCGGACTCGGCACCGCCGCATCGGATCTACAACCTCGGCAACCACCGCAGCGAGGACCTGATGCGCTTCATCGGGCTGCTGGAGCAGGCCTGCGGGCGCGAGGCCAACAAGGTCTTCACCGAGATGCAGCCTGGCGACGTGCCCGAGACCTATGCCGATATCGAGGCGGCGCGGCGCGACCTGGGCTTCGAGCCGGCGACCAGCATCGACGAGGGTCTGCCCCGCTTCGTCGCCTGGTACCGCGACTACCACGGGCTCTGACCGCGCGTCCGAAGGGCCGCCGCCCGGCGCAATGGGCCCGTCGACTTGGAGTCCAGGGGCAAAGTCCCCATCTGTGGGGCTTACCGGCAGACCTGTAGGGAGTTGGCCTGGTGCCTTGTCCCGTTCGAGCCCGGCGGGCGAAGAACGGCGTGGCCACCACAACTTTATCACAGCCTCTCCGGCGGCGATCTGTCTATGCCTGAGAGCGCCCATTTCCGGGGCATTGGAGGGGTTTACCGTCGCGCTCGCGATTCGGCCGGAAAGAGGGTAGGGTTTAGGAGCATTTGGCGAGGTGTATGTGACGCGGGGCGGGTGAGACGGACCCGAAGGGAGCGATCGGGAGCGCAGGGTATGAACCGCCCGCTCATCATTGTGGCCTGTTGCGCCGCGCTGCTGGCCGCGTGCCAGCCGATGGAGCGCAGGGGAGTTGCCTTGCCCGAATCCGAATGGTCTTCGGATCGGGTGCAGCAGCTCACGCGCCCCAGCATGGCGACGCCGGGGATGCAGGAGACCGAGGCTTCCGAGGTGCCCCTGCCGCGGCGCCGGCCCGAGCAGCTTGCCGCTATCGCCCCGCTGCCTCAGACCAGCACAGGAACCGAGACCGAGCAGGACGGCAGTGCCGACATGCAGATCGATCAGCTCGTTGGCCTCGATTTCGAGCACATCAGGGCGCTGCTCGGCTTTCCGGCGCTGGACGAAGTGCAGGCCCCGGCGCGGGTCTGGGCCTACAATGGCAGCGGCTGCGTGCTCAGCATTTTCTTCTATCCGCATGTCGACGGCAGCACCTACCGGGCTCTGACCTACGAGGTCAAAGGCGGCGACGATTCGGCGGAGTTCCGTAACCGCTGCTTCGCCGAGTTGGTAGAGGAGAAGGCAAAAGAAGGAACATAGGCATGACCGCTCTGCAACCGACCATCGTTGAAGCTGAGCTGAAGCGCATCGTTATCGTCGATGACGACGATTTGTTTCGTGAGTCCCTTGGCCTCAATCTGGCCGAGGAAGGCTTTGAAGTGGTCGACTTTGATTGCGGCGAGGCGGCGCTCGAGTTCTTTTTCGGTGGTGAGGCCGCCGACGCCGTGCTGCTCGACTGGCGCATGCCCGGGATCGACGGCCTGGGCGTGCTGCGCAGCCTGCGGCAGCGGCGCATCGAGACACCGGTCATCTTCCTTACCGTGCTGAGCGACGAGATCTACGAGGAAGCGGCGCTCAAGTGGGGCGCGGTCGACTTCATCGACAAGTCGCGCCGGCTCTCGATCATCCTGCAACGGCTCAAGCTGATCACCGAGGGGACCAAGCCGGGCAGCGGCGACGGCGGCCCCGACTCGACGTCACTGCGCGACGGCCCGCTGGAGCTCAGGATCGACATCAAGCGGGCCTTCTGGAACGGCCAGCAGATCGACCTGACGCTCACCGAGTTCGCCATCGTGCGCTATCTGGTGAACCGGCCGGGGGCGGACGTGACCTATCGCCAGATTTACGACTTGGTGCGTGGCAAGGACTTCGTCGCCGGCTATGGCCCGGATGGCTATCGCGCCAACGTGCGCTCCTTCATCAAGCGTATTCGCAAGAAGTTCCGTGACATCGATGGCGACTTCGACTGCATCGAGAACTACCCGGGCTTCGGCTATCGCTGGCGCAGCAAGGCGACCGCTGGCGCCGCGCGCTAGCGGATGAGGACGTGACCCCGGTCGAGAACATCGAGGCGCTTGGCAGGGCGGCGCCCGCGAGCCGGGGGGCGCCGCTGTCGGCGACGTCGCAGCTCTTCCGCTCGCTGGTCAGCAAGCTGTTCCTGCTGCTGCTGGTCTTCGTGACCGTGCCGATGATCCTCTACACCCAGTTCCAGCAGGCCGACGCCGAGAAGCGCGTCCTCTTGCTGGAGAGCGCGCGCGAGCAAGGGCGGCTTCTGGCCGAGAGCCTGCGCCCGATCATGAACCGCGAGGAGCCCTCGCCGCTTCTGGCGCTGCCGGACGAGGTCAAGCGTCTGTCCAAGCCGCCGACCGGCCTCAAGGTGCTGTTCCGGCCGCAGGGCGAAACCGGCGCCGAGAGCTTCTTCTTCGTCGCCGCCGAGCCGCCGGTGGCGCCGAGCGAGCTCGATGCCGAGCGCGACCGCCTGATCGAGCGCGGCGTCTTCACCAACCTGGCCAGCAGCTGCGCCGGCGAGCTGCCGATCGCCCTGCGCCACGCCGACCCCCAGCGCCAGGAGGAACTGCTGACCTCGATCACGCCGATCCGCACGCCGGTCGGCTGCTGGGTCGTGGTGACGACGCACGACACCGGCGCCTTCCTCGGCGCCTCGATCGGCCAGCCCTACTGGCAGACCATCGAGGTGCAGGTGGCCGGCGCGATCTACCTGGCGATGGCGCTCTTGACCATCGGCGTGTTCTTCAGCATCTGGCGCTCGCTCATGCGCTTCCGCAACCTGGCCCGCAGCATCCGCACCGGCGTCGTCGAGGGTACCAGCTTCGCGCAGCAGAACCGGGTGCCGGAGCTCGCCGTGGTCGCCGGCGAGTTCGACCGCATGACGCGGGCGCTGCAGGATTCTTCGGAAGGCATCCGGCGCGCTGCGGAAGACAACGCCCATGCCTTCAAAACGCCGATCGCCATCATGCGCCAGTCGCTCGAGCCGCTGCGCCGCATCATCCCGCTCGACAACACCCGCGGCCGGCGCGCGCTCGACGTACTCGAAGAGTCGGTCGATCGGCTCGACTATCTCGTCGCCTGCGCGCGCCAGCTCGAGGAATCGACGGCCGAGATGATCGACGCGCCACGCGCCGAGCTCGACCTGTCGCAGCTCGTCGGTCGCATGCTCGATGCCTATGCCGACAGCTTCATGAGCCGCCTGGTCTATCTCGACACCAAGATCCAGCCCCAGGTCATCGTCAGCGCCAGCGAGGACCTGTTGGAGACGGTGGTCGAGAACGTGGTCGACAACGCGCTCAGCGTGGCTCCGGAGGGCAGCGGCATCACCGTGGCGCTCCGCAGGGTCGGCACTGAGGCGGAGCTGGTGATCCGCGACCAGGGGCCGGGCGTGCCGCCGGCCTATCTGAAGCGCATCTTCGAGCGCTACATCTCGCTGCGGCCCAAGAACACCGAGGAAACGAAGCGCGCCAGCGGCCGCCGCGAGAAGCCCGACAGCTCCGACTCCCATCCCGGCATCGGCCTCTGGATAGTGCGCCGCAACCTGGAATCCCTGGGCGGCAGCGTGCGCGCCGAGAACCAGCCGGGCGGCGGGCTGGCCGTTATCATGCGCCTGCCGCTCGTCCGCTAACCCGCTGAAATACGCGGGTATTTTCCGGCTTCTCCGGGCCCTTGTGCCACAACTTTGACGCACGACAGGCCACCGCCTGCATCGTATGGTCAAAGCACATCTCCGGCGGGAATGCATGCTAACGACGGCCTCGCCGGCTTCGGAGCAAGCCCTGCGGAGCAAAGCGTGGAGAGCCGGCGAGATCGACTATGAGGCAAAAGACCTCTTCGGGCGGATGCCTTCCCGACCTCCCCCTTGACCGGCTGGACCCCCCCCAGGTCCGGCCGGTGTTCTCTTGTCCTGATGCCATTGCCGACAGCCTGTCGCGGCTGGGTCGCCTTCACCTGAGGCTGACGCTGCTGCGCGTGCTGCTGCCGGCCCAGGGCTCCCCCCAGGGCTCCCCCCAGGACGCCAGGGGCCGCGAAACGGTGCTCGAAGCGGTGGCCGACGTCGACGATCCTTCGCTGATCGTCGAGATGGCGTCCGACGGCAGCCTACTGGTTTTGGCCTACGGGCCGCGCTCGGCGAGCGCCGAGGGCGACCGCCTGGTCGCGGCCGAACTGGCGATACGCCTGCTGGGTGCGCTGTCGAAGCGCCTCGATCTGGAGCTGCTGGCGGCCGCGCAGGTGGCGGTGCTGCACAGCTGGTCGGACGGTCTCGATCCGGCCACGGCGAGCCAGCACGAGCTTGCCTGCGAGCCGCTGGTGCCGCTGCACACGCTGCTGCGCCTCGCCGCCTGACTCTCCGAACCGCCTAGCCTACTTTCAATTCGCTCCTCGCCAGGGGCTAACGCCTGTCTTTCTCATCGCTTGCGCGATGGACTCTTGTTTTCACCCTCACCCTCCCACGCGCTCACGCGCCCTGTGGTCCATTGGGGCCCCTCCCTCTCCCCTCCGAGGGAGAGGCAAACAAACAGGCGCGCTGCAATCCCCTCTCCCTTGAGGGGAGAGGGAGGAGCCCATCGCGCAAGCGATGGGAGGGTGAGGGTGGTGCTTCGGCAGGCTTCAGCGCCCGATCGCGTAGCCCTGCATGAAGCGCGGGTTGGCGGCGGCCTTGATGAGATCGCCGTCGCGCCGCGCCGCCGAGATGCGGCCGAGCGACCAGCCGTCGACCACGCTCACCCGGTGGCCGCGCCGGCGCAGCTCTTTCGCCGTGGCTTCGGGGAAGCGATCCTCCAGCGACAGCGAGCCCAAGTCGGCGCTGCGCGGCCAGAACGACGAGGGCATGTGGTCGGTCTGGAACATCGGCGTATCGATCGCCTGCTGCAGGTTCAGGCCGTGATGGACGTGGCGCAGGAAGAAGGTGAGCGTCCACTGGTCCTGGTAGTCGCCGCCCGGCGTGCCGAAGACCATGTGCGGCCTGCCGTCCTTCAGCGCCAGGTTGACCGAGAGCGTGGTGCGCGGCCGCTTGCCGGGCGCCAGGCTGGCCGGCACATTCTCTTCGAGCCAGAACATCTGCGCCCGGCTGTTCAGGCAGAAGCCGAGCGCCGGGATGGTCGGCGAGCTCTGCAGCCAGCCGCCCGAAGGCGTCGCCGAGACCATGTTGCCGGCGCGGTCGATGACGTCGACGTGGCAGGTGTCGCCGCGCTGACCGCCGGTCTGTACGGTCGGCTCGCCGCCGCCCAGCGCGTCGAAGTCGTCGGCCAGTGCTTCGCGCGCCGCCAGCGCGAAGTCGAGCGCGCTGCCGTAGCCGGGAATTACGCCGGGTCGCAGTTCCATCGAAGCCTCGCGGCCGACCAGCTTGCGTCGTTCATCGTTGTAATCGGCTGACAGCAGGCGATCGAGCGGCACCGCGACGAAGTCGGGATCGCCGTAGAAGGATTCACGGTCGGCGAATGCCAGCTTGGCGCACTCGGTGACCGTGTGGACGAAGTCCGGCCCGGTCGGGTCCATGGCCGCCAGGTCGAAGCCGGCGAGCAGCGCCAATTGCTGCAGGAACACCGGGCCCTGGCTCCAGGGCCCGCCCTTGCAGAGCGTGTAGCCGTGGTAGCCGAAGGTGACCGGGCGCTCTTTGCTGCACTGCCAGCGCGCCATGTCGTCGGCCGTCAGCACGCCGGCGTGGCGCCGGCCGGAGCTGTCCATCAGCTCGTTCCTGCGGCAGAAGTCGTCGATCGCCTCGGCGACGAAGCCCTGGTACCAGGCGCGCCGCATGGCCTCGATCTGCTTGTCGCGGTCGCCGCCGGCCGCCTCGCCCTCGGCCAGCAGGCGCTTGTAGGTCTCTGCCAGGGTTCTGTTGGTGAAGCGGCTGCCGGCGGCTGGCGGTTCGCCGTTCGGCAGGTAGAGCGCGGCCGAGCTCGGCCACTCATCGCGGAACAGATCGGCCACGCGCTCGATGGTCTCGCGGATCAGCGGCACGATGACGAAGCCGTTCTCGGCGTAGTCGATGGCATGGGCCAGCACGTCGCGCGGTTTCAGCGTGCCATGGTCGCGCAGCAGCAGCATCCAGGCGTCGAAGGCGCCGGGCACCACGGTCGCCAGCAGGCCGCTGCCGGGCACCAGGTCGAGCCCCAGGCCGCGATAGTGGGCGATGGTGGCGCCGGCCGGCGCCACGCCCTGGCCGCAGATCACCTCGACGCTCTCCAGCCCGTCGCCCTTGCGCGCGTCGGAGAGGATGATCGGCACCTCGCCGCCGGGACCGTTCAGGTGCGGCTCGACCACCTGCAGGGCGAAGCCGGCGGCGACCGCGGCGTCGAAGGCGTTGCCGCCGGCCTCCAGCATGGCCATGCCGGCGGCCGAGCCCAGCCAGTGGGTCGAGGCGACGGCGCCGAAGGTTCCGGTGATCTCGGGGCGGGTGGTGAACATCGCGGTCTCTCTCCAGTCCTGTCGCTCGCCGTTGTCCTGCCCAGCGTGTTGGCGGTCAAGGCACCCGCCCGGTGGCGCGCCCACTTACTTGCATTGCACTGTGGCTTGGCGGGAAGGCCCGAATGGGCCTCGCTAGCTGTATCGTAGCCCAGCATAGCCCGGGGCCGGCGCCGGCGGAAGGGGCCCAAATTCCGGCCCAAGTTCCGGCCCAAATTCCGGCTTGTCTCCCCCGGCTTGTCAGTAAGCCCGTGCTGTCGGATAACAGGGCGCAACAAGGCTGCCGTCCCCATAAGGCGGCACAGCGACGGAGATGACCAGCCGCCATGGAGATCGAGGCTCCTTATCTGCTGTTCCTCGGCGATGCCGCCGACCAGCTCGCCGCCAAGACCGCGCAAGGCGTGGCGCAATGGCGGCCCGAGCGCTGCCTGGGCCAGTTTCGCATGGACGGCTGCAACGCCGATCTGGGCCTAACCGACATGACCCTGGAGGCGGCCGCCGAGGCCGGCGCGCGCACCCTGGTGATCGGCGTCGCCAACCGGGGCGGCGTGATCTCTCAGGCCTGGATCGACCTACTGGAGCAGGCGCTCGACCTCGGCCTCGATCTCGCTGCCGGCCTGCATAACCGCATGGTCGACGTGCCACGGCTGCGCGAGGCGGCGGCGCGCAACGGCCGCCGGCTGTTCGACGTACGCCACCCGACGCAGCCGCTCGAGGTGGCGAACGGCAGGAAGCGGCCCGGCAAGCGCCTGCTGACCGTGGGCACCGACTGCTCGGTCGGCAAGATGTACGCCTCGCTGGCGCTCGAGAAGGAGATGCAGGCGCGCGGCCTGAAGGCCGACTTTCGGGCGACTGGCCAGACCGGCATCCTGATCGCCGGCTCCGGCATCTCGGTCGACGCGGTCGTGGCCGACTTCATTTCGGGCGCCACCGAGTGGCTGTCGCCGGCCAACGACGACGACCACTGGGACCTGATCGAGGGTCAGGGCTCGCTGTTCCATGCCTCCTTCGCCGGCGTCTCCATGGGCCTGCTGCACGGCGCCCAGGCCGACGCCCTGGTGCTCTGCCACGAGCCGACGCGGTCGCATATGCGCGGCCTGCCCGACTATCCGCTGCCCGACCTGCAGCTCTGCATCGACGCCAACCTGGCGGCCGGGCGCCTGACCAACCCGGCGGTGCGCTGCGTCGGCGTGGCGATCAACACGGCCAGACTCGAACAGGCAGCAGCAGAGGCACTGCTCGAGGAGACCGAGCGGCGCCTCGGCTTGCCGACCGTCGACCCTTTGCGCACCGGCGTCGGCCCGATCGTCGACCGGCTCCTGGACGGCACGGCGTGACGCCATGCCCGAGCTGATGGTCGCCGCCGAGAGCTGGCCGATTCGCGGCAGCTTCGCCATCTCGCGCGGCAGCAAGACCACGGCCGAGGTGGTGGTCGTCGAGCTGTCCGAGCAGGGCCTGGCGGGGCGCGGCGAGTGCGTGCCCTATGCCCGCTACGGCGAGACCGTCGAGGGCGTGATCGCCGCCATCGAGGGCCTGCGCGGCCGACTGAAGGGCGGTCTCGACCGCCTCGGCCTGCAGGCGGCGCTGCCGGCCGGCGCGGCGCGCAACGCGCTCGACTGCGCCTTCTGGGACCTCGAGGCCAAGCGCGCCGGGCACCGGGTCTGGGACCTGCTCGGCCTGCCCCAGCCCAAGCCCACGACCACGGCCTACACGCTGTCGCTGGGCGACGTCGAAAGCATGGCGGCCGCCGCGGCGCGCGAGGCCAATCGCCCGCTGCTCAAGCTCAAGCTCTCCGGGCCGCAGGACCTGGCCCGCGTCGCCGCGGTGCGGCAGAGCGCGCCCAACGCCCGTTTGGTGGTCGACGCCAACGAGGGCTGGGCCATCGCCGACTACGCCGAGCTGGCGCCCAAGCTGGCGGTGCTCGGCGTCGAGATGATCGAGCAGCCGTTGCCCGCCGGCAGCGATGCGGCGCTCGCCCGCATGCAGCGCCCGGTCAAGCTCTGCGCCGACGAATCCTGTCACGACGCCCAGACCCTGGCCGGGCTGGTCGGGCGCTACGACATGGTCAACATCAAGCTCGACAAGGCCGGCGGCCTGACCGAGGCGCTGCGCCTCAAGGCGGCGGCCGAGGCAGCCGGCTTCGGCATCATGGTCGGCTGCATGATCGGCACCTCTCTGGCCATGGCGCCGGCCCTGCTGGTGGCGCAGGGTGCAGCGGTGGTCGACCTCGATGGCCCGCTGCTGCTGGAGCGCGATCGCCCCGACGGCCTGCGCTACGACGACAGCCGCGTCCATCCGCCCGAGCCGGCGCTGTGGGGCTAAGTCGCGAACGCATGGCGGGAAGTCGCGAGCGGACGGGACTCTGAGCCAAGCTTCCAAACGATGGCAACTTGCGCGGCCTGTTCCGGTAGCGTAGTCTAAGAATGACGCAACCGCATCGGGCGCTCCGTCAACACGATCGTGCCTTTCAGGCGTATCGCCACGCACTACGAGAAATACGCCTCAAACGACCTAGCCATGCTCAAGGGCGCCGCATTCCGCAACTGGCGCCGCGGGAGTGAGTTCATGGCCTAGGGGCTGGGGTACCCCAGCCTCGTCAGAAGCAAGCTTGCTTCCGCTGTTTCAACGCTCCGCCCAGGATAAACCGCTTCCCGGTGATGATGTAGTGCGGCGCGCCATCGTGCGTTGTGGCCGGACGAAGGTGTCCGCGAGGGACACGCTCGTTGCTGCCGTGCGGCAGAGGAAGCAGTTGTGATTGTGAAACGTCGAAAGTCTTGCGCAGTGATTCAGCAATCGGTCTGAAGACTTGCGCTGGGCGGTTCGGAGATGGGAGAGCCCGCATGACCATTGAAACGAGCCTCCGCCGCGAGCTGGCGCATTTTCAGGCCCCGATACCGCGCAAGAGCCTGTCCCAGGTCGCGACCTCGTTCGGCGGCTTCTTCGCCACCTGTGTGGCGATGCATACCGTCATCGACCTGTCCTACTGGCTTGCGCTCGCGCTCACGCCGCTGGCCGCCGGCTTCCTGGTGCGGATCTTCATTATCCAGCATGACTGTGGACATTTCTCGTTCTTCCGCTCGCGCCGTGCAAACGACGTCATCGGGTTCGCTTGCAGCCTTCTCACGCTGACGCCCTATGCGTCCTGGCGCCGGCAGCACGCGGGACATCACGGCGTTTGGAACGATCTCGACCGCCGGCAAAGCGGTGTGGATATCTATTCCTCCTGCCTGACCGTCGCTGAATACCGGGCCTTGAGCTTGGGGAGGCGATGGTGGTGCCGCTTGACGCGGCATCCGCTCGTGACCAACATCCTGCTGCCTCCCCTGATCTTTACTTTGCTTTATCGCCTGCCGTTCGACATGCCGAAATCCTGGCGTTACGAGCGGCGCGTGGTGCACCTGACCAGCCTCGCGCTCGTCGCGACCCTGGCAAGCCTCGGCTTGCTGCTCGGCTACGATCGCGTGGCCGCCATCCAACTGCCGGTACTGGTGCTCGCGGCCGTCATCGGCGTCTGGCTGTTCTCGGTGCAGCACCGCGGCGAAGCGATACGGTGGTTCCGTCACGACGTATGGGACCCGCGCTCGGCGGCGCTGCAGGGCTCGACCTACCTGCGCCTGCCGGCGATCCTGCAATGGTTCACCGGCAATATTGGGTTTCATCACGTGCATCACCTGAATCCCCGCGTGCCGAACTATCGGCTCCGGGAATGCCATGAGTTGATCGCGGCTCACTGCACCGTTCCGCAATTGTCTTTCCGCGACGGAGTGCGGGCCCTGCGCTTCGTCCTGTGGGACGAGGCCCGCGGCCGAATGGTCACATTCCGCGAGGCCACGGCGTGAAGCTGTTCGAGTGCCAGTGCTGCGGCCAGCTGCTCTACTTCGAGAACACGCGGTGCGAGCGCTGCGGACACATTCTGGGATATCTGCCCGATCGAGTGACCCTGAGCGCGCTCACGCCCGCGGGCGGCGCGCGCTGGCGTCCCTTGGTCGCGCCCGATGAGCAATTCCGCTTCTGTGCCAATGCCGTCCACGACTCTTGCAACTGGCTGGTGCCGGCCGACGGCCCGGACGCATTCTGCCGCGCCTGCCGGCTCAACCGGACGATACCCAACCTCGACGCGCCCGCGAACCTCCTGCTCTGGCAGAGGCTGGAAGCCGCCAAGCACCGTCTCGTCTATGGACTGCTGCGCCTCGGCCTGCCCCTGGTCAGCAAGTTCGAGGACGCCGAAAGGGGGCTCGCCTTCGACTTCCTCGCCGACTCCGGGGCGACGTTCCAGGAAGGCCCGCAGGTCGTCACGGGTCATGCCCGGGGGCTGATCACCATCGACATCGCCGAGGCCGACGACGCCGAGCGGGAGCGCCATCGCCGCGACATGGCGGAGCCCTATCGCACTCTTCTTGGCCATTTCCGCCACGAGATCGGCCACCACTACTGGGAGCGGCTCGTGCGGGACGGATTGTGGCACGGGGCCTTCCGCGAGCTGTTCGGTGACGAGCGTCGCGACTACGGCAGCGCCCTGGAGGCCTACTACGCGAATGGCCCCCAGCCCGACTGGCGCGAGCTTTTCGTCAGCGGCTACGCCGGCGCTCATCCCTGGGAAGACTACGCCGAGACCTGGGCGCACTATCTGCACATCGTCGATACCCTGGAGACTGCGGACGCCTTCGGCCTGCGCATCCACCCAAAGGCCGGCCGCGATCCCGCGCTCGCCATGGAGATCGATTTCGATCCCTACCGGCAAGGCGACTTTGATGCGCTGATAGGTGTATGGCTACCGCTCACCTATGCAGTGAACAGCCTGAACCACAGCATGGGCCAACCGGACCTCTATCCCTTCGTCCTGGCGCCGACGGTCATAGGGAAGCTACGCTTCGTCCACGGCCTCATCCACCGCAGTGGCGACTAGGAGCAGGCCGCATGCCGTATGAATCGCCGGCCGGTCAAGCAAGGTCTGGATCGACGAACAGACTGTCCGGCGGATCGGCCTCGTTTGGCGCCAACCGGGAATCGTAGCGGTACCGTGTGACGCAGTAGGGGCAGAGGATCGCATCCTCAAGGCCCATGTTGAGATAGACGTGCGGATGATCGTGCGGCGGGGACACGCCGATGCAGTTGAATTCTCGCACGCCGATGCGAATCTCCGGGACCGCTCGGTCGTTTCGAAACTTCGGATAGTGGCTTGCCATCTTGGTCGCTGCGGAACGGCTCGACGAAGTCAGTTCCGACGCAGTGGCAGAGTCTTGGACGTCCCTTTCGGATACTGCCCAGCTGGCGGGCAGTGATCCGGCGCTTGCGGCGATAGCGACGCCGGCTCGAGGGTGGCGACGTAGAGCACTACCCTCCGTCTCCCAGGACTCGATCGCGTTCATGTCGAGCTGCGAATCGGCAGCCAAAGGGTGATCTGCGAAGCGGCGGGATGCGGCCCGATTTCGAACGCTGACTGAAGTTGCTATGCAATAGCTCCGAGTTCGGCAACTGACACTGACCTCGGCAAGGTTCGAAATCGGCGCCGTAGAACGCCCGGCGTCCAGCTGCCCTGAACGACCAGGGCCAGACGGCTAGAATTGGGTCGCCAGCTGCTCCATGCACGCGCTTGCAACCTGACGATTGGGATCGCTTGCACCCGGCATCGTCGCCCAGCCGGTTTCCATGAGCATGTCGCTGCGCTGGTAGTTGCTGGCGCCTTCCAACTGGGCAAGCTTCTGCGCGAGCTGCGGGTCCTGGCTCGACTGCTCGATGCAGATCGGTACCAAGGCGGAGACGACCTCGAGCCGCGCCTGTGCGGACGCCATTTGCTTGGCCGTACCGCCGGTCACCCATCCGCCCCACGAGAAGCCGACTATGGCGAGTGCGATGGCACCCACAACGGCACCATAGAGGGCAGGCTTTAGCCATTCGGGGGTGTTCATGTGCGTTTCCTCAATCTAGGGAGAAACCATCTCTCCCTTTAATAATTAGCAATATAGCAGAAAATAAACATATAGTATATTGCTTTCTCGGCCAAAATAATTATCTGTAGATTTTTTGGATAAGTTGTTGACAGCGGTGGCTTATTTAATGACGTACACGGAACGATTACATCAAAGTGCGGGCGGACTCCCTTGCCTGCACGCGCATCGGGCCCCGGCCATCAAGGCTGAGGCACCGATTTCATCGCTCCCACAATGGCTGCACCGTTCAGGCGGGTCTTGAGAACGGCCGGACTTTCTAGAAGTCTTCCGCAGCCAGGAGGTAGGCGTCCTTGTGGGCGCGCGTATAGACCTTGCGGGCGGCTTCATGGATGCGATCGCGAGCGGCATCGAAGGCCTCGAGAAAGCTCGCTTCCGCATTCCTAGTCTGCGGGTTCAGCTTGTAGAGCGCACCGACCTCGACGAAAAATGAAACCTCCAGCGCGCTGTCGTAGCCCCAAAAGTGGACAAGACATCTCCTAGCGTCGTAGCTCCGGCTCCCGTTCGGAAAACTGAGTGTCATGGTTGAAATTCCCAACTGCTTCCGCCTGGAGTGGGATTCGCTTACGGCTATCGCCCGAACCGCTTGTTGCCGACTTTCTTGGCCGGCTGCGACGCCTTCCGCGCTGTTGCGGCAGGTGGCTTGGCGCCGCATCGGGGACAGGCGACGACGGCCCTATTCAAGTCATAGTATTTGGTCGCGCACTCTGGACAGACATGCTTCGATCCGCGGTCTGCTATGTTCATATCTTTGGATTCCTCGATGGCTGTGTTTAGCTCTATCGCCTGGCGGCCTTGGCAGGGTGGGCCCTAAGCGGCGTTCCGTTTCGCCATGTGGTCGACCGTTTGCAGCTCGGACAAATCCGCTCGCCGCACCACTGACTCGGAAACGTGGATTTGCACCTAAGACAAGGGCGCAGTTTAGGACCATCTCGGGGCGGCTGAGGATTCGGTCCATCTGTCGCTGGGGAGGTCCTCATGAATCCTCCTCCCATCCGTCGCAAAGCCGGGTTAGATCGTCGAGCGCATGTGCGATAAGCCTCTTCCGGCGCGGATCCTGAGCTTCCGGTGTGGCGGCATAGAGCTCTATGAGATACTGCGCCTTGGCAGCGGCCTCTGGCCAGGTCTCGGCCGGCGCGGCAAGGAGAAGCTTCTCTAGCTCCTCCTGACGACGCCACAAATCCGCCTGTTGAGCCTGAAACTGTTGGAGGCGCTGGCGGCGGATCTCTGTCGCTTTCTGGGCGGCCATGCCGCGATGCTCGTCGAGATCGACCGGGTCGTCCGTCATGGTCTCATGCCTTCGGTTGGCATTGCCGAATCCGGCTCGACTCAGACCGCGTCAAGTGAGCCGCACCGCGGCTCCGAGCCTCGCGATCCGGCAAAGGGCGTTCTTGATGTTTTCGAGGCGGGTGGGTTGATGTCTCCGCGATGCCCGTTCGGCAACTCTCAGCAGGTCGCCTGTTAGGCGCTCGATTTCGCTCCGCCTAATCCAGGAAGCGTAAGGAACGGTATCGTTGAATGCCTTTAGGCTTGCGGCCGTGCGGCCGCGTAGCTCTTTCAAAGCTTGCCGAATCTCGCCATGTTCGGATTGATTCTTGCAGGTCACTTCGACACCTCATTGACTGCGATATGTGACGACCGTCCTAAACGCGTTCCCGTTCAGTTATCTTGGCCACTACTCTCCTTTTCCCATCTGCTCGCGAGCTCATCGATGATTTGCGCGACCGTTAGCGGTCGACCGCCTGCGCCGGCTTGCTCTTTGCCCCACAGTGCGAGCTTCTGGTAGGTGGCGGTCGGTAGCATTACGGTAGCTTGCCCCGCATCGCGCTGAGGCGGTGCGAGCCAGACCGTGCCGGCGACCATGGCGGCCAAAATGATCAGCACGGTTAGGGGCGGTGATAGGCGCATCCGGGACTCCTTTGAGGAAAGTGAAGCTGCAGATCTCGGCCGCGCGTCATCTTTCCCACTGCAGGTCTTTCAACCATCTTCGCGCCGGAGGGGCCGCGTGGCCGGACTCTGTCCAGCCTCCTAGGGCAGAGTGCAGCTATCCTCTTGTTTGTGGTAAGGCCGGTTACAGTCCCAGCCGTTTCCGGAATAGTCGAGGTGAGCGTTCTCCGGAACCTTTATGGGAGCGCAAGCTTCACTAACCGCTTGGTAGCCGCGGCTACATTTCCATCCAGGTCCATAGGAAGCGTCCACGAAATAGCCGTTCTCGGGCACCTGGACGGCCACGCAAGCCTCATCAATTGACCGGTAGCCACGACTGCATTTCCATCCGGGGCCGTACGATGCCTCCACGACGTATCCGTTTGCGGGCACCAGGATGGCGACACAGCCATCCTTGATTGCTCGATAGCCTCGATCGCACTCCCAGCCAGGCCCATATGGAGTTTCTGACAAGTAACCGTTTCTGGGTACATTGATGGCAATGCAGGCCTCGTCGATCTGCCGATAGCCTCGAGCGCATTCCCACCTGTCGCCGGAGGACGTCAGATAGGCGTTGGAGGGCACTTCGACGACGGTGCAGGTCTCACCGCTATCCCGATACCCGTGTCCGCACTCCCAACCGCGTCCGTAGGACGTGTTGGTCGCGTACGCATTTGCGGGCAGCAAGATCGCTGCGCAGGCTCCCTTGACCACTCGATAGCCAGGATTGCACTCCCAGCCGCTCCCGAAACTCTTCGCGCGCGCATTCTCGGGCATCTCGGCCTCGGGCATCTCGGCGGAGCCGGCCTGGGCGCCAGCCACGCTGGAAGCAGCGACCAGAAGCGCCAGAAGAACAGGGGTGAGAACTGAAACAAGGCGCGGTCGTCGCATGCTGTTCATGAATGGCACCTTGTCGTGACTGCCGAGCACCGCAGCGAGCTTGCTGGTCGAAACACCCACCAAGGCTAAGGGGTGGGTCTCAAAGGACGCCTCGCATCGTCAGTCAATGGCCCCCATCGCGCGTGCTGCTTTCGCGTTGGCGCAGTTTAGGGCTCTGTTTATGCGGTGGCCGCGTTCGCTGCGGTTATCCAGGTGACAACACTTCATCTCAATATCGAGAGCGACTTCGAGGCGGAGCCTTGTCGGACTGTGCGGCTGGCCGATCGATTGCCGGTATGTCCTCGGAGTCCTCCTCGGGCGTGTCCGGGCGCGGCGGGAAAGTATGGGATGCGTTGGATGCATAATCTCTCCGCCAGCCGAATTTTTTGTCGGCCATATGAAATACCTCAGAGTTTTGCAGCAATGATTTGCTACTTATGAAAAAGATAAGCCTATATGGAGTATTTTTCAATGGCTTTTAAGGAATATTTTTTGAAGAGATCTTCGTAATACTAAAAGTTCTTTGTGCAGTACACAGTTATATTTATTTTTATTTCTGCAGTACAGATTTGCAATGTGGAGTATGGCCCAAGAATTTGCGCGCATCAGTGCTCCAACGCAGCGCTATGAGCCTAAGGTGATAGCCCGTCAGTCGGCCGGCCGCTTGCGCCGCCGGCCATCGCGCTTCGGGCGGACGTGGCGGCGCAGGCGGTCTTCCGGATAGCTGGCCGCCTCGCGCAGCATCTCGATGACGCGGCCGGCCGCGCCCTGCGGCAGCGGGCCCTCCGCCAGGCCATGGGCGGCCAGCAGGCGCTGCGCCGCCGCCGCCGGGTCGCGGCCCTCGCCGAGCCTGAGCGTCCAGGTCAGGATGATGTCCTCGGCCGGTCCGGCGAAATCGGCGCCGGCGGCGATCACGTCGTGGATCAGCCCGCCCGGATCGTCCTCGGAGTGGTGCGGCGAGACGTACTTGATGGCCATGACTGTTGCTTCGCGCTTTGGTGCGTCTCAATCGTTTCGGCCGCATCTGGCACGCCGCTCAAGTGACGTCAAGCGACAGCGGTGCGCCGCAGCAGGTTGAGCCGGCTCGGCTGGTCGAACCAGTAGGCACCGTCGCGCTTCTCGGCGGCCGCCTCGAAGCCTTGCGCCAGCGCCTCGCCCGCGGCCTCGAAGGCGGCGCGGCGCTCCGGGTCGACCGCCAGGGAGTCGGCCACGCAGTCGGCGAAGCTCTTGTGCTTGAAGGGCGCCGCGTAGCGTTCCTCGACGATCTCCTCGAAGGCCTCGCCCGCGGCGGCCGCTCGCAGCGCGTCGTAGGCGCGGGCGCGCACCTGCGTCTCGTCGTCGACCGGGCGCATCAGCTCGAAGTAGGTGCCTTCTGCCAGCGGCTCCATCACATAGAGCAGGCCGTCCGGCTTCAGCACGCGGGCCGCCTCGGCCAGCGCCACCTCCTGCGCCTCCACCGGCACGTGGTGCAGGCTGTTGAAGAAGACCACCAGGTCGAGTGTGGCGTCTTCCAGGGGCAGGTCCTTGCCGACGCCCTCGATGTAGCGCTCGCCGGCGGCCGGCTCCGCCGCATGGGCGCGGGCAAGTTGCGCCGGCGAGCACTCGATGCCGACCACCGTCGCCCCCTCGCGGGTCATGAAGCGCACCAGCGCGCCGTCGCCGCAGCCGACGTCGGCCACCCGCATACCCGACAGGCTCAGGTAGGCGCGCATGACGTCGCTGTGCTTGCGGTGCGGATAGGAGTTCATGGCGGTCGCAGTGTGGTCGGCATCGGTACCGCAGGCAAGGTTTCCTGTTCCCAGGCCTGGGAACCAGTCGTATGATTCGCCGGGTTACGCGCTGACCTGTCGCGCCGCGACATGGTCTGCATGAGATTGGGGAGACCGGTCGAATCTGGGGCAAGCTCGTTTCCTATGACAGCGGGTTGACGGCGCTACTCGCCGCAACCCTGCTCTCGTTCGCGGTCTGGCTGCTGGCCCTTGCGCTGGGATTTGACGAGCCGCCGGCCTATGCGCCGGACGCCTACAAGACCTACTTCCAGCAGGTCAATTGGTGGCCGGTTCCCTTCATCTTCCTGGGCCTGGCGCCGGGCATATGGTTGACCTGGCGGCCCATGCTGCAGGCCTGGAGCCGGCTGGCCGAGACGGGTGTCCTGCGCGGACCCGAGGGCCAGGCGGACGAGGCGGCCGTACAACGGGTTCTGCGCTTCGTCCGGCGCTGGCGCGGCAGTGCCATTCTGGCTGCGCTCGTCGCCGCCCTGGTCATCAATGCCGTCGACTGGGCGCCGCGCTACGACGTCTATCTCGGCAGCGCCAGTCTCGCCAAGCAGCTGGGCGTCGCCTGCCGCTTTCCCAACGCTTCCGTGAAATGGCTCCTGGAGGCAGACCTGGGCGGCGGGGATCCCTGCAGTGTGGATGCAGAGCAAGGCCTGCCGGAAGCGCGGATCGAAGGGATCGCGCCGCCGCCCGGCCAGCTTCTGTTCAACCTGGTCCTGGTGGCCCAGCAGTTCTTGATCACGCTGTTCGCCGCGTTGGCGGTCACGCAGATCCTGCTGCACACCTTTCTCTTCGGGGCCTTCGAGCAGCTCGCGGTGGCCCGGGCGCAAGGTCTTCGCCTGATGCTCAACTGCCAGTCGCCGCTCAACGAGTTCGGGCTCGAGCACTGGAACTTTGCCCTCAACAACTTCTATTGGGCGGTGAGCCCAGCGCTGCTCGGGGTCTTCCTGTCGCGGGTCTCGACCCCGCCGGAGGACTATCTCCCCGGCCAGGTAATCCTCGGCTTCGCGGTGCCTGCCTGCCTGCTCGCGCCCATGATAGCCACGATCCTCGTGCGCCAGGCGCGGCTGCCCGATGCCTGGGCGACGCTGCAGCCGAACGACCCCGTCGCAGCCGAGGACTATCGCCGTCAGCAGCTCTGGCCGCTGGATCGCAACTGGTCGTCGAAGCTCGGGATCGTGCTTGCCTTCGCGCTGGCCGCTTTGTCGATCGGCTTCGAGGTGACCCAGCTGGTCAGGCTCTAGCCCGTAGTCCGTGCAAATTGAACCGGCGCAGCTTTCCTCACCCTTCGACAAGCTCAGGGTGATACGCCGTCTCGAAACCAGAGACTCATGGCCCATCCTTCGAGACGCGTTCTTCGAACGCTCCTCAGGATGAGGAATGACGTTCTATATCAACCGCCTACCACCTCATGCTGAGGAGCCGCGAAGCGGCGTCTCGAAGCATGGGAGCCCGGTCATGAGTATCAGAATTTGGTATGACAAGCTGGGCTTGCAAAGGGCAGCCGGCGCTTCGGCTGACTTCGCGAGGCGTGAATAGCGGATGACTTTGCGGCTAGCCGCGCGTGGTACGCAGCCGATCGATGAAGATGGCCGCGATAATCACCGTGCCCAGCACGATCATCTGCACGTAGCCGTCCACGCGTGTCAGATTCATCCCGTTCGACAGCACGGTGACGAAGATCGTACCGAGCAGGGCCGCCGGCACCCCGCCGATGCCGCCGCGCAGGCTGACGCCGCCGATCACCGCCGCGGCGATGCTTTCCAGGGTCAGGTTGCCGCCCAGGTTGGGCTCGCCCGAGCCGGTGCGCGCGGTCAGCAGCATGGCGCCGATGGCCGCCAGCACGCTACAGATTATGTAGGCGTAGACCAGGTAGCGCCGGCTCGGCAGGCCGGCGACCATGGCGGCGCGCGGGTTGCTGCCCAGGATGTAGAAGCTGCGCCCGATCACCGTGTAGTGCAGCAGCAGATGGATAGCGATCAGTGTGATGCCAGAGAGCACGATGGGGATCGGCACCCCCACGACCGTGCCGCTGTAGACCAGCTGGCTGAACTCGCGCGGCACGCCGAACACCGGCCGGCCGTTGGAAATGGTCGAAGCAATGCCGTAGCAGATGTTGAGCGTACCCAGGGTAGCGATGAAGGGGTTGACGCGGAGAAACGCCACGCTGAAGCCGTTGACCGCGCCGACCGCGACGCCGAAGAGGAGGCCGGCTGCTATGGCGAGCGCGATCGCTAGATAGACAGAGGCCGGATCAGCCGCGACCATGCCGGTCATGATCAGCGCCGTCAGCACGCTGACCGAGGAGACGCACATGCCGAGCGAAAGGTCGAAGCCCCGGGTCAGGATCACCACCATCTGGGCGGTGGCGAAGATCGCCAGGTAGCTGCTCTGCGACAGGATGTTGACCAAGTTGCCGGCGGAGAGAATCCGCGGCTCGACAGCGGCGAAGCCGAGCGCCATCAGCACCAGGACGATGAGGCTGAGCGCCCGCATCAGGTGCTGGCGCAGGCTCGGCCGCTCCTCCGCGGCGGCGACCGGTGCGGTGGTCTCAGCCACGGACCTGTCTCCTCCGGCCGAACTCGTCGAGCGCCACCGCCAGAATGACGATCACGCCGAGAACAATGGTCTGGATCTTGCTGTCGATGCGCAGCAGGTTCATGGCATTGGTCACGATCGAGAGGAAGAGGGCGCCCAGCGCCACCATCTCGACCCGGCCGATGCCGCCGCGCAGGCTGACGCCGGCGATTACCGCGGCGGCGATCGACTGCAGCATCATAATGTTGCCGCCGAGCGTCGCCTGGCCGGAGCCGAGACGGGCGGTCAGCAGCACACCGGTGATGGCGGCGAGCGTGCCACACATGGTGTAGGTCAGCACGAGATAGGTCTTGGTCGGCACGCCGGAGACCAGGGCCGCCTGCAGATTCCCGCCAATGGCGTAGATGTAGCGGCCGAGCACCGTGTGGTTCTGGATGACCCAGACCAGCACGATCAGCGCCAGCGCCACGTAGACCGTGGTCGGCAGGCCAAACCAGAGGGCGCGCCCGAAGCCCTTCACGAACTCGTCCGGCATGCCGTAGACCGGGATGCCGCTGGTCAGCAGCAGCGCTATGCCCGACGCGATCGACAGCGTGCCCAGCGTTACCATGAAGGGCGAGATGCGCAGGAAGGCGACGCAGAGGCCGTTGATCAGGCCGATGCCGACACCGCAGGCGATGCCGGCTGAGACGCCCAACAGGATCACCAGCCAGACCTGATCCGGCATGGTCATCATCAGCGCAGCCATGACCTTGGCCATGACTGTGCTGGCCAGCGCAATCACCGCGCCGACCGAGAGATCGAAGCCGCCGACGATCAGCACCAGCATCTGCCCGGCCGCCAGGATCGCCAGGAACGAGGCGCTGCGCAGCACGTTGAAGACGTTGAAGACGCCGAGGAAGCGCGGCTCGAAAAGCGCGAGCCCGGCGATCAGCAGGACCAGCAGGATCGGCAACAGGCCGATCGCGGTCACCACATGGGTCATGCGGCTCATGCCGGTCGCGTGCTGGTGGCTGGTCAGGCTACCGCTGCTCATCGCCTAGTGCTCAGCATCATTGAACGTATCACGACGGCCGTTCCACTCACCGATGTCACCCCCGGACTTGATCCGGGGGTCCATGGATTGCCGGGTCAAGCCCGGCAATGACAAGAAATACAATGGTATCGAACGCGCCACTCCCTTCTAGAATCCGGTACTATTCGCCGGCAGCCGCCGCGGCCGCCTGCTGCTGCGGTTGCTCCTGGAAGAAGCAGGACAGCACGGCCTGCTCGTTGATCGCGGCGCCGATCAGCTCGCGCACCAGGCGGGCGCGGTGCATGACGTAGAGGCGGTTGGCCAGGTGCAGCACCTCGGGCAGCTCCGATGAGACCAGCACAATGGCCGCGCCGCTCTCCACCAGCGCCTTCATCAGCTCGTAGACCTCGACCTTGGCGCCGACGTCGATGCCCACCGTGGGCTCGTCGAACAGGAAGACCTGGGTCTCGCGGGTCAGGCCGCGCGCCAGCATGACCTTCTGGCGGTTGCCGCCGGAGAGGTTGCCGACCACGCGCTCGATGTTCGGAGGCCGCAGGCGCAGGCGGTCGACGATTGCCTGGATGACGCGTTTCTCGCCGGCGCGCTTGAGGATGCGCATGCGGGCGAACTGCGCCAGGTCGAGCGCCGCCATGGAAGCGTTCTCGCGCACCGAGCGCTCCAGCGCCAGGCCCTCCACCACGCGGTCGGAGGGGAAATAGCAGACGCCGCGCTTCAGGCTCTCGTCGGGGCGTGGATGCTCGACCGGCTGGCCCTTGATCAGAATCTCGCCGGCCTCGATCGGCTCCAGCCCGTAGACGGCGCGGATCAGCTCCGATTTGCCGCAGCCGACCAGGCCGGCAATGCCGGTCACCTCCCCGGCGCGGGCGACGATCGAGACGCCCTCGACGGCATGGGTCGCCAGGGTCAGGTCGCGAATCTCCAGCAGAGTGTCGCCCGGGCGGTGCTCGATCCTGGGAAACAGCACCTCGATCTTGCGCCCGGTCATGAGCTCAACCAGCTCGTTGTCGCTGACCTCGTCGACCAGGCGTGTTGCGATCTTGCGGCCGTCGCGCAGCACGGTGATGCGGTCGGCAATCTGCTTGATCTCGCGCAGGCGGTGCGAGACGTAGATGATACCGACGCCCTTGACCTTCAGCTTGGCGATCAGGTCGAACAGCTTGTAGGTCTCGCTCTCGGTCAGCGATGCGGTCGGCTCGTCGAGGATCAAGAGGCGCACCTCGGCAAGCAGCGCCTTGGCGATCTCGACCATCTGCTGGTGGGCGCGCGATAGCTCGCTGACCTTCTTCCTGGGATTGAGGTCGAAGCCGAGCTGGGCGATCACCTTGGCGGCCCGCTCGCGCATCTCCGGCTTGTTGAGGAAGCCGGCTGCCTGGATCTCGTGGCCGAGGAAGAGATTCTCCTCGACCGTCAGGTTGGGCACCAGGGAGAACTCCTGGAACACCGGGCTGATGCCCATGACGCGCGCCTGGTGCGGCGTCAGGTGGCGAATCTCCTGTCCCTCGTAATGGAAGGAGCCGCGGTCCGCGGGAAAGGTGCCGGCGATGACGTTGATCAGGGTCGACTTGCCGGCGCCGTTTTCGCCGAACAGCACGTGGACCTCGCCGCCGCGCAGGTCGAAATCCACCTGGTCGAGCGCCAGGACGCCGGGAAAGCGCTTGGAGATGCCGCTCATCTCCAGCAGCGGACGGCCGCCGGCCGCCCCCTCGCTCACTGGCGGGGAGGCGGCCGGATCGGCTGTCGATCGTACTGCAGCTTCGTCATTCATCCGCGTCTGCGGTCCGCGGCTGAGTGCCAGGAGCCGACGCTTACTTCGCGGTCACCGAGTAGACCGGGGTCCAATCGGCCGGCGCCAGCACCAGCCCCATGTTGATCTGATCGACGTTGCTCTTGGCGATCATGTCGGGAATCGGTTTGACGAATGGCATGACCTCCTCGCCTTCAAGGGCACGCACCGCCATGTCGATCGCCACCTTGCCTTCCAGCACCGGATACTGGGTGGCGAAACCGAGAATCTCGCCCTTGTTCATGGCGTCGAGCATAGCCTGGTTCTCGTAGGAGGACATGATCTGAATCTCGCCCTCGCGGCCGACCTCGGCGACCGCCCCGATTGCGGCTTCGGCAGTCGGCGCCGTGCCCCAGATCACGTCCATGTCGGGATAGGCCTGCAGCGCGTCCTGGATCAGCTGCAGCTGCACGCCGACGCCGCTGTCGCCGAACATTTCGTCGAGGATCGCAACGTTGCTGCCGTCGAGTGCGGTCTTGAAGCCTTCGTAGAAGCTCTCCGCCCAGCCGGAGCCCGCCGGGCCCGGGAAGGCGACGGCCTTGCCTTCCTTGCCGCCCAGGAAGTCGAGCAGGTACTTGCCGGTCTGCTCGCCCATGGTATCGAACTCGACGTACATCTTGCCGGTCGTCTTGGCCTCGGCGACGGGGTTGACGGTGGCGATCACTGGCTTGCCGGCGGCAATGCCTTCCTCGAACTTCTGCGCCAGACCGGCCTCGGAGATCGGGCCGACCACGATGGCATCGGCGTTCGAGGCCATGCAGTCGTCGAACTGCGAGAGCTGACGCGGCAGGTTCTCATAGCCACCCGCCTCGTAGAGCGTCATGTTGACGCCCTGGCGCTCGGCTTCGGTGACGATGCCGTAGGCCACGGCGACCCAGAAGCTGTCCTTCATGTGCGGGAAAAGCACGCAGATGTTCCACGGCTTGGAGGCCTTCTCCACCGGGCTGTAGTCAACCTCGACGTTCGAGCCGGACGAGGCGTCGTACACCTTGATCGGCCACCATGCTTCGCTTGCCAGTGCAGCGTTGGAGGGCACTGCCAGACTGGCAATCAATGCCAATGCATATGTGCCACGTCTCTTACTCATTGATCGCGCTCCCTGTTCTTTCAGTTTGATTCATCGACACTTGTGCCACGCTAGTTCACACGTCGCGTGATTACGTAGGATCCGGATTCATGCAGTTCCGCCCGCCAGTCCGGCTCGATCACGATTGTGGTGGTCTCCTCCTCGATGATCGACGGACCAACGATGCACTCGTCGACGCCGATCTTCATGCCATCGTAGACGGCCGTCCTGACACCTCTTCCGTCAGAGGAGAAGATCACGTCCCTATGGGACTTCAACGCCTCCCGCAGCGAGCCGGCACCGTTGAGTTTTGGCGACTTCGGCTTGTCGACTCGGCCGTAGAGCGTGCTCTCGATATTCACAACCTCGACCGCGCTATGGGGCTCGGAATAGGTGTAGAGGCGCTCGTGCCGCTTGTGAAAGGCATCCTTCACCTGCGCCGCCGTCGCGCCCGAGATCTCGAAGGTGTCCAGTTCCACGGTGCATTCGTGCACCTGACCGACGTAGCGCATGTCCATGCTGCGCTTGACGTAGATCCGGTCGCGATCGAAGCCGTCGGCCTCCAGATGCTTGACGCCTCGCTCTTCGATCTCGAGGAAGAGCTGGTTCAGCCGCTCAAACGCGCCCGGCGTGTCCAGGCGCAAGGGGCTGGTCGCCATGAAGTTGTACTTCACGTCGGATATGATCTGGCCGAAGGCGCAGAGCCCGGACGCGAGCTTGGGGACTATCGCCTTTTTTATGCCGATCTCGCGCGCCAGGGCGGTGATGTGGGCTCCCGTCGCACCGCCTGCTCCAACCAGAACAAAGTCGCGCGGATCGTAGCCGCGCTCGACGGAAACGCGGCGTATGCCGTTGACCATGTTGTTGTTGACGATGGTGAAGACACCATGGGCGGCCTTCTCGACTGACAGGCCGAGAGGATCCGCAAGCTTCTCCTTGATCGCGCGATAGGCCTTTTCCTTGTTCAAGGGCAGCCGGCCGCCGATCAGCCCGTCAGGGTTGAGGTTTCCGAGCACAAGGTTGGCATCCGACACCGTGGGCTCCGTGCCGCCCTGGTCGTAGCAGACGGGACCCGGGTCGGCCCCCGCGCTTTCCGGTCCGACCTGCAGGAGCCCAAGAGTGTCGATCCAGGCAATGGATCCTCCGCCGGCGCCCAGGGTTTCCACCTGAATCATCGGCACGCCGATGCGATAGCGTAGAAAATCGATATTCTTGTTGAGGTTGGTGATCCCATCCTTCGTCAAGGTGACATCGAAGGACGTGCCACCCATGTCGACGGTGATGATGTTCCGCTCGTCGAACGGGGCGCTTACATACATGCCTGCCTGTGGCGCCGACGCGGGTCCGGAGTTAATGGCGTAGACCGATCTCTCGGTCATGGCTTCGCCGATCGCCAGGCCGCCGTTGGATTGGAAGTAGCGAAGCGGATGTCGCACGCCCAGATCAGCGAAGTAGGTCTCGACCGCCTCGACATAGCTCCTCATGGTGGGTGTCAGGTATGCATTGGCAACCGTCGTCGACGTCCGCGTGTACTCCCGGATCTGGGGATAGATCTCACTGCCGACTGCAAGGATCACATCCGGCATCATCTTGCGGACGATCTCCGCCGCGCGGCGTTCATGGTCCGGGTTGAGTACCGACCAGAGGAAAGAGACGGCAACGGCCTCGACCTGCTCGTCCAAAAAGAACCGGCACGCGGCGCGAACATCCTCCTCATTGAGCGGCGTACGCACCTCGCCGGTCGACAGGACCCGCTCTTCTATGCCCTTGCGCAGGTAGCGTGGAACCAGCATGCGCGCGGGCGGATACTCCGCGTCATAGCGATAGCCGTCTTCCTTATGACCCAGTCGAATCTCGATCGAGTCCTCGTGACCCCTTGTGCAGATCAGTCCGACCTTCGCTCCCTTGTGCTGAATCAGCGCATTGAGGGCGACAGTCGTACCGTTGATGCAAAGATCGCATTCGGAGACAATCTCCTGCGCGCTCTTTCCGAGCTCCTCGGAGATCAGCTTCAAGCCGTTCTCGATAGCCTTGGTCGGGTCATTCGGCGTGGAAAGCGCCTTGTAGAGCTTGACGTTGCCTGCCCCGTCGGCGAGGACAAAGTCCGTAAAGGTGCCTCCTGCATCGATGCCCAAGCGATAATTGCTCCGCATCCTCGCTCCCTCATGGCATTGTTGGGCCCGCCCTCTGCGCGGGACCTTGACTTTGTACGAAAAGGCTCTGATCTAGGCAGCCGTGCGCGTGCCGCGCAGCCGTTCCGTTGCGGCAAGATCGACTTCCAGCGACTCATCCGACTTGATAACGACGCCGTAGTCCTCGCGGGCACCTTCGATCGAAACCAACCCGTTCTTGACGTCCCAGACAACCCTTTCGATGGGACGTTCGAATGGATCGCCATAGCCGCCGCCGCCGGGGTTCATGTTGGCGGCCCGCTCTCCCGGATGGATCGTCTCGATGATGTTGTTCCTGATGATCTCCTCATTGCCCTTTCGGGTAATCTGGATACGCCCGACCTTCGGTTCGATCTTGGCCGACTTGGCGCCGGCGGCGCCGGTTGCCGGGATGCGCCGGCCCTCGCCGAAGGTGACGAAGGTCATCGGCCGATCCAGCGGCTCGACCTCCCAGCAGGTTCCGGACCCTCCCCGGAGCTTCCCGGCACCTCCAGAGTCGGTCATCAGGCTGTAGCGGTGTATGATGATCGGATAGGAGTACTCAAGGAGCTCGACATCGCCGGAGGTCAGGGCACCGAAGCAGCACTCCGGGCCGCAGGCATGCCAGCCATCCTGATGCGGCGTGGCGCCTGCCCCGGAGATGATCGACGCCAGAACCATCGTCACGTACTCCTCGTCGTGGCGCGTGTCCCAGCCGGCGATGTTGCAACCGTTCGCGTGCCCCCAGCCCGCGCTGACCTGATCGGGCGCAGCCTTTTCGAATGCCAGGCGCACCGCATCGGTCAGGGTTTCCATCGGCGTCGTCGTGCAGTTCATGTGAGGAGCCGGCTCCTTCGCGTTGCACAGGGTGCCTTTCGGCCCCATGTCGACGCTCACGCAGCGATAGAGTCCCTCGTTGTAGGGCGGCGGCAGCTGGGCGAACATCATCACGCCGAGGTAGACGCCGGAATAGGAATTGCCTTCGTAGGAGTTGATGAAGTAGGGGATCTGAGGCGGGCTATCGATCTTGATGTGGCAGCTGTCGTCCTTGATGTCGACCGTCGCCGTGATCTCGAGGTCTCCAAAGCCGTGGCCCGCGTCCTCGACGATGGCCTTTCCCACATAGGTTCCCTGCGGAATCGAGCGCATGAGCGAGCGCATGTGGCGATCCGCCATGGCCAACAACTCTTCGACGCAGGCGTGGACTTCCTCGACCCCGTACTTGTCGAGCAAGGCGACCAGGTTTCGCTCGCCTACCTGGACCGCGCCCAGCTGCGCGTTGAAGTCGCCCTCCTGGTCGCGGCGTGCGCGCATGTTGGTCAGAAGCAGGTTGATGACGTCGTAGCGCTTCTTGCCCGCGTCGACGATCTTGACCGGAGGAATGCGCAGACCTTCCGCAAAGATCTCCTTGGCGTCGGGGTTGTAGCCGGCCGGGACCGGTCCGCCGATATCGGTCAGGTGCCCCTTGCAGACCGTCCAGAAAACCAGCTCATCCTTGTAGAAGACCGGCTTGTATAAGCAGGTGTCGATCATGTGCGATCCCATGTAGGCGGGATCGTTGTGCATGATCACGTCGCCGGGCCGTATGTCCTCTCCGAAGTAGCCCGCCACCGCCTTCATCGCCGGGATGAGAGAGCCGAGGTGAATCGGGATGTCCTGGCCCTGCATGATCATCTCCGGCTTGTGATCGAACAGCGCGTTCGAATAGTCGTGCGCCAGGTTGAAGACGCTCGATCTGGCCGTCTTCTCGAGCGCTAGCGTCATTTCCCGCTGGGTGGTTTCCAGCACGCCGCGCACGACCGAAAGGGTGATGGGGTCTACGGCTGTCGTCATCGCGCTTCCCTAGATATCCGGCTCGGGCAGCCTGGCCCGGCCGCCGAGGCTTCTACGCCCGCTCAACTGGAACGAGCGTTGGCCTGCCTACAGAAACTTTGGAGCGTAGAATAGGATCGACATCCTGCGGCGTCTTGACCGACAATGAGCAATGTCTTGAAGATGAGCGCATAGTTCCAGGTACGCTCGGAAGTTCGCGTGACGCCTACCCGGCCTTGGGCTATGCTTTGTCTCAGCTGGAGTATCAGCTTCAGGGGGCGGTCCGCCATGCCGATCCAGTACAGTACGACGGCTATGCCGCCACAGAAGCGGTTCGACTATTGGAGCGAGACCGTATCGGACGTCTATTTCGGCCTCGATATAGACTGTCCGCAAAGGGACCGCTTCAAGGGCGAGCTGTCAGTGTGGAGTCTGGGCATGGCGTCGCTCTCCAGGAACACGGCAGATGCCCTGAACTACCGCCGGCGGCGTCGCCATTTGCTGATGGAGTCGGAAGAGCACTATCTCGTGACCGTGCCGGGCCTGTCGGAGGTGAACTTCGCACAGTGCGGTTCGGCGGTCTGTTGCGGGCCCGGCGGCTTCATCCTCGAGCGCAGTGGGGAGCCCTATGAGTTCGGCCATGGAAGGCCGAACGATCTCTGGGTGTTCAAGCTCCCGGCCGAATACCTGCGCAATCGGATCCGGGCACCGGATCGCTTTTGCGCGCTCGCATTCGATGCGACCGGAGGGATGGGCGCATTGTTCGTCGATATGCTCTATCTCATCCCACGGCGTTTCGAGAGCCTGACGGAAGAGTCGCGCATCGCGCTGGGCTATCAGCTTGCGGACCTTCTCGTCTATGCCCTGAAGGATGATGAGCGGACGCTTACGACCGGAACGTCGACTGTGCGGGACGCTCACTTGACCCGGGTCGAGAGCGTGGTCCGCCGGCACCTTTCGGATCCCAATCTCAATCCGGAACTTGTGGCCGGCGCCTGCGGCATCTCGACCCGTTACCTGCACGCGCTGTTCCGTGATACCAACGAGACCTTCAGCCAGTGGGTCCGGCATCAACGGCTGCTCGCCTGTAAAGAGGCCCTGGCAGATGCAAAGAACCACCAAACGGTTGCTGAGATCGCCTACAAGTGGGGCTTCGCGGATCAGGCTCAGTTTTCGCGGATCTTCAAGCTCACCTTTGGGCTGACACCTACGGACTATCGCCAGAAGGCCAGATCGGCTTGACCACAACGTCGGTGTTCAAGCGGATCTGCCAAGCTGGTGCGGTCCAGCCGATCTGATGCCCAGACCGGCTCATCGACCGGCAATTGGTACAGGGCGCGCACAGATCGGACAATCGGGCCGAGCGCTTCGCCGGGTAGCGCGACTGGTGGCCGCTCCTCACAACGATGGTGGAACGAGGTCCGAGGGAGTCAGCGCGACGGATGGTGTCTGCTGGCGTGGTTTCGTCGATATGGTGTTGGCAAGCAAGGCGAATGCGGCGCGCTCTGGAGTGGCCTACGGGGATGGCGAGGCAGCCGCGCCTCTGCCCGGCGGGACAGCGAGGACATCGATCTCGGCATTGCGAAGCACGTCCTCGGCCACGCTGCCGAGGAAGAGCCTGGCCATGCCGCTACGGCCACGGGTTCCCAGAACGACGAGGTCTACCCGGCCCTGGCGGACGCACTCCCGAATCGTCTCGGCTGCCGAGGTTTCGATGAGGCGGACAATGCGCTCGCGTGGCTTGAAGGCGAGCCGGTTTAGGAAGGCCTCCAGCTCGGCACCAGCGTGCTCTTCCTGGTCGGCAAGGTAGTTCTTCAGCTGCTGCGTCGTCGTCGAAGCGCGAAGCATCATGCCTTGCGCCGGCGCGTCAAATGCATGCAAAGCGACGACGTCCGCCGAATCGAGCAAGCCGAGCCGACGCGCCGCTTCTATTGCGAGCGCGGAGCAATCGGAAAGGTCGGTCGCGACGAGTATGCGATCATAAGCCCCGACGGGAAGCGCGTTGGCCATAATCACGGGCCTGCGGCTCAG
>JBHJOF010000283.1:0-10311 GCA_050330055.1 Kiloniellales bacterium
CTGGCTGCGGATCTTGCGGCGGAAATAGCCGCCCTGCAGCGGATGCACCTTCTCGTAGCGCATGCAGCCGGCGAACTGCAGGGTGTGGGCCCAGATGCGCTCGGGCTTGTTGCCGCTGACCACGCAGCGCTTCATCAGCGTCTTCACGTGGTCGTCGGAATAGTAGAGGTCCCAGGCCCGGTTGTAGATGCCCTGCCACTCGGCCTTGGACATCACGGCATGCCCGGTGCAGACGTGCTCCAGGTCGTAGATGTTCATGTCCGGGTCCATGGGGACGCCCTTGAGGGTGAGGGTCTGGTGGTCCTCGGAGCCGGGCAGCGGCGTCAGGCAGAAGAACTCCAGGATGTCGATCGGCAGCTCGCGCTTGATGACCTCGATGTCGTGCGCGATGCGCTCCGGCGTGTCAGCCGGGAAGCCCAGGATGTAGCCGGCGTAGGTGATTATCTGCTTGGCCCGCCAGGCCTGCAGCATCTTGCGGTACTCGGTGATGCGGTTCTGCCGCTTCTTGGCCGCCATCAGGTTGTCGGGATTGATATTCTCCAGCCCGATGAAGACCCGGGCGACGCCGGCGCGCTTGGCCTTGTCGATGAAGTTCGGGATCTTGTGGCAGAGCGTGTCGACCTGGATGATGATCGAGAAGGGCAGGTTCATCTCCTCACGCAGGTCGCCCAGGCGGTCGAAGATCGCCTCCCAGTTCTTGTTGCGCGCGAAGTTGTCGTCGGTGATGAACCAGCGATAGATGCCCTGCGCCACGTTGGTGCGCACCAGCTTCTCCACGTCGTCGGCGTCGCGGTAGCGCGACTTGCGGCCCTGCACGTTGATGATGGTGCAGAAAGAGCACTGGAAGGGGCAGCCGCGCCCGGCGTCGAAGCAGGCGATCGAGGCACCGTAGCGCTGCACCATCTCGACCGGCAGGAAGGGCGCAACCTCGTCCTGCAGGCCGGGCAGGTCGCTCATGTAGTTGTAAATCGGCTTCAGGCGGCGGTGATAGGCGTCCTGCAGGAACTCGCCCAGGCGGCCGCCCTCGGATTCGCCGGCGAAGAGCGTGATGCCGAGGTCGAGCGCCTCCTTCAGGTCTGCCGGCAGCTCCGGCAGCATGGCGATGCAGCCGCTGGCGTGGAAGCCGCCGATCGCCACCTGGATGCCCTTGGCGCGGAACTGGCGGGCAATGTCCATGGCGCGTGGGAACTGATTCGACTGCACGCCGACCAGGCAGACGACGCCCTGCGCCCCGGGGGCCGTCAGGCGGGCGACGATGTCCTCGACCGGCACGACGGTGTTGGTCTCGTCGTAGCCGTTGAGGACGATCTCGACGTCCTCGCCAAGCACCTTGCGCTCGATGGCGTCGAGCGCGATGCCGTAGATGCTGGACAGCGTGTTGGACGGCACCCATGCCTTCCACCACTGGATCACGTAGCCGTCGTCGTCGTAGTGCGACGGCTTGATCAGTTCGACGTAGAAGGTCTGTTGTTGCCCGCTCGGCGACTCCGCCATGCCTCACCCCCCCCGGAGCAGCGTCGATCCGGCGCCCCTCGAGCGCTTGTGCGGCCCAGTTTGCCGCAGCGCGCTTTTGCTTTTCAGGCCGTCCTGGCCCCTTCGCACTAACCTTTTTAGCGGAAGGCGTCAATCACCTTGGGCCGGTGAAGTCGAGCACCTGGCGCACCTTGCGCGCCAAGTCCTCGCGCCGGAACGGCTTTTGCAGCAGGGTCGCGCCGCTTTCCATGCGCCCGCCGTTGAGCAGGGCACTTTCGGCGTAGCCCGACATGAAGAGCACCTTGAGCCCCGGGTCGCGCCGCCTCAGCTCCTTGGCCAGGGCACAGCCGTTCAAGGGGCCAGGCAGAACGGCGTCGGTTAGCAGCAGGTCGAAATCCTGAGCGCTGTCGAAGGCGGCGATCGCCTCGACGCCGTGCTCGGCCGGCGTGACGCGGTAGCCCAGGCCGTCAAGCAGCCTGACCGTCATGGCGCGCAGGTCCGAGTCGTCTTCGACCAGCAGGATCTTCTCCCTGTCGCCGAGCGTTGCCGCCAGCGGTACGGGGCTAGCCTGGTGCACCGCCTTGCAGCGTCTGGCGCGGGGCAGATAGAGCTTGAAGGTCGTGCCCTGTCCGAGCTCACTGTAGACCGAGATGTGGCCGCCCGACTGCTTGACGAAGCCATAGACCATGCTGAGGCCGAGGCCGCTGCCCTCGCCCACGCCCTTGGTGGTGAAGAAGGGCTCGTAGATGTGCGGCAGGACGTCCTCGGCAATGCCCTGTCCCGTGTCACTGACGGCTATCATGACGTACTGGCCAGCCCGCACTTCCGCCGTTCGCGCCGCATAGGCCTCATCGAGAGTTGCGTTCCCCGTTTCGATGGTCAATTGGCCGCCACTCGGCATCGCGTCGCGCGCATTGATGGCGAGATTGAGCAGGGCGTTCTCGAGCTGCGAGGGGTCGGCTTCGCAGAGCCAGAGCTCATCGCCGGCGACAATCGAGACCTGCGTCTGCTCGCCCAAGGTTCTGCGCAACAGATTGTTCATGCCCTCAATCAACTCGTTGCCATTGATCTCCCGGGGCGCCAGGGTCTGCTTGCGCGAGAAGGCGAGCAGGCGCTGCGTCAGAGTGGCGCCACGCTCGGCGGCGGCGATCGCCGAATCTAGCAACTCGCGGTGCGGATGATCCGCCGGCAGCTCATCCATGACGAGGTCCAGGTTGCCCAGAACGATGGCGAGCAGATTGTTGAAGTCGTGCGCGACGCCCCCGGTCAGCTTGCCGACGGTTTCAAGTCTCTGTGCCTGCTGTAGTTTCTCCTCGGCTGACTTACGCTGGGTGATGTCGGTCAGCCTGACCACCACACTGTTGTCGGGCAGAACCTGATTGCTCGCGGCGTACCAGCGATCGCCACGCTTCACCTCTATGGGCTCATCCATGGCGCGGTGCAGGTCCATGCGCCATGCGATCCAGTCATCTTCTTTCCCCGCTGGAATGTTGGATTCGCCGGAATGGGCAAAGCGGGTGACGACTTCCCTGAAGGTGACGCCCGGCGCCAGGCCCTCCGCCGCCTTGCCCGCCAGGTCGCGATAGGCGCTGTTACAGATCACAAAGCGGTCGTCCTTGTCCCACAGCGCAACGCCCTCGGACAGATTCTCCATGACATAGACGAAGCGCTCCCGCGCCTCGCGCTCGGCGGTTACGTCGCGTCCTGAGCCGCGATAGCCTTGGAAATTGCCCTTCTCGTCGAAAAACGGCACGCCGCTGGCCGCTATCCAATGCTGCTTACCATCGGGCGTCGTCATCGAATACTGGAAGTCGCGAAAAGGCTCCCTTCGCTCGATGGTCGGCATGTGCGCTCGCCAGTGTTCATCGGGTTCGTCCATGCCGATGATTTCCAGCGGCGTCTTGCCGATGAATTGCTCCGGGTCCAATCCGAAGCGCGTGCCAAGACCATCGGCCTGGGTAATCCGCCAGTCCGCGTCGGCCTCCCAATACCAGTCGGCCGCAGCGGCGGCAAAATCGCGGAATTGGCCTTCGCTTTTGTGGATCGCCCGTTTCAAGCGCCGCTGCTCGCGGATGCTCCAGCCAAGAGCGAAGACGGCGCCGATCAGACCGATCAAAGCCCCAAGCAGGAGCGGCGCCGGAATGGAAACATCGGACTGCAGCGTAAGCGCTTCGCTCGCCTGCGCGACACCCATCGCGGCGCCCGCCAGGTAAAGCGTGAGCAAGACTGGAAAACTAACGCGACGGGCTATCATGAAATCTCTAGGACCGACGTCTTTCCCAGGTCGGGGGTTCTATCCGATCTGAAGCAATAATACTAAAGAAATTGTATAGGCCGTTCGCTCGAAGACGAGCGCCTAGTCTCAGCGGGCGAGCGGGCTGCGTGTTTAGACTGCTGGTTGTCGGCGGGTCGGGGTTCCTGAATGGGACCGCTCCTGCGCTGGGCCTAGCACTGGCGGTAGGGCGAGTGCGCGGCGAGCAAAGCCTTTTCTTGCGCGATGGCGGCCCGCTCGCGCTCGAGGAAGTGGGCGACGGCGTCGGCCAGCCCGCGGTCGCTAATCAGGTGGGCGCTATAGGTTTCGGCCGGCAGATAGCCGCGCTGGATCTTGTGCTCGCCCTGCGCCCCGGCCTCGACCCGCCCCAGGCCGTGCTGGATCGCGTAGTCGATCGCCTGATAGTAGCAGAGCTCGAAGTGCAGGAACCTGAAGCGGCCGAGACAGCCCCAGTTGCGGCCATAAAGCGCGTCATCGCCCTTGAGGTTGAGCGCGCCTGCGACCGGCTGGCCCTCCTGCTCCGCCACGATCAGCACCACCGCGTCCGTCATGGTCTCGCCGAGCCGGGTGAAGAAGGCCCGGTTCAGATAGGCCTGGCCCCACTTGCGGTCGGAGGTCGCCCGGTAAAAGCGGTAGAAAGCGTCCCAGTGGCGCGGCTCGATGGCGGCGCCGGTGAGCGCCTTTATGACCAGGCCGCTTGCCGTGGCGTCGCGGCGCTCGCGCTTGATTGCCTTGCGCTTGCGCGCGGCGAGGTCGCCCAAGAAGTCGTCGAAGCTGCCATAGCCGCGGTTTCGCCAGTGGTACTGCAGGCCGACGCGCTGCAGGAAGCCGGCCGTGCCGAAACGCTGCCATTCTGCTTCCTGCGGGAAGGTCACGTGCAGGGAGGAGACCTGGTGCTGCCGCGCAAGCTCGGCCATGCCGGCGATCAGCGTGTTGGCGACCTGTTCCTGGTTGGCCTCGGGATGGACCAGCAGGCGAGGGCTGGTCACGGGCGTGAAGGGCACGCAGCCCTGCAGCTTGGGATAGTAGCGTCCGCCGGCCCGCTCGTAGGCGTCGGCCCAGGACCAGTCGAATACGTACTCTCCGTAGGAATGGCTTTTCAGGTAGAGCGGCGCCGCGCCGATCAGCCGGCCGCAGGGCTCGCGCAGCAGCAGGTGCTGCGGCAGCCAGCCGGTCTTGCGCGAGACCGAGCCGCTTTCCTCCAGGGCCAGCAAGAAGGCATGGCGCACGAAAGGCACCGTCTGGCCGGCGCAGGCGTCCCATTCGTCCGCCGAGACCTCGGCGATGCGCTCGGTCACTCTGACGGCGATGGCGTCGCGTCCGTCGGGCATGGCTAAGATATAGGGCATGGGCCGGGCTTTGGCGGCCCCTTTTGTGGCGCTTGCCGACGGGCGGCACGGACGGGCGGCGCGGATTGGACAGATCGGCGCCGAGCCCCTAGACTCGCTTTTCCGGTGGATCGGACCCGATCCGCCGAAGCAGCAGGCAAGAGGGCGCGCCATGCGCCACGTCATACCAGCCGCCGCACTTCTCGTCGTGGCCGCCCCGGTGCTGGCCGGGGAGGCACTGCCGGCGTTTCGCGCCTCCTTCAGCGCCGATGCGGTGGTCGAGGTCGGCGGTGAGCGCATTGTCCACCGGGTCTATCACGCCGCGGGGCTGGAAAGGCAGGAGATGCTGGTTGACGGCCTGCCGCAGGTGACCATCCTGCGACCCGACCTGGACCGCGCCTTCGTGATTCAACCCGGGCTGGACGACTACCTGGAGCTGCCGCTCGACGAGGCGACCCTGGTGCCGGGGCTGCACGATCTGGAGAACTACGAGGTCGAGGCCCTCGGCGCTGCCCGCGAGGGCGGCGAGGCGGTCACCCGCTACCGCCTGTCGAGGCAGGACGAGGAACAATCCCTGGAGCTCCAGGCCTGGCTGACCGAGGACGGCATCATCATGCGCCTCGAAGGCGAGATGACCTTCGAGGGCACGCCGGAGCACATCCTCCTGATCCGCCGCGACGTGCAGCGGGGCGAGCAGGACCCAGTGCTGTTCGAGCCCGAGGCCGCGCGGGCGTCAATTTCAGGCGGACGGGAGCTGGAGATGCCCGAGTTCCCGCGCAACCTCGGCGAGGCCGCGCAGTAGGCCGGCCCGACGAGAGTCGGCCTCAGCCGATCTCGGCGATCGCATCGACCTCGACCGACACGCCGACCGGCAGCGCCCCGGCCGAGACAGCCGCGCGACAATGCTTGCCCTTGTCGCCGAAGACCTCGACCATCAGGTCGGAGGCGCCGTTGACCACCTTCGGCTGGTCCTTGAAGTCGGGTGTCGAGTTGACGAAGCCGCCCAGCCTGACGATCCGCTGCACCTTGTCGAGATCGCCGCCGCAGGCCGCCTTGAGCTGGCTGATGATGTTGATGGCGCAGACCCGGGCCGCCTGGTAGGCCTCGTCGACCGAGAGATCGGCGCCGACCTTGCCCTGGTACTTGAATTCGCCGCCGACGACCGGCACCTGGCCCGACACGAAGCAGAGCTTGCCGCTCATGACATAGCCCACGTAGTTGGCGACCGGTGCCGCCGCCTGCGGGATCTCGATGCCCAGTTCCTTGAGACGCGCGTCGATCTTGCCGGCCATGGCTTCTCCCTCTCTCGCTTGCTTGGACGCCCCTGCGGGCTTGGCGGCGGCACCTTAGACGCGCTGCCGGCCCGGCGACAAGCCTTGCGACATACCCAGTGGACGGCCGGGGGAGCGACCCGTCGGCACTCGATTGCGCGCTGAAGCGCGGAGTTAACGGGGTTGGGGTACAAGGGCGGGAAAAAATCGGGGCGGGCCACCGAACCGCCCCGGAGGTCACAGGGAGAACTCAGACATGAGTCATGAGGTAGGCACTCCACGCGAGGCCTATTGCGGGCCCCGCGGCTAACCGTTGGTCGCGCAAGGAAGGCTGCGCGCCAACACGCAATTGCCGCTTTCGCGGCGCCCAACGCACAGGTCTTCGGCGGAGACCGGCGTGCGCGGGTCCTGCTGTGCGCCTATCCGTGTGGAGGAAAGGAGTCCCGCCCATAGGTGTTCCTCTCGCGGATGCGCCCGTTCTGTCTATGGATAAAGAGCTCGCTCCGCTGGTGCCGCGCGATTGTGCGTGCCTCATGGATAGCGTCGCGCTGCGTCCCACAGAGCTTGGTCGCTCTCGAATTACCTTCGCCGCGAACGGCCCATTGATCGCCATGCGGCACCACGTGTTGATTCTTTCCAGCCATCGCTTTGTCCTTCTAACATTGCTAGGCGGCAGTGTGCAGAGGTACTCCCTCAGCTGCATCCGCTGGTCCCGCCACAGGTCATGCACTTGAGACAGGTTCCGTTGCGTACCAGCGTGAAGTTGCCACAGGAGCCGCAGGAATCGCCCTCGTAGCCCTTCATCCGCGCCTCGCGGATGCGGTCCAGTCGGACTTCTACCTCGCGGACAACAGTGGCTTCGACGGCGACGGCCTCGGGAGAGCCCTTGTCGCCGGCGAGCTCTTGCAGGACGCCGTTGCCCCCTGCGTGACTCTTGGTGCTCCCCTGGGCGCTGGCCTGGGTGCCGCGCGCGCCTGATCCCTGGCCGCCGGCACCACTTGCTGCGCCCTGCGCGCTACCCTTGGCCGACGACGCGCCGCCCAGGGGCGCGCCACCGTTCAGCACCAGCAGCTGGTTGCGCACGTAGCCGGTCGAGGCGACGCGGCGGACCGTCTCCACAACGGTCTCGCTGACCACCGGCAGGTCGCCTTCGGCGTTGCCGCGGCCGACCGAATCGGGCAGCAGGTCGCCCGGCTCGGCATGCGCCAGGTCGTTGCGCCCGAGGTAGGAGATCGCCAGCTCGCGGAAGATGTAGTCGAGCACCGAGGTGGCCATCTTGATGGCATCGTTGCCCTGCACCAGGCCCGAGGGCTCGAAGCGCGTGAAGGTGTAGGCCTCGACGTATTCCTCGAGCGGCACGCCGTACTGCAGGCCGATCGAGATGGCGATGGCGAAGTTGTTCATCAGGCTGCGGAAGGCGGCGCCTTCCTTGTGCATGTCGACGAAGATCTCGCCGATGTGGCCGTCCTCGTACTCGCCGGTGCGCAGGTAGACCTTATGGCCCCCGACGATGGCCTTCTGGGTGTAGCCCTTGCGTCGCTCGGGCAGGCGACGGCGCCCCCGCGCGCGCTCGATGACCCGTTCGATCACCCGCTCGGCGACGATCTCGGCGCGCCGCGCCGCCGGCGCCGCGGCGATCTCCTCGACAATCTTCTCGACTGGGCTCTCTTCGTCGTCGTCCTCGTCCAGGGCGAGCACGGAGGCTGACAGCGGCTGCGACAGCTTCGAGCCGTCGCGGTAGAGCGCGTTGGCCTTGAGACCGAGACGCCAGGACAGCATGTAGGCGTCCTTGCAGTCCTCGACCGTGGCCCGGCCCGGCATGTTGATGGTCTTGGAGATGGCGCCGGAGATGAACGGCTGCGCCGCCGCCATCATGCGGATGTGGCTCTCGACCGAGAGGAAGCGCTTGCCGGTCCGGCCGCAGGGATTGGCGCAGTCGAAGATGGGCAGGTGCTCGTCCTTCAGGCCCGGCGCGCCCTCCAGGGTCATGGCGCCGCAGCAGTAGGTGTTGGCGGCGTCGATCTCTTCCTTGCTGAAGCCGAGCGCCTCGAGCATGTCGAAGCCGACGTCGTTGAGCTGCGCGTCCGAGAAGCCGAGAACCTTGGTGCAGAGCTCGTCGCCGAGCGTCCACTTGTTGAAGGCGAACTTGATGTCGAAGGCGCTGGCCAGGCTGTTCTCGATGCTGTCGAGCGCGGCCTCCGGGAAGCCCTTGGCCCTCAGCGCCTCGTGGTTGACGCCGGGCGCGTCCTCCAGCGTGCCGTGGCCGACCGCGTAGCGGATGATCTCGCCGATCTCGTCCTCGTTGTAGCCAAGGGTGCGTAGCGCCTCGGGCACCGCGCGGTTGATGATCTTGAAGTAGCCGCCTCCGGCCAGCTTCTTGAACTTGACAATGGCGAAGTCGGGCTCGATGCCGGTGGTGTCGCAGTCCATCACCAGGCCGATCGTGCCGGTCGGCGCAATCACCGTGGCCTGGGCGTTGCGGTAGCCGTGCTTCTCGCCCAGCTTGAGGGCCTGATCCCAGGCCCGCTTGGCCGCCTTGACCAGCGCCTGATCGGTGCACGACTTGGCGTCGAGCGCCACCGGCAGGACCGAGAGGCCCTCGTAGCCCTCCGTTTTGCCATGCGCGGCGCGGCGATGGTTGCGGATCACCCGCAGCATGCCGTCGCGGTTCGCTTCGTAGCCCGGGAAGGCGCCGAGCTCGCCCGCCATCTCGGCCGAGGTGGCATAGGCGACGCCGGTCATGATGGCGGAGAGCGCGCCGCAGACCGCCCGGCCGGCCGCCGAGTGATAGCCGATGCCTTCCGACATCAGCAGGCCGCCTATGTTGGCGTAGCCCAGGCCCAGGGTGCGGTAGCGATAGGACAGCTCGGCGATCTTCGCCGAGGGGTACTGCGCCATCAGCACCGCAATCTCGAGCGTGATGGTCCAGAGGCGCACGGCGTGCTCGTAGTCCTCGATCTCGAAACGGCCGTCCTCGCCGCGGAAGGCCATCAGGTTGAGCGAGGCCAGGTTGCAGGCCGTATCGTCGAGGAACATGTACTCCGAGCAGGGATTGGAAGCGTTGATCCGGCCCGAGTTCGGGCAGCTGTGCCACTCGTTGATCGTGGTATCGAACTGCAGCCCGGGGTCGGCGCAGGACCAGGCGGCCTGGGCAACCTGGTCCCACAGGTCGCGCGCCGGCAGGCTCTTGGCCGGTTTGCCGTCGGTGCGCCGCAGCAGCGTCCACTTGCCGTTCTTCTCGACCGCCTCGATGAACTCGTTGGTGACGCGCACCGAGTTGTTCGAGTTCTGGCCGGAAACTGTCAGGTAGGCGTCGGAATCCCAGTCGGTGTCATAGGTGCGGAACTCGATCGAGCGGAAGCCCTGGCGGGCGAACTCGATCGCCCGCTTGATGTAGCTTTCCGGCACCATGACCGCGCGCGCCGCCTTGATCGCGGCCTTGAGCGCCGGGTTCTGACGCGGGTCGAAGACGGCCTCGTGGCTGTCGCTGGTCCAGGCCTTGTGGCAGGCCTGCATGATGGCGTTGAGGTGCCGGTTGCAGAGCTTCGAGCCGGCGACCAGGGAGGCCACCTTCTGCTCCTCGATCACCTTCCAGTTGATGTAGTCCTCGATGTCCGGATGGTCGATGTCGACCGTAACCATCTTGGCGGCGCGGCGCGTGGTACCGCCCGACTTGATGGCGCCGGCCGCACGGTCGCCGATCTTGAGGAACGACATCAGGCCCGAGGACTTGCCGCCGCCCGAGAGCGACTCGCCCTCGCCGCGCAGCTTTGAGAAATTGGTGCCCGTGCCCGAGCCGTACTTGAACAGCCGCGCCTCGCGCACCCAGAGGTCCATGATGCCGTTGTCGTTCACCAGGTCGTCGTTGACCGACTGGATGAAGCAGGCGTGCGGCTGCGGGTGCTCATAGGACGAGGTGGACTTGGTCAGCTTGCCGGTTTCGAAGTCGACATAGTAGTGGCCCTGG
>JBHJOF010000284.1:0-14683 GCA_050330055.1 Kiloniellales bacterium
CCTCGACCACGGTCGGCGCCGCGGCGCCGACCGTGGTCGAGGCGCGGTGGCCCGCTTCGGCCAGCGCGTGCTTGCAGGCGCTGACGATCAGGCCGCGCACCAGGCCCGGCTCGCGGAAGCGCACCTCTGCCTTCGCGGGATGCACGTTGACGTCGACGACCTCCGGCGGGACGTCCAGGAACAGCGCCACCAGCGGATGGCGGTCGCGCGCCAGGAAGTCCTGGTAGGCGCCGCGCACCGCGCCCTGCAGCAGGCGGTCCTTGACCGGCCGGCCGTTGACGAAGAGGTGCTGCGCCTGCGCGTTGCCGCGGTTGAGCGTCGGCAGGCCGATGTAGCCGGTGAGCCGCAGGCCCTCGCGCGCCGCCTCGATCGGCAGGGCGTTGGCGGCGAAGTCGCGGCCCATGATGGCACCCAGGCGCTTGAGGCGCGCTTCGATCAGGTCTCCCTCCGCCGGCTGCAGGCGCAGCAGGCTGCGCGACTCGTCATTGAGCGTGAAGCCGACCTCGGGATGCGCCATGGCGAGCCGGCTGAGGATGTCCTGCGCGTGGCCCAGCTCGGTGCGCGCGGTCTTGAGGAACTTGAGCCGCGCCGGCGTCGCATAGAAGAGGTCGCGCACCTCGACCCGCGTGCCGGCCGGCAGAGCGGCCGGCTGCGGCGCGCCCTTGCGGCCGCCTTCGATGGTCAGGCTCCAGGCCTGATCGGCGCCGGCCGCGCGGCTCGCCACGGTCATGCGGCTGACCGCGCCGATCGAGGGCAGCGCCTCGCCGCGGAAACCGAGCGTGGTGATGTGCACTAGGTCGTCGTCGGGCAGCTTCGAGGTGGCGTGGCGCTCGACCGCCAGCGTCAGCTCCGCGGCGCTCATGCCGCAGCCGTCGTCGCTGACCGCGATCAGCGCGCGGCCGCCGTCGCGCATCACCACCTCGACGTGGCGCGCGCCGGCGTCGAGCGCGTTCTCGACCAGCTCCTTGACCGCCGACGCCGGCCGCTCGACCACCTCGCCGGCGGCGATGCGGTTGACCAGGGTCTGCGGCAGCACGCGGAGGCTCATGGGTCTGACTCGCTCTGGCGCTCGCTGTTGTTAAAGCGAGCGTCGGACCTCATCCTTCGACAGGCTCAGGATGAGGTGGGCGGATACATTGGGCGGAACACAATTCCTCATGCTGAGCTTGTCGAAGCATGAGGTCCAGGGGCGTGCAACATCCATCTGTGATTCCCGATACTAGTCCGCCGCGCTGGCGTTCAGCGCGCTCAGGTATTTGCGCGCCAGCACCTTGCCCTCCTCGACCGCCGGCTGGTCGAAGGGATCGACGCCCAGGATCTCGGCGGCGAGGATGGTCTCCAGCATGAAATGCATCAGGAGGCCGCCCACGACCTCCTCGTCGAGCCGCGGCAGCCTGATCAGGCGCAGCGGCCGCCCGTTGCGCGCCAGGGTCTCGGCGGTGGCGCGGCCCATGGCGTCGAGCAGGTCGCCGAGCGAGCGGCCGCGCAGGTAGGCGAGCGCCTCGTCGTCGGCCAGCGCCCGCTCGACCCGGCCGCCCTGGCCGGCAACTTCGAGCAACAGCAGGGTAAAGAGCTTGTCGCGCGGCCCGGCCAGGTAGAGCTGCAGCTGGCTGTGCTGGTCGACCGCGCCGACGGCGCGGATCGGCGTCGTGCCGGTGCCGTCCTTGCCCAGGCTCTCGGCCCAGAGCTGGCAGTACCACAGGCCGAAGCTGGCCAGCCGGTCGACGTAAGGCATGATGACGCTCTGGCTGACGCCGCGCTCGGCCAGCAGGCCGCCGGCGATCGCCGCCCCCACCGCCGGCGGCGCCTCCTGCGGCGCGCCAGCGGCCAGGGTGGACTGCAGCACCTGGGCTGCGCCGGCGCGCAGCGCCTCGACGTCGAGCCCGGCGATCAGCGCCGGCAGCAGGCCGGTCACCGACAGCACCGAGAAGCGCCCGCCGACGCCCGGGTCGTGTTCCAGCGTCGGCAGGCCGTAGCGCTCGGCGATGCGGCCGAGGGCACTCGCCTTCGGCTCGGTGACGACCGTTATGTGCTGGCCCAGGCGCGCACGGCCGACCGCCTGCTCGAAGGCCGGCAGCAGGACCAGGAGCTGGGCCAGGGTCTCGGCCGTGCCGCCCGACTTGGAGATCGCCAGGACACCCGTCATGCCGGGATCGATCGCCTTGGCCAGCGCCCCCATTGTGTCGGGATCGACGTTGTCCATGAAGTGCAGGCGCGGAATGCCGAGCGGCGGTCCGAAGCCGCGATCGACCAGGCGATAGAGCGTCTGGCCGCCGAGCGACGAGCCGCCGGTGCCGAGCACCACGACGTCCTGGAAGCGGCTGCGGTAGTCCTCGGCTACGGGCGCGAAGGCCGCGATGTCGTCGCGCCGCGCCGGCAGGCCGAGCAGCGGCAGGCTGCCATCGGCCTGCTGCTTGCGCAGCCGCTCGATCGCGGGCGTGGTGGCGGCAAGGGCGCGGGCATAGGCCGCGGCGCCAAGCCCGCCCTCGCCGATCTGATCGGCGAAACAGGACTCCGTGATCTGGCGAAAGGGCATGAAGGGGGCCGCTGTTGAACCGGGTGGCTGTTGTCCGGAGCCCCGAGACTAGCAGAGTCGCCCCGGGGCCAAAAGTGACCTACGGCGCCGGAGTGAGCGCCACTTCGAAGCGATGGCGAGCCAATGCCCTGATCGTCTGCGTCCAGCGGGCTTTGACCGCTTTGCAGCCGAAGGCAGCTATCAAATCAGTACGGAAAACACCCCTGCTCGTGTTGAGGGCCAGTGGCCACATGGCGTATAGAGCCGATCGTTCGTCCGTGAGCAACGCCAGGAGGGTTTTCGGGGAGGAGGCCTGCTGACCCGAAGGCGACGTAGCGCGTGCCGCTCAGATTGCCGGTTTCGACTGCTCGAGATATCGAGCCATATTGGCAAGGGTGCTCGTGTACCCAGCATTCGTGTTCTCTATCATGCCAACACCCACGAACGAGGTCACTTGAACCGTCACTTTCAACCGTGTGCGTTGGCCTTCGGGGACAAGCTCGAGTGTCGTGATGTTCGCCGCAAGACGCTCGTGGAGCTCATGGATGATCTCAGTCCACACTACGCGACGTTTGTCGACGATATCAATGTAGCGTGCTTCTACGCGATACCTTGGATCCTCCCTATCACCACATCGAGCGACGTCTCGACCGCCGACGCGAAAATCTGTCTCATCGTAGATGAATATTACCGTGTCTGATGGAGTACCCCAGCTGGCCCGCGCCTTTGGGTCAGCAAATGCGGCGTACACACGCGCTACCGGCGCATCAATTGTGCGCTCCACGACGACAGTGCCGTGACTTGTTGAGTTGTCAATCACGATATAATCATGTCACCGGCCTGCGCCACTTTCAACGGTGACGCCTGACGATACTGGATATACCGGCTGGCCATGTACAGTGTCCAGACTGTGCCGCAAAGCTGACGGTCAAGCCCGCTTTGCGCTCGGAATATCTGAAACTTCAGAATGAGACACGACCGGCGCCGCTTGCTGCGCCGAACCGAGGCTTAGGGGCAGTCAACTCGCCCCGTCGGCTGTGGGCCGTGTAGGCGTGATGCTGTCGGGCTGGCCGACCACGACGACGCTGAGGGGAAAGGGTTTGCATAGCTCGGCGGCGACGCGGCGGCCGCCTTTCACGGTCACGGCCTTGTTGCAGTCGTTGCGCCTCCTGATGTAGTCGATATCGGGCTGGTCGAGGTCTTGGAGGTCACGCATGGAATGGACGGGGGGATGCCTCTGCGGGTCGGTCCGATACCGGGCCAGCGAAGCGCCAAAATATGCGAGCTACTGCCATTGCGGAATGTGCCGCAAGGCGTCCGGCGCGCCGTTCATGGGGTTCGTCGAATTTCCGGAGGGGGCACTTGAATGGACGCAAGGACGACTCAGTCAGTACGAGTCGTCCAGCGGCGTGATACGGCGCTTCTGCGGCTCTTGCGGAAGTCCGCTCACCTTCGAGGCCGACGGGATCGTGTTCCTAACGCAAGGGAGTCTGGACGCTCCTGAGCAGGTCGCTTTTGATTGCCATACCTACACCAAAAGTCGGCTGCCAGGGATGACGTTGGCCGATGGCTTGCCGCAGTTTCCCGGACCGGCCGGCGGCAAGGGCGGGCGCCCGATCGACTGACATTTATGCCAAGCCGCAGGGGTCTCGACCTCTCGGCCCATGCTTCGAGACGCCGCTGGCGGGCGGAGGCCCGCTCCTGCGGACTCGCGGCTCCTCAGCATGAGATTTAGGCCATTGATATAAAATAAATACCTTCATCCTGAGGAGCACCGGCAGGGCGCGTCTCGAAGGATGGACCATAGGCGGCGGACTTCGCGATTTGGCATCAGAGGGCGGTTATGGCGCCATTCGAAGGCGCACCTCGGCCGGGTTGGTCGGCCACCGCTCAGCTCGCGCCGTCGGGTGCCGGCCGCGTCGGCGTGATGCCTTCGGGCTGGCCGACCACGACGACGCTGAGGGCGTCGGCGTTGTAGAGCTTGCGCGCGACGCGGCGCGCGTCCTCCAGCGTGACGGCCTCGATGAAATCGTTGCGCCGGTTGATGTAGTCGATGCCGAGCTCGTCGAGCTGGATGCCGACCAGCATGCCGGCGATGCGGCTGCTGCTGGAAAGGCGCAGCGGATAGGAGCCGGTCAGATAGGTCTTGGCGTTCTCCAGCTCCTCGGCCGTGGGGCCCTCCTCGGCCATGCGCGCCCACTCCTGGCGGATCAGCGCCAGCGACTCGGCGACCCGCGCGTTGGCCGTGGCCACGCCGCCGGAGACGATGGCGGAATGCTCGAGCGGGCTCAGGTAGGCGTAGACGGAATAGGCGAGGCCGCGCTTCTCGCGCACCTCCTTGTAGAGCCGCGAGGCGAAGCCGCCGCCGCCCAGGATGTAGTTCACCACATAGGCGGCATAGAAGTCGGGGTCGTCGCGCTTGATGCCGGGCTGGCCGAGCGCCACCACCGACTGCGGCACGGCCTTCTCGATCACCACCACGCCGCCCTCGGCGGCGGCGGCTACGTCGGGCACCGCAATCGGCTTGGCCTCGGCCGGCAGGCCGCCGAAGGTCGAATCGAGCAGCGGCGCCAGCTCGGCGGCGGTGATGTCGCCGACCACGCCGACCTTTAGCGTGTCGCGCGCCAGGCGCTCGGCGACGAAGCGGCGCAGGTCGGCGGCGGTGATTCTGGCCAGGCTCTCCGGCGTGCCGTCCGTGGGCCGGCTGTAGGGATGGCCGGGGAACAGCATCTGGCGCAGCGTCCGGCCGGCGATGGTGTCGGGATCCTCGGACTTTCGCTGCAGCCCCGCCAGGATCTGGCTGCGGATGCGCTCGACGGGCTCGTCGTCGAAGCGCGGCTCGCTCAGGGCCAGGCGCAGCAGGTCGAAGGCGGTGTCGCGGTTCTCGGTCAGGGTGCGCAGCGAGCCCTGGAAGGAGTCCATGCCGGAATCGAACGACAGGCGGATCGAAAGGTCCTGCAGGCGCGCCTGGAAGGCCTGCGAGTCGAGCTCGCCAGCGCCCTCGTCGAGCGTGCCGGCCAGCAGGGTGGCCAGCCCCTCCTTGTCCACCGGGTCGACTGCACCGCCGCCGCGGAAGGCGAGATCGAGCGCAATGATCGGATTGGTGTGGTCCTCGATCAGCCAGGCCTCGATGCCGCCGGGGCTGACCACACGGGTCACTTCGACGGCGCGCGCCGGCAAAGCAACGACGACCAGGAGCAGAAGGCACGCGACAACGGATGCCAGACGCATGGGAATTACCAGATGCAGGAGGGCGCTGGAAGGCATGGCCGGGCTCAGCTCGTCGGCTTCGGCAGCAGCACGCCGGTCACCGACTGCTCGTCCAGCAGGGCGGCACGCAGCGCGGCATTGACCTGCTCGGCGGTCACCGCCTCGATGCGCTCGGGCCAGCTCTCGATGTCCTCGATGGTGCGGCCGCTGGCCAAGGCGCGGCCGATTATGTTGGGTGCGCCGCTCAGGCTGTCGCGGGCGTAGACCGCGGCGGCCACCATGCGCTGCTTGGCGGCCGCGACCTCTTCGGCGCTGACTCCGTCCTGGCGCAGGCGCTCGATCTCGGCGAGCAGAGCGGTCTCGGCCAGGTCCATCTCGAGGCCGGGACGCGGCGATACGTAGAAGGTGAAGGAGCCGAGGTCGAGGCTGTTGGAATCATAGCTGCTGCCAGCGGCGGCGGCGATGCCCTGTTCGACGACCAGCGCGCGATAGAGCCGGCTGGTGGTGCCGCTGCCCATGATCTCGTTCAGCACCTGGAGAGGATAGACATGCTCGCTGGCGCCGCGATTGTGGCTCGGCGCCAGGTAAGTGATCGACAGCGCCGGCTGGCGTACGCGCTCGTTGCTGAGCGTGACGCGCCGCGGCGCGAACTGCGCCGGTTCTTCGATACGCTGGCGCTCCGGCACGGCGCGCGGCGCAACGGCGCCGTAGTACTTCTCGGCCAGCGGCCGCACCTCGTCGAGCGTCACGTCCCCGGCGACAATGAGGATCGCGTTGTTGGGCGCGTACCAGCGCTCGTAGAACTCGATCGCGTCCTCCGTCGTCAGGCCGCGCATCTCGTGCTCCCAGCCGATAATCGGAATGCGATAGGGGTGGTTCAGGTAAAGCGAGGCATTGACCATCTCGCGGAGCTGCGCCGAGGGCTCGTTGTCGATGCGGCTGCGACGCTCTTCCAGGATCACGTCGCGCTCCGGGTCCACCACCTCGTCGGTCAGGCGCAGGTTGGCCATGCGGTCGGCCTCGTGCTTCATGATGATCTCGAGGCGGTCCTTGGCCACGGTCTGGTAGTAGGCCGTGTAGTCCCAGGAGGTGAAGGCGTTCTCCTGGCCGCCGTTGCGCGCGATGATCTGCGAGAACTCGCCGGGCGCCAGCTTGTCGGTGCCCTTGAACATGAGGTGCTCGAGGAAGTGGGCGATGCCCGACTTGCCGGGCGGCTCGTCGGCGGCGCCGACCTTGTACCAGACCATGTGTTGGACGATCGGGGCGCGGTGATTGGAGATCACCACCACCTGCAGGCCATTGTCGAGGGTGAAGCCTTCCGGGTCGAAGACGGCGGCCGACGCGGCGCGCGGGCCGGAAAGGGGGCTTTCGATGGGCGGAAACCCGCCGACGGCAACGGCCACGACGATGGCCACCAGCAGCGCGGCATAGCGGCGAGGCATGCAACCTCCCAGGGACAGGAACGGAGCGGCGGCGGCGCGTCCGGCGCGCGGCCCTTCGATCTATATGGCGCAAAACTGGGGCAGGACAACTAACAAAGCGTTTACTTTGCTTGTCTGCGGGTAGATTGCCGGCACGCATGACATCGCGCGCAGGGGCCGGCCCTACGCCAATCGTAGACTCGGCGCAACGGTCCTTCGACGGCCGGGGCCCTCAGACTCAGAAGATGCCTTCGAACAAGGCCTTCCTCTTGCGCTCGATGGTCGGCGTGCGGCCCTCGGTGACTCCCTTGCCGAGGGCGGCGTTTTCGCGCAGGCGGCGCGCCTCGGCGCTGGCATCGACGATCACGCCGGGCTGATCCGGCTCGCGCCAGAACACCAGCCTATTGATGAAGTCCTCGCTCTCGGCGTTGATCTGCTGGGTCTCGCGGTCGACGATCTGGCGGATGTCCGGCTCCGCCTTGCTGGCGCCGGCCAGCAGCAACAGGGCCTGCTCGCCGCGCGAGAGGCCGTCGCTGCTCACGGTCTGGTCGAGCGCGGCCTGCTGCTGCGAGTCGTCGACCCGGAACACTGCCGATCGCGCCTGGTCGGTGGCCGTGCCCTCCTGTGGCCGCGGCGCGCCGGGCTGGGGCGGCCGCAGGGTGAAGTCGGGCGGCAGGCTGAGCGGCGCCCGCGACACCACGCGGAACTCGTCCGGCGGCTGCTTGCCCAGGCCGAGCTGCTTCTTGACGCCCTCGCAGGCGCTTAGGCCCATGGCGAGACCGGCGGCAGCCAGCAGACTGAGCGCTACCCTTCTGCCCGCCCCGGCCTTTGTCCTTTGGCATCTTGGCATGATTTCCCCCATTCGTGGCATCCTCCGCTGCCGCTTAGGTTTTACGCCTTGACAGCCCTGGGAACAAGCCATCGAGCAGCAGCAGGACAACGCCTATGGAGATGGCGCTGTCCGCGACATTGAAGGCGGGCCAGTGCCAGCCGGCGGCGTGCAGGTCGAGGAAATCCACCACCGCGCCGAAACGCAGCCGGTCGATCACGTTGCCGATGGCGCCGCCGACGATCAGGCCGACGGCAAGGGCCGGCAGAGGCCGCTCCTGATGGCGCAGCCAGAGCAGCAGGGCGACCACGATGGCCAGCGCCAGGCCGCTCAGCAGCCAGGGCTGCCACTCACGCTCGCCGCCGAAGAGGCCGAAGCTGACGCCGGTGTTATAGGTCAGCACGAGGTTGAAGAAGCTGGTTACCCGAACGACCCGCGGTGGCTGCATGACCACTTCCAGGATCAGCCACTTGCTGGCCTGGTCCAGCACGATCACCAGCAGGGCCAGAAGCAGGGCGCGGCGGACCAGGGTCATGCCAGGGTCATGGTGGGGGCGGGCCGCTCAGCGCGCTGCGGAGGTCTGCTGCTGGACGGCATCGGCGCAGCGGTTGCAGGTTTCCGGAGCCCAGGGCCTGGGGCCGGGCGCCTGGCTGTCGACCTCGGGCAGGACCTTCCAGCAGCGCTGACACTTGTGGCCGGCCGCGCGCTTGACGATTACGCCGACGTGGTCAATGTCGGCGATGGTGAAGGCTGCGCTTGGCGGCTCCCGCTCGATGAGCGTCAGATCGGAGGTGATCGCCATCTCCGCCATGTCGACCCCCTTGAGCGCGGCCAGCAGCATCTCGTCGGCCACGTAGAGCTCCGGATGGGCCTGCAGCGACGAGCCGAGGCGCTTCTCGGCGCGCTCGATCTCGAGCGCCCCGGTGACCACCCGGCGCACTTCGCGCACCCGTTCCCACTTGGCGGCCAGCGCGTCGTCGCGCCAGCTCTCCGGCACCGCCGGGAAGAGGCGCAGATGCACGCTCTCCTCCTTTCCCCCCTCATTGCTAGGGTCGCGCGCCAGCCAGGCCTCCTCGGCGGTGAAGCAGAGGATCGGCGCCAGCCAGGCGGTCAGGTGGTCGAACAGCAGGTCGAGGATGGTGCGGCAGGCGCGGCGCCTGGTCGCGTCCGGCCGGTCGCAGTAGAGCGAGTCCTTGCGGATGTCGAAGTAGAAGGCCGAGAGGTCGACGGCGCAGAAGTTGTGCAGCTGCTGATAGATGGCGTGGAAGTCGAAGTCGGCGCAGCCCCGGCGCACCACCTTGTCGAGCTCATAGAGCCGGTGCAGCAGCCAGCGCTCCAGCTCCGGCATCTCGGCCGCGGGCAGGCGCTCGCTCTCCTGGAATCCGGCCAGGTTGCCCAGCAGGTAGCGCAGGGTGTTGCGCAGCCGGCGATAGGCGTCGACCTGGTAGCGCAGGATCTCCTTGCCGATGCGGATGTCTTCCTCGTAGTTCGAGGCGACCACCCAGAGACGCAGGATGTCGGCGCCGTTCTGCGCGATGATGTCCTGCGGCGCCACCACGTTGCCGAGTGACTTGGACATCTTGCGCGCCTGCTCGTCGAGCACAAAGCCGTGCGTCAGCACGGCGTCGAAGGGCGCGCGGCCGCGCGTGCCGCAGGATTCCAAGAGCGAGGAATGGAACCAGCCGCGGTGCTGGTCGGAGCCTTCGAGATAAAGCGAGGCCGGCCAGCCGAGCTCCGGCCGCTCCTCCAGCACGAAGCTGTGGGTCGAACCGCTCTCGAACCAGACGTCGAGGATGTCGTCGACCTTGTCCCAGTCGTCGGGATCATAGTTGTTGCCGAGGAAGCGGCTCTTGGCGTCGGGCGCGAACCAGGCGTCGGCGCCCTCGGCCGCGAAGGCCTCGACGATGCGCGCGTTGACCTCGGCAGCGACCAGCAGCTCGCCGCCCAGCTCCGCCCCCTTGGGCTTCCTGACGAAGACCGCGATCGGCACGCCCCAGGCACGCTGGCGCGAGATCACCCAGTCGGGCCGCTGCTCGATCATGGAGCGCAGCCGCGTCTGGCCTGCGGCCGGCACGAAGCGGGTCTCATCGATCGCCTTCAGCGCCTTGGCGCGCAGGCCCTCCGCACCCTTCTCGTCGCCCATGGCGATGAACCACTGCGGCGTGTTGCGGAAGATCACCGGCTTCTTCGAGCGCCAGGAATGCGGATAGCTGTGTTTCAGGCGGCCGCGCGCCACCAGAAAGCCGGCCTGCTGCAGCGCCTCGATGACGGCCTGGTTGGCGTCGCCCTTCTCGCCCTCGGCGGTGATGACCGACTTGCCCTCGAAGCCCGGCGCCTCGGCGGTGAAGCGGCCATCGGCGTCGACCGTGTAGGGGATGCGGGTCTCGATGCCGGCCTGCTTCAGGGCGGCCTCGTTCTCGGTCCAGACCTCGAAGTCGTCGGCGCCGTGGCCGGGCGCCGTGTGCACGAAGCCGGTGCCGACGTCGTCGGTCACGTGATGGCCCTCGAACAGCGGCACCTCGAAGGTGTAGCCGAGCGCCTTCAGCGGATGCGCACAGCGGACCTGCCGCAGCATGTCCCCGGTCACATCCCGCTGGCGCTCGAAGCCGGAAACGCGCGCCTGCTTCATCACCGCCTCGGCCAGCGCGTCGGCCAGGACCAGCAGCTCGCCCGGCTTGACCCAGTTGTCGGCCGGCGCCTCGGTCACTTGGTAGAGGCCGTAAGGGATCTTCGGCGAATAGCAGATCGCCCGGTTGCCGGGGATGGTCCAGGGCGTCGTGGTCCAGATCACCACCTGCGCGCCCTTCAGGTCGTCCGGCCCCGGGCCGGTCGCGACCGGGAACTTCACCCAGACCTGATCCGAGACGGTGTCGTGGTACTCGACCTCGGCCTCGGCCAGCGCGGTCTTCTCGACCACCGACCACATGACCGGCTTGGAGCCGCGGTAGAGCTGACCGCTCTCGGCGAACGTCATGACCTCGGCGGCGATCTTCGCTTCGGCCGCGAAGGTCATGGTGCTGTAGGGATCGCGCCAGTCGCCGCACACGCCGAGGCGCTGGAACTCCTCGCTCTGCACGCCGACCCAGTGCTCGGCGAACTCGCGGCACTCGCGGCGGAACTCGACGATCGGCACCTCGTCCTTGTCCTGGCCCTTGGCGCGGTACCGCTCCTCGACCTTCCACTCGATCGGCAGGCCGTGGCAGTCCCAGCCCGGCACGTAGTTGGCGTCGAAGCCGAGCATCTGCTGCGAGCGGTTGATCACGTCCTTGAGGATCTTGTTGAGCGCGTGGCCGATGTGCAGATGGCCGTTCGCGTAGGGCGGGCCGTCGTGCAGGATGAACTTCTCGCGGCCCCTGGAGGCCTGGCGCAGCTTGCCGAAGAGGTCGATCTCGGCCCAGTGCGCCAGGATCTCGGGCTCGCGCTGCGGCAGCCCGGCGCGCATCGGGAAGTCGGTGCGCGGCAGGAAGACCGTCTCTTTGTAGTCGGCCGGCTTGGTATCGACGGTCATGGCCGGACGCTCCTTGCGACGGGGCGGCCGGCGGCCGTTGCGGCGGACCGGAGGGGCAGGCGGCTGGCTTGACTGGCTGGCTTAGGGGCGCGCATCGCACGCAAACTCCTGGACAATCTGGACCGGCGAATCGGCAGGGCCCGGCGACCCGAGGGGCGCCGGGTGGCTAATTCGCAGGCCCAAGCTGCTCAGGTGCGGTGCGAGCATGGCGCGGACCATAGCGACGGCCCCCCGGGGAATCAAGCCGGGGTAAGTGGGGCGCCGCCCTATCGAACCCCTCGCTGGATCAGCGGAATAGGAACCTCTCAAGGCCATCCCAGACCGTGTGCTGAACCGGGACTGTCCGTGGGTCGATCAAGCCGACCTCCTCGAGAGTGTATTCGCTGCGTCCGTAGTTACAGGGTGCGCAGGTAATGATCATATTTTCTAATGAGTTGTCGCCGCCGCGGCTGTGGGGCAGGATGTGATCGTATTGCAGCCACATGCACTGAAATGCCGCGTGTTGCTCCGGATTGGTGGTCCCCCACCGCAGTTCCTTGGGATATGCCTTGCGCATTGCTGCCCGCACTTTCTGATCGATTACGGGAATGCCGCAGAATCGGCAGTTTCTGCCATCGCGCGCGATGAGCCTGAGCCTGTCGGCGATAGGCGGCATGCGCTTCTTGCACCGCGCCTCCTTGCCGAGAATTGGGGGCGCTCCCTCGACCTTTCTGAGCTGAAGAACCTTGGATCGTTGCTTGCCCCACAAAGATTCGGACCATTCAGAAACTGCTCGAATATCTGCTCGCTCGATCAGTTCCGCTGCGTTCGCATATCGCCCCGCGAGATGGTTATCAACTGCAGCATCGAGCATTTCAGCTGCTTGAAATATCTCTGGGATAGGCGCCAGAAGACAACGACGGCTTGTCACTAGGTCACCCCCAGGATCCCATCTGTCTCAGCTCCAGCCGTCCGGCCCCAGGGTGGGCGCCATGAAGGGGCTGGCGGGCCAGCCGGCCTCCCAGTCCTCGTAGGCCAGGCTGATGCGGGCGCGGCGGCAGTCCTCGGCCATCTGGACCTTGAGCGCCTCGAGCCCGTCGAAGGCCAGCTCGGGGCGCAGGTAGTCGACCAGGGCGACCCGCATGTGGCGGCCGTAGATCTCGCGCGCGAAGTCGAAGATGTGGACCTCGAGCAGCGGCCGCTTGCTCTCGAACATCGGCCGGATGCCGATGTTGGCGGCGCCGCCGTGCCACACCGTGTCGGCGCCGCGGTCGATGCCGGCGCGCACCGCGTAGACCCCGAAGGCTGGCAGCAGGATGTTGCCGAGCGGCACGTTGGCGGTCGGGAAGCCGAGATCGCGGCCGCGCTTGTCGCCGTGCTGCACGCGGCCCTCGATCTCCCAATAGCGGCCGAGCAGGAGGGCGGCGCGGGTCGGGTTGCCGGCGGTCAGGTAGTCGCGCACGTAGGTCGAGGAATAGGGCTCCTCGCCCGCGCCGGCGACGCGCTCCATGCAGGTGACGCCGAAGCCGTTGCTGCGGCCGAGGCGCTCGAGCAGCGCCGGGTCGCCGCCGCGCTTGTGGCCGAAGTGGAAGTTGTCGCCGACCACCACGTGGCGGACGCCCAGGCCCTTGACCAGGATGTCCATGACGAAGTCCTCGGCCGAGAGCGAGGCCAGCGCGCGGTCGAAGCGCAGCACGAAGAGGCTGTCGACGCCGAGCGCCTCGATCAGCCTGGCCTTGATGCGAAAGGGCGTCAGGCGAAAGGGCGGCGTGTCGGGCTTGAAGTAGCTGCGCGGATGCGGCTCGAAGGTCAGCACCGCGTGCGGCACGCCGAGCTCGCGCGCCAGGCGGCCGGCCTTGCCAATCACCGCCTGGTGGCCGCGGTGGATGCCGTCGAAGTTGCCGATCGCGACGACCGCTCCGCGGGCTTCATCCGGGACCGGGGAGAAATGGCGGAAGACGCGCATGGACCCTCGAGTCACTGCCAACCTAGTGCCCGGCGCAGGCTAGCCCATGGCCCGGCCCGCGCAAGGCCGCAGTGGCGCGGCCTCACCCTTCGACAGGCTCAGGGTGAGGAGGGACAACGAGCCAAGCCACCTTATCCTGAGCCTGTCGAAGGATGAGGAACACGCTAGCGGGAGCCGCCCAGACCGAACGATTGAGGGGACGCCTACTCCGCGGCCTGGGCGGCGGCGGCGCGTTCGCTGACCAGCAGGGTCGCTTCGCCGTCAACCACCACGGTGTTGCCGACCATGCAGACGGTCTCCAGGGTGATGCGCTTGCGGTCTTGGTCGATGGCCTTGACCGTGGCCCGGGCCACCACCGTGTCGCCGGCCTTGACCGGGGCGCGGAACTTCAGCGACTGGCTGAGATAGATGCAGCCGGGGCCGGGCAGGCGGGTACCGAGCACGGTGGAGATGAAGCTGGCCGAGAGCATGCCGTGGGCGATGCGCTGCTTGAAGATGGTGCCCTCGGCGAAGAGCTGACTCAGGTGGACCGGGTTGGTGTCGCCGGAGATGCCGGCGAACATGACAATGTCGGCCTCGCTCACCGTCTTGCTGAAGAGGTCGGTCATGCCGACCGAGAGGTCTTCCAGGTAGTAGCCGTGCAACTCGTCCATGCAGGCGGTCCTCCAGTGCATTGGCTGTCGCAGTGCGGGCCGCCCGCTGCCTTCGCAGCCGCAACAATGCTGCATCGCAACAAGCGAGGACGAAAATCTAGTATGATCAAGCCCACAGAAGCAAGGTGGATATTCCGCACCTGCGAAGCCCACTGTCGCAGCGAAGGATTAAGAGAGGTTAAGCAGGGCTGGGGCCGGCGGAGAATGGCCGTAGGGCGCGGTCATGTACCAGACCCCGATACACATGACCGAGCCGCCCATGCTTGGCGGCCAAGGCCGCCTGCTTCGCGCGCGAGACGCCGCTTGCGGGCGGAGGCCCGCTCCTGCGGACTCGCGGCTCCTCAGCACGAGGTGGCAGGATGTTGAGATAGAACACCATTCCTCATCCTGAGGAGCCCGCCGAAGCTTTAGCGGAGGCGGGCGTCTCGAAGGATGGGCCATGAGTCTCTGTTGTCGGGACGGCGTATTATACCAACGGCCGCCAATTCTGACTCGTCATCCCGGATGCGATGCAGCACGCAGTGCTGCTTCGCTGATCCGGGATCTGCCAGATGGAGAGCTTCGATAGCGCCAGATCCCGTGTCTGCACCGCATCACTGCGT
>JBHJOF010000285.1:0-5994 GCA_050330055.1 Kiloniellales bacterium
CCATCTCGAGATCGATTTCCTGGAGGCCGTCAACGGCGTCAAGAAGCGCGTGCTGCTGCCCGAAGGCGAAACGCTCGACATCAATGTACCCTCAGGCGTTGTCCAGGGCCAAGTGCTGAGGCTGAAGGCCAAGGGCGGCCCTGGCGTCGGGCGCGGCCAGCCGGGTGATGCGCTGATCGAGCTGAAGATCAAGCCCCACCCCTATTTCGAGCGCGACGGCGACGACATCGTCCTCGACTTGCCGGTCGCGGTGTACGAGGCGGTGCTGGGCGCCAAGGTCGAGGCCCCTACCATAAATGGGCGAGTGGCGCTGACAGTGCCCAAGGGCGCTTCCAGCGGCCAAGTGCTGCGGCTGCGCGGCAAAGGCGTCCGTAACGCGCAGACGGGCAACACCGGCGACCAACTGGTCAAGCTGCGTATCGTCCTGCCGCAGCGCATCGACCGCGAGCTGTTCGACTTCATGGAAGAATGGAGCGAAGCCCACGCCTACGACCCCCGCGCCAAGCTCAAAGAGACGATACCGGGCGCTTAGGCGCAAGGGCTATCGCCTGGATTGACGATCGCGGCATAGGACTCCAAAGCTGCGTCGGTGGCACCGAAAGTCGCGTCAGACTAAGTCCCGCTAAAGCAGGAATCTGGTGATCTGCAGCCTATGACCATTGGCGACCAACGGTACGCTTTAGTTTCCACACACCCAATCCCTGCTTTCGCGGAGATTTCGGATACTGCGTTGAGCTCCCGGAGGACGCACAGTCTCATCAAACGACAAAATGCCGGGCCAGCCCCTCTGCCGCCCGGCATGATTGCCTAACGCTGGCCCCGAACTGGCGAATTGGCGGCTAGTTCTTCGCCTTGTCCACCAGCGCGCGCTCGGCGATCCAGGGCATCATGGCGCGCAGCTTCTCGCCGACCTCCTCGATCTGGTGCCCGGCCTCGCGGCGGCGCATGGCCTTGAAGCTGGGCTGGCCGGCGCCGCACTCGGTGACCCAGTCGCGGGCGAAGCGGCCGGACTGGATGTCGTCGAGGATGCGCTTCATCTCGGCGCGCGTCTCGTCGGTGACGACGCGCGGCCCGCGCGTGTAGTCGCCGTACTCGGCGGTGTTGGAGATCGAGTAGCGCATGTTGGCCATGCCGCCCTCGTACATCAGGTCGACGATCAGCTTGACCTCGTGCAGGCACTCGAAATAGGCCATCTCGGGCGCGTAGCCGGCCTCCACCAGGGTCTCGAAGCCGGCCTTGATGAGCGCCGTCAGGCCGCCGCAGAGCACCACCTGCTCGCCGAAGAGGTCGGTCTCGCATTCCTCGCGGAAGGACGTCTCGATGACGCCGGCGCGGCCGCCGCCGATCGCCGAGGCGTAGGAGAGCGCGATCTCCTGGGCGTTGCCCGAGGCGTTCTGGTGCACCGCGATCAGGCAGGGCACGCCACCGCCGCGCAGGTATTCCGAGCGCACCGTGTGGCCCGGGCCCTTGGGCGCGATCATGAAGACGTCGAGGTCCTGGCGCGGCTCGATCAGGTTGAAGTGGATGTTGAGGCCATGGGCAAACGCGATGGCCGCGCCGTCGCGCAGGTTCGGCCCCAGGTGGTCGCTGTAGAGCCCGGCCTGCAGCTCGTCCGGCGTCAGCACCATGACCACGTCGGCCCACTTGGCCGCATCGGTCGGGGTCATGACCTCGAGGCCGGCGTTCTTGGCCTTCTTGGCGCTGGCCGAGCCCTCGCGCAGGGCGACCCGCACCTCTTTGACGCCGCTGTCCTTCAGGTTGTTGGCATGGGCATGGCCCTGGCTGCCGTAGCCGACCACGGCGACCTTCTTGCCCTTGATCAGGTTGACGTCGGCGTCCCGGTCGTAATAAACGCGCATTCCCGCTTCCTTCCGTCCCCAATAATCGGTTGTTTCCAGCTACTCGGCGGTTCCCTGCCGGCGGCGCCCGCGTTCTATAGCCCCTTGGGCCCGCGGGCAATGGCGACCACGCCGGTGCGCGACACGTCGACCAGGCCGAGCGGCGTCATGAGATTGATGAAGACATCGAGCTTGTCGCTCTTCCCGGTCATCTCGAAGGTGAAGTGCTCGTGGCTCGAATCGACCACGCGGGCGCGGAAGATGTCGGCGATGCGCAGCGATTCGACGCGCTTCTCGCCGCTGCCGGCCACCTTGATCAGCGCCAGCTCGCGCTCGACGTGCGGGCCCTCGAGGGTCAGGTCGCTGACCCAGTGCACCGGCACCAGGCGGTCGAGCTGCGCCTTGATCTGCTCCAGCACCTGCGGCGTGCCGCTGGTGACGACGGTGATGCGCGACAGGCGCTCCTTGGGATCGACCTCGGAGACGGTCAGGCTCTCGATGTTGTAGCCGCGGCCCGAGAACAGGCCAATGACCCGGGCCAGCACGCCGGGCTCGTTGTCCACCAGCACCGCCATGGTGCGCCGTTCGATCTGTTGTTCCTTGGGCGACATCTGTCGACTTCCCGCATCCTGCACCGGCCCGTTTGGACCTCTTGGTTATCTCTGGACAGCTTGAAACCGCCGGCCGGCGGCCGGGCTTGCACGCTCGCCTGCGAGACCGGGCCGTCCTGTCCCGGCTGGCGAACCGTCAGACCAGGACCATGCCTTCCTCGGAGACCGGCTTCTCGGCCTGGTCGTCGGGACCGAGCAGCATCTCGTAGTGCGCCGCCCCCGAGGGGATCATGGGGAAGCAGTTCTCGGTCTGGGCGACGCGGCAGTCGAGGATCACCGGCGCCGGCGTGTCGATCATCTCCATGATCCTGTCATCGACCTCGTCGGGCCGCTCGGCGCGCAGGCCGACCGCGCCGAAGGCCTCGGCCAGCTTCACGAAGTCGGGCAGCGAATCCATGTAGCTCTCGGAGTAGCGCTCGCCGTGCAGCAGCTCCTGCCACTGCCGCACCATGCCCATCCACTGGTTGTTGACCACGAAGACCTTCACCGGCAGGCGGTACTGCATGATGGTGGAGAGCTCCTGGATGTTCATCATGAAGGAGGCCTCGCCGGCGATGTCGATCACCAGCGCGTCGGGATGCGCCACCTGCACGCCCATCGCCGCGGGGAAGCCGTAACCCATGGTGCCGAGCCCGCCCGAGGTCATCCAGCGGTTCGGCTCCTTGAACTTGTAGAACTGGGCCGCCCACATCTGGTGCTGGCCGACCTCGGTGGTGATGTAGCAGTCGCGGTCCTTGGTCAGCTCGTAGAGCCGCTTGATCGCGTACTGCGGCTTGATGATCTTCTCGTCCTGCTTGAACTTCAGGCAGTTGCGGGCGCGCCACTGCTCGATCTGCGCCCACCAGGCTTTCGAGGCCTTCTGGTCGATCTTGTGCCTGCGCGCCTTGAGGCCGGCGATCAGGGCGTGCAGCACGCGGCCCACGTCACCCACCACCGGCAGGTCGACCACCACGTTCTTGTTGATCGAGCTCGGGTCGATGTCGATGTGGATCTTCTTCGAGCCGGGCGAGAACTCGGTCAGCTTGCCGGTCACCCGGTCGTCGAAGCGGGCGCCCACGTTGACCATGAGATCGCAGTGGTACATCGCCAGGTTGGCTTCGTAGGTGCCGTGCATGCCGAGCATGCCGAGGAACTGCGGGTCGTCGGCGTCCATCGCGCCCAGCCCCATCAGGGTGTTGGTGCAGGGCGCGCCCAGCATGTGCACGAACTGGCGCAGCAGCTGCGAGGCCTCGGGTCCGGAGTTGATCACGCCGCCGCCGGAATAGACGATCGGCCGCTTGGCCTTGCCGATCAGCTCGAGCGCCTGGGCGATCGCCAGCGAGTCCGGCTCGGTCTGCGGCCGGTAGCTGCGGTGCACCACCTGGTCGGGCCCGATGTAGCGGCCCTTGGCCTGCAGGATGTCCTTCGGCAGGTCGACCACGACGGGCCCGGGGCGGCCGTGCATCGCCACGTAGACCGCCTCGTGCATGATGCGCGGCAGGTCCTCGATCGTCTTGACCAGGTAGTTGTGCTTGGTGCAGGGCCGGGTGATGCCGGTGGTGTCCGCCTCCTGGAAGGCGTCGTTGCCGATCAGGTGGGTCGGCACCTGGCCGGTCAGGCAGATCACCGGGATCGAGTCCATCAGCGCGTCGGTCAGGCCGGTGACCGCGTTGGTGGCGCCCGGCCCGGAGGTCACCAGCACGGCGCCGATGCGGCCGGTCGAGCGGGCGTAGCCCTCGGCCGCGTGCACCGCGCCCTGCTCGTGGCGCACCAGGATGTGGCGCAGCTCGTTCTGCTGGAACAGGGCATCGTAGATCGGCAGGACGGCGCCGCCCGGATAACCGAATACGACGTCAATGCCCTGATCCACCAAGGCCTTGATCACCATCGCTGCACCGGTCATCTGCTCGGAAGCCATCGCCCCTATCCTCGTTCCCTCCGGCCGCCTGGCGGCGGTCCCGTTCCCAACACAACCCTTCACAACACTGCCGTGCCCAACAAAACTGCGGCGCGGCCCAGCGCAGACCCCTCGCCTGCGCCGGCCGCGCCGGTTGCACGGGGGCCGTACGTTAGTCGGTCACTCCTGGAGGGTCAACACCTCCTGGCGAATAAAACGAAAAATTTCCGGCTCGATCTGTTCTGAATATTGCGAGTTCGCGACCACAAGAGCATTATTCTTGCTGGCTTGGGAGCCTTCGGCCAGGGCCCCCTGCGTCCTCAGCCAAGTCATCTGGCGCTTGGCATAGCGCCGGGTGGCCTGTTGCGCCCGGGCGACGGCTTCGGCCTCGCCGATCTCGCCGCGCAGCAGGGCGGCCAATTCCGGCACCCCGACGGCTTTCATCACCGGCAGCCGCGGATCGAGACCGAGCGCCAGCAGCGCCTCGACCTTGGCCAGCGCGCCCGCCGCCATCATGGCCTCGAAGCGCGCGTTGCAGGCGGCGTAGAGCGCATCGCGCGACGGCAGCAGCACGATCTCGCGGAAGCGGTAGGGCGCGCGACCTTCGGCGCCTTCGCCCTGCCAGTCGGCGAGCGAGCGGCCGGTCGCCTGCAGCACCTCCCAGGCCCGCACCAGGCGCTGGCTGTCGCTCGGCCGAAGGCGCGCGGCCATCACCGGGTCGCGGGCGGCGAGAGCGGCGTGCAGGCCGGCCGCGCCTTGCTCGGCCAGTCGCGCGCGAGCGGCCTGGCGCACCGCCTCCGGCACCGGCGGCAGGGCCGCCAGGCCCCGCTTCAGGGCCCTGAGATAGAGGCCGGTGCCGCCGACCAGGATCGGCAGCCGTCCGGCCGCCCGTGCCGCCTCGATCGCGGCCAGCGCCATGTCACGCCACTGCCCGGCTGAGCAGGGCGTGCTGCCGGAAAGCACCCCGTAGAGCCGGTGCGGCGCCTGCGCCAGGGCCTCGGGGCCCGGCCGCGCCGTCAGGATCGCCAGCTCGCGGTAGACCTGCATGGAATCCGCGTTGATCACCTCGCCGTCGAAGGCGCGGGCGAGCGCCAGGGCCAGGCCCGACTTGCCGCTCACCGTGGGCCCGGTGACCACCACGACGGGCGCGCCTTGGTTCCTGTCGCTGCTGCTCATGCGGTCCGCTGGTCGCTCCCTGCTGCTTTGTCACGGGTTGCTTGTCGTCACTGCTGTCCGGTTAAGAATGCGGATGTGCTTTCGGTTCTCCGCATTGTTGACGCCCCCCTCCCTAACCCTCCCCCTCAAGGGGGGAGGGAAAAGTTGAGCGGCGGCGGTTTGTTCGCCTCCCCCCTCGAGGGGGAGGCGGCGCGCAGCGCCGGAGGGGGGCTGGCGCGCAGCGCCGAAAGAGCACACCAGAAAAGCAAGTCTCGATCGTGCCGGAACTGCTGCTGTGCTTAGGGCAACAACGGTTTGCAACAAGCCACCTTCCTCTTAACCGGACAGCCGTGACTTGTCATGGTCAGTTCCGGCCGCCTATATGCGGCCATGGGCTTGGTTCTGACATTGATCGCCGATTCGACCAAGGCGGACCTGTGCGCCGCCCAGGCCGAGGCCGCCAGGGACGCGCTCGCCGCCCGCGGCGCGCGCTGCGCGGCGACCGACTGGCTGG
>JBHJOF010000286.1:0-11082 GCA_050330055.1 Kiloniellales bacterium
ATCCGATGACGGGCATGCCATTGGCGCTGCTCGACGCGACGGCGATCACCGAGATGCGGACCGGTGCGCTCACCGCGCTTGGCGGAAAGTACCTCGCCCGAAAGGATTCCAAGATACTCGGCCATGTCGGAGCACGCGGTACGGCCTACTGGAATGTCCGCCTGCTCGACCGGCTGTTCGATTTCGACGAGATCCGCGTCCACTCGCGACGCCCCGAGAGCCGCGATGCCTTCGCCGCGCGGCTCAGCCTCGACCTCGGCAAGACCGTGCGCGCGGTGGCGAGCTGGGAAGAGTGCCTCGCCGGCGCCGATATCATGGTCGAGGCCTCGCGACTGGCGCAGCCCGCGCCGCTGCTCAAGACCGACTGGGTCAGGCCCGGCTGCCTGGTCATCCCCTATGGCACGGTGAGCGCGCTCGAGCTCTCGCTAACCGACGTGATGGACAAGCTCGTGGTCGACGACTGGGGCCAGTGCAAGGCCGGCAAGCTGGGCGCCCTACGCCCCCACGTCGAGGCCGGCAAGCTGAGCGAGCAGAGCCTGCACGCCGAGCTCTGCCAGATCGTCATCGGCAGCAAGCCGGGGCGCGAGCGCGACGACGAGACCATCCTGTTCTGGCACCGCGGCCTGTCGCTCTCCGACATCGCGCTGGGCGGCGCCCTGCTGGACAAGGCCCGGCGCCTCGGCATCGGCCAGAGCCTGCGCTTCGCCTGAGCCCGCTCGATCTCACGCAAAACTCCTCCCGTAAAGATCGTATTAAGCAACAGCGAGTAGGCTGCCGATAAGCCTTTGAGCTTGTTTGAGATTTATTGTGAATTGGTCTAGGCGGAAGGTGCTCGCCCGATGGCTATAGTATTGCGGGACCCACCACCCCCGGAGGAGGAGGGCGCAGGGACGTCCGCGGAGGCGCCTGCGGAGGCGGCCCTGCGCCTGGGCGCGGCCCTGGCGGGGCGCGACGCCGAGCTCGCCGCCCTGCGCGCCCTGGTCGAGAGCAGCGCCCTGATCGTGCAGCACCTGGTGCAGCTGCAGCAGCACGCGCATGGCGCCGGCGAGGTGCAGGAAGCCTTCATGCAGCAGATCGAGGTGCGCTCGGCCGAGCTGCGCCGCGGCATCGAGGCGACCCGGGCCCAGGTCGAGAGCTCGACAGAGACGGCCGGCACGCTGAAGCAGGAGGCGGACAGCGAGATCGTCGCCACCACCGAGCGCATCTCAAGCGACCTGAAAGGCATCGCCGAGGAGCTCGATCAGAAGGCGCAGGGCGCGGCCAGGGTGCTGCAAACCATCGAGGACATCGGCAAGTCGATCCGGCTTCTGGCGCTCAACGCCAAGATCGAGGCAAGCCGCGCCGGCGAGCACGGCCGCGGCTTCGCCGTGGTGGCGCAGGAGGTGGGTGCGCTTGCGCACAGCACCATGCAGGAGACCAAGACCGCGGTCGAGCTGATCGACCTGAGCGGCGTCAAGGACGCCCTGAACCAGACCGTCGGGCGGACCAGCGAGTCCCTGACGCGCCTGACCGGCGGCTTCGAGGAGTCGCTCGAGCGGCTCAAGGGCCTCTTCGTCGAGATGTCGGGGCGGCTGTCCGAGATCGACGAGCATAACCAGGTGGTCGGCGAGATCCTGGCCTGCAGCCGCAACGCCGCGGCGCGCAGCCGGCAGAAGGTATCCTGGAGCGTGCAGGACCTGACCGAGCTCGGTCAGCTTATGAGCGCGCCGGGCGACGCCGCCGTCGCGTGCCTGGAGCAGCTCATGGCGCGCAACGACATCGAGGGCGATCCGGCCTTCGACCGGCTGGCGGCGATCCGTGCGCGCGGCTGCGTCCGTATCGCCATCGAGCCGGCCTTCATCGGCCTGTCGTTCAGCTTGAAGCCGGGAGAGCCGCTGCGCGGCCTGGACGCCGACTACGCCCGCGCCTTCGCCAAGTGGCTCGGCGTCGACTGCGAGTTCATCACCCAGCCCTGGGACGTCATCACCGAGCTGCTGTTCGCCGGTCGCGCGCCCGGCGAGCCGAAAGCGGACCTGGTGTGGAGCGCGCTGCCGCCGAACCAGTCCTACCGCGGCGTCGCCTATTCCGAGACCTACACCTGCCTGCCCTTCGTGCTGTGCCGCCGGGCCGGTGACGAGTCGGTGAAGGGTATCGCCGACCTGAACGGCAAGGTACTCGGCATCATCAACGATCCCGGCGCCTTCGCGGTGCTCGAGGGCGCCGGCCTGCGCTGGAAGGGTAACGAAGGCGTGCCGGGCGGCAAGGTGACGCTCGCCAACCTGATCGCCTACACCGACCAGTCGCGCATCCACGACTGCCTGGCCGACGGCGTGGTCGACGCCTTCGCCGTCGACCGGCCGATCTACTACTGGGCCTGCAACGACCCGGCCAGCCCCTGGCACGGCAGGATCGAAATTCTGCCGGCCAACCTCTCCGAGGTGCCCTACTACTACACCGCCGCGGTTGCCGCCGAGCCGGCCAACTATGCCCTGCTTGCGGCCGTCAACGCCTTCCTGCGCTGGTACAAGGGGCAGCCCGAGCGGGACGCCCTGGAGCGGCGCTGGCAGGGCGAGGCGCTGGTGCACGGCATCTCCTACCGCGACGAGCCCGGCGACCTGATGGGCGAGCCGGAGCTGGAACAGCTCTACGAGGCGCACTGCCGCAGCCACGGCCTGGAGCCGCGTCAACCGTAGCTCCCGTGATCCTGCTCCATCGTCTGCCGTTTCACCACCGCGGCGCAGCGGTGGTGCGCGAAGACGTTGGCAGACTGCCACCGCTGGTTTACCTCTAGGCACGCCAGAGGGCCATCGAGCGGAGGGCGAGCATGACCACGGGGCCGGTGCAGTGGGAGTACAAGACGGTGAAGCTGCGGCTGCGCGGACTGCTCGGTGGCAAGATCGACCAGGACGAGCTCGACGGCATCCTCAATCAGGCCGGACGCGAGGGTTGGGAGCTGGTCACGGTCTTCGCCACCGCGCTCTACCAGGGCCGCACCCAGGATGCCGCTATGGTCTTCAAGCGGCGGCGCGTGACGACAGTCTAGCGCGATATGCCATGGACGAGGTGACGCGCTTCTACGACGACCTGAGCGCGTACTATCACCTGCTGTTCGCCGACTGGGGCGCGGCGGTGCTCCGGCAGGGGGCGGCGATCGATGCGCTGATCGCGGCCCGGCTCGCGCCCGGCCCCAAGCCCGTGCTGGACTCCGCCTGCGGCATCGGAACCCAGGCGATCGGGCTGGCGCTCCGCGGTCATGCGGTGACCGGCAGCGACCTTAGCCCGGCAGCGGTCGCCCGCGCCCGCCGCGAGGCCGAGCGTTTCGGCGTGGCGGCAGACTTCACGGTGGCCGACTTGCGCCGGCTGTCCCGCGAAATCGAGAGGCGGTTTACGGTGGCGCTCGCCTTCGACAACAGCCTGCCGCATCTCCTGAGCGACGGCGACTTGGCAGCGGCCCTGCGCGAGCTCGCCGCTATGCTCGAGCCCGGTGGCCTGTTCCTCGCCAGTCTGCGCGACTACGACGCGCTCGCCGCCGAGCGGCCTACGGCGACGCCGGTGCAGGTGATCGATGACGCCGAGGGGCGCCGCGTGCTGTTCCAGCTGTGGGATTGGGAGCGTGACGGAAGCGGCTATCAGGTCACGCAATACATCCTGCGCCACGAATCCGACGGCATCGCGGACCTGGCTTTCACCAGCCGCTACCGCGCTCTGCGCCGCCGCGAGCTGGAACGCGCACTGACGGAGGCCGGCTTCAGCGGCGTGGAATGGATCGAGCCTTCGGAGGAGGGCTACTACCAGCCGGTGATCGCCGCGCGGAAGGAGTAACACGCGGTCTCGAATACCGAGACTCATGGCCCATCCTTCGAGACGCGTTCTTCGAACGCTCCTCAGGATGAGGAATGGCGTGCTATATCAACAGTCTACCACCTCATGCTGAGGAGCCGCGAGTCCGCAGGAGCGGGCCTCCGCCCGCAAGCGGCGCCTCGAAGCATGGGCGGCTCGGTCATGTGTATCGGGATCTGGTATTGCCTCATGCTGAGGAGGCCCGAAGGGCCGTCTCGAAGCATGGGCGGCCGCTCGTTCGCTTCGGCCATCGGATTCAGTCGCCGGCGGGAACCGGCACGAGCTCGTGCTCGATCTCCGACAGCGGTTCGTTATACAGCGTCGCTTCGAAGGCGCGCAGCCGCTTGTAGATCGAGATCAGCTCGATGATCGTGGTCCAGGACAGCACCAGGTACTGGAACGAGGACTCGACGCGGCCGAACGCGCGGACGATCTGCTGCATGACACCGAGCGTCAGGGCGCCGCCGACGATGCTGGGCGCGAGCGCCACGTAGGGCACCAGTACGCCGGCCTGCAGATAGCCGTAGCGCACGACGTTGAAGTAGAGATAGTTGAAGTAGAGGCGGAAGTAGTTGCGCCGCACGTCGCCGAACAGCATGGCGAGCGTCGGCGGCTGCGCGCGATCCGCGTGGTCTTCGCCAATCACCAGCTCCTTGCGATAGGCAGCCTCGACGCGCTGGTTGCGGAACTCCAGGCCCGGCAGGCGGATGCCGGCGACGGCCAGGATGGTGGTGCCGAAGGCCGCCCAGAGAATGGCGACGAAAACCAGCGCCTGCGGTATCTCGCCGAGGATCGGCACCTCGGAGACATACGCCGAGAGGCCCCAGAGGATCGGCAGGAAGGCGATCAGCGTCATAAGCGAATCGATCAGGTTGACACCCAGCCCTTCCATCACCGAGGCGAAGCGCATGGTGTCTTCCTGCACGCGCTGCGAGGCGCCCTCGATGTGGCGCAGCCTGCCCCAGTTCTCGACGTAGTAGTCGTTCATCGCGGTGCGCCAGCGGAAGATGTAGTGGCTAACCAGGAAGCGGGTCACGACGGCGACCGTGATGGCAACCAGCGCGATGCCGGCGAAGGTCGCGAGCTGGCCGTAGAAGCGCTCCGCGGTCACCAGGCCCGGCGCGCTCAGCGCCTGCTGCACCATGTCGTAGAAGGTGCCGAACCAGTTGTTGATCATCACGTCGAGCTGCACCTGGAACCAGGTGATGAAGATGATCACCGCCGAGGCGCCGACCGACCAGCGGAACCAGCGGTGCGGCGCCAGCCAGCCCCAGAGCGCGACGAAGACCGCGCCGCAGAAGATCATGTACTGGTAGAGCCAGAGGTCGATCGCGGTCCCGCGCGCCGCCGCGGCGAGGGCAGCCTGCGCCTCGTCGGCGCCCTCCAGCGGCGCGGCCGGAAAGCCGAAGCCGACCAGCCCGCCGAGGCTGATGCTCTGGCCCAGATCCCGGCCGAAAAGGAACCAGACGGCCATGCAGAGCCCGGTCCAGATCACGGCGGAGAGGAAGAGGAGCTTGGGCTTGGGGAAGAAGGACGTGAACACGGCATTCGCCTCATTGCTGCGTCCGGCGGCCACCACAAGCGGGGTCGCGGGCGGTTCGGGGACGGCGACGAAAGGTGGCGGAAGGCCGGTGTGCGCATAGGTACGGCGCGGCGGACTGCCAGCCCGCTCGTCATAGGGCTATTATGGTAAACGAGCGGTAAATGGGGCCCGGGCGCCCGCTTGTCGAGGCGCATGGGGCCGGGGAGCCCCGCCGCTGGCGCTGAAGCCCGGTCAGTGGCTGCGCGGGAGGCGACCTAGCCGCCAGACGCGCCTGCCGGCACCTCCAGGCCGGCCCGCCGCAAGCCGTCCATCAAGCCCTCGACAAGCTCCTCGGGCATGCCACGCGTTCGAAAGGGAGCGCGCGGGTCGTCTGGATAGTCCGGGCGAATCTCCAGGAGACGGGCCAAGGATTGACCTGCCTTCTCCTGCTCGCCGTTCATGGCGTAGGAGGCCGCCAGGCTCGCCTGCACCATGTAGTTGCTGGGTAAGTTGATCTTCAGTGCCACGTCCCGCGCTTCCTCGTATTCGCCCTTCAGGTAGTGGTGCAGGTGCCAGATATAGTCGAGCCAGCTCTGATGTTTGGGGTTAAGCAGCTTGGCCCGGGTTACCCACTCCTTGCCCTTGTCCCACGCACCGGAGTAGGCAATCCAGGTGCCAAGGTCGGCCAGCACAAAGGCGTCGTTCGGGTTGCGCTCGATGGCCTTCTCAGCGAAGTTCCGGAAAACCGCCCGATCCTCTCCGGTCATTTGGCTGAGAATGGCCAGCGCGTAGTAGGCATCGGGATTGTCCGGATCGAGCTCGATCGCCCGATCGGCTGCCGCGCGGCTCAAGGCAGCCCAATCGGGCGGCGTGTCTATCGCGTACTTCTGCGACTCGATGTAGCTGAAGGCCAGCCGTGACCAGGCAAGAGAGTAGTCAGGATCAATGTCGACGGCGCGCTCCAGACAAGCACGCGCCTTGCGGTGACGATCCGGCGCGAAGGTTTCGTAAAACCAGTAGGACAGCAGGACACACTCGTAGGCCTCAAGGCTGTCAGGCGCCTTTCGACGGATCGCATTCTGAACGCGAGTATTGAACAGGGGCGCATCTGCCGACCCTACTTGCGCCACGACCTGCTTCGCAATCTCCAACTGGACGTCGAGGATGTTGTCCGTGCTCAGGTCCCGGTCAAACGGGCCGGGCGCATCCAGTTGGCGGCACGTCTTCGCGTCCGTGAAGGTCGTCGTAACTCGAAGGCGATCGCTCGACCGGCGCACAGTACCGCCGAGTATATAGTCGGCTTGGATCTCACGCCGGATTTGCTCGCAATCCGCGTTGTTGCGAAATTCGCTGACCGAGCTAGGCGCGATCACGAAGAGATTCGAGAACTTCGACAGATAGGCGTTGATGTCCTTGGTCAAGCCAACGCTGAAGTAGACTTCTTCCGGAGCTGCACCAAAATCTTCAAACGGGATGACCGCAATTCGCGGACCTGATGGCAATGTCTCCCGCGCGCTCTGTTCGAACATGAGAAGAGCAGCGCCCACGATCACTACGGTGGCCACTGCGGCAGCGAGTACGAGTCTCCGTTTGGGCGCCTCCACCGCACGCCGCATCGAGCGGGCGGTATCTGAAGGCCAGCACCAGACTTCGACCGGCTTGGCAATGTTCTTCAGGCGATGCAGCCCTGCTTTCGCAAAGGTCTCGGCCAGCGCGCCAGAGAGCTGCTCGGCCACCCGACCCGAGACGCAAACGCCGCCGGCCGGCGCGAGGCTTTCGAGCCGCGCGGCCACGTTCACCCCGTCGCCGAACAGGTCGTCGCCATCGTGCATGATGTCGCCGAAACTGACGCCAATTCGGAACATCATTCTCCGATCCTCCGGGACGTCAGCGTTGATCTCGCGCAGTCGTTCCTGAATCTCCACTGCGCAGCGGGCCGCATTTACGCTGCTCGGAAACTCGGCGATGACGCTGTCGCCGGCCGAGCCGAATATCCGGCCGCCGTTGGTTTCGATGAGCTGGTCGATGACAGACCGCCGTTCGGTCAGCGCAGCAAGGGCCGCCTCCTCATCAAGCCCCATGAGCCTGCTGTATCCGACGGCATCGGCGGCCAAGATAGCTGCGAACCGACGTTCCATGGTCGCCTCTCCTGGCGATCAGCGTAATCCAGCTGATGCCGTCAATCCATCCGAAGCGGCGCACTCGCATCTATGCTTGCAGCCGCAAGCGGAGGTCCTGAGACGTGGCGTTGCGAATGACCGCGAACCCTGCACGGGAGGCGTCGCCGACCGAAGCCCCCGTCTTGACGTCGGCGCTTAGTTGCTAGGCCCTCACTCCTTTGCGCTGCCTACCGCCGCAAGTAGCGCGTCGGCCGCTGTGAAGAGAGTCCGCAGTCCATCCAGTGCAGCGTAATCTGATCTATCCTTTCGATCAAGCTAAGCAAAACTTTCGCAATGGCGCAGATCATTTGGACGTGCCACATGAACGAGCGCCGTGGAACCACCACGGCATCCTGGCAGAGCAACCTGCCACACGCGGAACTAGAATGAAGCAGATATACCCCGACCTTTGGCAGACGGATGCCGAGCATCCCTTCCCCGGTCTGACCACCCACGCCTATCTTCTTGTCAGAAATGCAGGCAACGTCCTGTTCTACAGCTCCGGACACGCGGACGAGCATCGGCACATCCAGCAGCTGGGCGGGATCACGCACCAGTACCTGAGCCACCGGGACGAGGCCGGGCCGGCGCTCGCCCGCATCAAGCAGCTGTTCGGCTCTGACCTATGCTGTCACCGGCTCGAGGAGGAGGCCGTGAGCAAGGCCTGTCCGGTGGACCGCGCGTTCGACAGGCGGGAGATTCACCTGGGCGACATCGAGGTCATTCCGACTTCCGGCCACACCAACGGCAGCGCCTGCTTTCTCGTCAACTCATCTCACGGGAAGAGGTACCTCTTCACCGGCGATACGATCTTTCTGAGCAATGGCTCGTGGGAAACCTTCGTTATGGAGAAGGCAGGCGGGACCAAGGCCGACTTGAAGGAAAGCCTCGAGCTTCTAGGTGGCCTCGAGCCGGATGTCGTCATCTCCAGCGCGTCGCTCGGCCGCATTCCCTTCAAGGAGATGGCGGCGGGCGAGTGGCGGTCCATTGTGGACGAGGTCCTTCGCACCCTGACCTAGGTCGTGCCGCGTCGCCCGGCCTAGGGCCTGCTCGCGGCAGGCCCGTCAACGAGCCGCAGCAGAGCTTCGCGGAAGCATCGCCCGGCGGGGCCGAGGGGTTCGTCCGCCCGATGCGCCAGATAGGCGCGGACCATCGTTTCGCCCTCGCGGCCGAACTCCGCGACCGGGATGCGGACGAGCTGCCCCTCCGCCAGATCGCGCTCAATCAGCCACAGTGGCAGGCTGCCCCAGCCGACGCCGGCGAGGATCAGGGCATGCTTCGTCGCATTGTCGCTGACGCGCCACGTGTTGGGCGACAGCACGCCGAAGTCGCGTCCCTCCGTGAGCGGCGAGGGATCCTCGGCCACGATCTGGATGTGATCGGCCAGCTCGATCGCCGTCAGAGGCGCCCTGTCTGCGGCACGGGTGGCCAGCGGATGTGTCGCGGCGGCGACCGCAGCGCGCGATACGAACGACAAGGACTCGAGCTGAATGCGCGGGTCTGGGATGTCAGCCGCAGTGATTGCCAGCGAGCAGCGGCCCTCGCGGAGCGCAACGATTGACGCACCCAGCGGTGCCGTCCACAGCCGCGCGCCGACAGACGGATGGGCTTCATTCAGCTCCTTGAGCGCCGCGGCCGCGAGCCCGAGCGGGAACTGCGGGTCGAGGGCGATGGCTAGCTGAAGCTCGACTCCTTCGCCCAGCCCGCGTGCCCGCGCCCGCATGCAGTCGACCTTCAGCAGCACCGCCCGCACGTCTTCGAGCAGCGAGCGGCCCTCCGCCGTGAGCACCGGCCGATGCGCCGAGCGGTCGAAGAGGGCGACACCGAGCTGGTCCTCGAGCTTGCCGATCGCATGGCTCACCGCCGACTGGACGCGCGACAGGCGGGCCGCAGCCGCGCGGAAGCTGCCGGTCTCCGCGACGGCAACGAACACCCGCATCTGGTCGAGGGTAAGTGCGTCCAGCATGATCGATCCAATCGATCAGTTCGAGCGGAAATTTAGCACTTCCATCGATGATGGCGAAGGATCATCTATCGCCTGTCGGCGCGTCGCTTGGATGCTTTGACGCAGTGGGAGAGGCGGGATGACCAAGGTGCTGGTGCTCTACTATTCGTCCTATGGCCACATAGAGACGATGGCGTCGGCGGTGGCCGAAGGAGCCAGGGAAGCCGGCGCCCATGTCGAGATGAAACGGGTGCCGGAGCTCGTGCCCGAAACGGTCGCGCGACGGTCGGGATACAGGCTCGACCAGGCGGCGCCGCTCGCGACCGTAGCCGAGCTTGTCAATTATGACGCGATCATCCTCGGCACGCCGACCCGCTTCGGCAACATGGCGGCGCAGATGAAGAACTTCCTCGACCAGACCGGCGGCTTGTGGGCCAAGGACCAATTCGTCGGAAAGGTCGGTAGCGTCTTCACCTCGACCGGCAGCCAGCATGGCGGTCAGGAGTCGACGATCCTCTCGGCCCACATCGTGCTGCTGCATCTCGGCATGGTGATCGTCGGCCTGCCGTACAGCTTCAAGGGCCAGATGCGGATGGACGAGGTCACCGGCGGCTCGCCCTACGGCGCCTCGACGCTGGCAGATGACGGCAAAGGCGGCAACCGTCGGCCGAGCGCCAACGAGCTCGACGGCGCCAGGTTTCAGGGCCGGCATGTGGCCGAGGTGGCAATGGCGTTGACGCAGGGTCGCCGCCAACTGCAGGCTCTGGAACCTACCTGACTGAGGCGTCGGCGAGATGCTGGCCGCTGACATCCCGACCTATCCGGCAGTGTCTACTCCCAGCGCGCTCTGCACCGCCGCCATCAGTTTGCCGCTTGCCAGCAGTGTTTCGTCGAGCCGCGTCACGTCGGCGCCGAGCGGCCGGTCGTCGTCGAGGGCCGGCACGACGGCGCGGACCTGGGCGATCGCGGCGGCCACGCCGCGGCCCAGGCGCGCGGGGCGGGCCAGCTCGACGGCTTGCGCGGCGACGATCAGCTCGATGGCCAGCAGGAGGCGCAGGCGCGCCAGCGCGTCGGCCGCCTTGCGCGCGGCGAGCGGTGCGTTGGTCAACTCGTCCTCGACGCCGTCGCCGGCCCAGCGCGGCTCGACCGGCACCGGCTGCGCCAGGTGGCGGATCTCGGCCAAGAGCGCCTCGCCGGTCTTCATCAGGGGCGCGAAGCCGGAGCGGCTCGGCCCGCGCGGCGACAGGTTGTCGGGCAGGGCGCTGAGCCGCTCGAGCAGCAGCTTGCCGGAACGGCTGAGCGACAGCGCCGCCACCTGGGCGACGGCCTGGGTCACGGTGTCGAACGAGAGGGCCAGGAGCGGGGTCTGGAAGTTGCCGGTCGAGACGATGGTCTCGTCCTCGATCAGCACCAGCGGGTTGTCGGCGGCGCCGTTCAGATCGGCGTCGAGCGCGGGGCGGGCGAAGTCGATGGCGGCGCGCAGGCTGCCGTGCACCGGCGCCACGCAGCGAAGCGACAAGGGGTCCTGCACCCGGCGCGCCGCGCCCGGCTCGGGCAGCAGGCCGCCGGCCAGGAGCGCGCGCAGCCCCTCGGCCGCCCAGGCCTGGCCGGGCTGCGGCCGCGCCGCCGTGACCCGC
>JBHJOF010000287.1:0-11213 GCA_050330055.1 Kiloniellales bacterium
AATCTACGACAGTCTGATCTGATGCAGTGCAAGTTGGCTCCCCGCCGCACACAAACCCGTGGATGGTCGGCCTTCGCCGACCATGACGATCGGTGTGAACGAGCCTTTACCGGGCAGCCGTGGGCTTGACCCGGAAACCCATGGTGCCGCTGCACGATGGATGCCCGGATCAAGTCCGGGCATGACAGTGAATCGGAACCAAATGTCAGAGTCACAACACTAGGCGCGACGGCTTCCTTCCATCCGCGCGCGACCGGGAATAGAGAGGGGGCTGCGTGTTCAAGGCGCTAGTGCTGGAGGAAAGCGACGGCCAAGTCACGGCCGGCGTGCAGGAGTTGGACGAGGAGCGATTGCCCGATGGCGACGTCACGGTCGCCGTCGACTACTCCACGCTCAACTACAAGGACGGCATGATCATCAAGGGCCTCGGCCGCCTGGTGCGGCAGTACCCGCACGTGCCCGGCGTCGACTTCGCGGGCACGGTCGAGGCCAGCAGCCACGCCGGCTTCAAGCCCGGCGACAAGGTGGTGCTGACAGGCTGGCGCGTCGGCGAAGCCCATTGGGGCGGCTACGCGCAGAAGGCGCGGGTGAAGGGCGACTGGCTGGTGCCGCTGCCGGATGGACTCAGCACGCGCCAGGCCATGGCGATCGGCACCGCCGGCTTCACCGCCATGCTGGCGGTCATGGCGCTGGAGGAGCACGGGCTGAAGCCGGGCGAGGGCGAGGTGCTGGTGACCGGCGCGGCAGGCGGCGTCGGCTCGGTCGCGGCGGCGAGCCTGGCCAAGCTCGGCCACATCGTCGTCGGCTCCACCGGGCGGCCGGAGACGCACGGCTATTTGACGTCGCTCGGCGTGAGCCGCATCGTCGACCGCCAGGATCTGGCCGAGCCGCCGAAACGCCCGCTCGACAAGGAGCGCTGGGTCGGCTGCATCGACGCCGTTGGCGGCAGCACGCTGGCCCACGTGCTGACCGAGATGGCCTACGGCCGCTCGGTCGCAGCGGTCGGCCTGGCCGGCGGCAACAAGCTGGACACCACGGTGATCCCCTTCCTGCTGCGCGGGGTCAACCTGCTCGGAATCGATTCCGTCATGTGCCCGATGGAGCGGCGCGGGCGCGCCTGGCAGCGCCTGACCAGCGACCTGCCGCTAGACCTGCTCGATGCCATGACCAGCGAGGCTGGCTTGGCCGAGCTGCCGGCGGTGGCCGACCAGATTTTAAAGGGCGCGGTGCGCGGCCGGCTGGTGGTCGACGTGAACGCGTGAGATGCGGTGAGTCGTGGAGCGCAACCGCTGTCATTTCGAACTTGAGTCACGATTGCCCGGTTAAGAACAAGAAAAAGGAAACTCGCTTTCTGGTGTCCGCTTCGCGGACGCCCCCCTCCCGGCGCCCTCATCCTGAGCCGCGGGCCTCTCCTTCGACAGGCTCAGGATGAGGCCCGCGGTCGAAGGACGCGCCGGCCTCCCCCGCAAGGGGGGAGGCGAACAAGGTGCCGCCGCCAGTCTTTTCCCTCCCCCCTTGCGGGGGAGGGTCAGGGAGAGGGGCTGGCGCGAAGCGCCGAAAAGGTACGCCGCCGAAGAGAGACCCAAATAGGTCAGGGAACTCCTAAAGCAAGCGCAACAGCATCCGGCTGACCTCTCCAGCCTAATCGCGGCGGCACCAGAACTGGTACATCTGGCCGAAGATCGTCGGATGCTCGCTTTCGAAGGCGTCCCAGTATGTGAGTTCGGTCTTTGTGCGGTCTTCGGGGAAGCGCTGCGCGTAGGCGACGGCAATGGCCGGGTCGTGCTGCTCGAAGCCGAGGAAGGTCAGCGACAGTTCGTCGAGCGCGGCGCGCAGTTCGGCCAGCGAATAGCTGCGCTCCTGCACGTTGAACAGCAGATCGCGGCAGGCGGTCAGGCTGTAGAAGTCGAGCTCGCCGGCAACGCGGCGCGCCGGATGATAAGGCGGCAAGGCGAGGATCGCCTGGCGCGCGGCGCGTATGCTTTCCGGCGCGGCGGTGAAGCCGGCCTCAGCGACGAAGCTGCGCGCGGCCTCGATGTGGCCGCGGCCGCGCGTGCTGTAGAGGCCGATGCGCATGAAGCCGCCGGCTTTGAGCAAGCCCAGCAGGGTCCGCCAGCCGGCCAGGGGATCGGCCAGATGGTGCAGCACGCCAACCGATTCGATCAGGTCGAAGCGCTCCACGATGTCGCCGAGCGCCAGGATGTCGGCCTGCGCGAAGCGCAGGTTCGCGAGCTTGCGCTCCTCGGCCTGGCGCCGGCCATAGGCGAGCGAGCGGCGGCTGAGGTCGACGGCCAAGACCTGAGCGTGGCTGTAGCGCGTCGCGACGTCGATGGCGTGCTTGCCGGTGCCGCAGCCGGCGACCAGGATGCTGACCGGCCGATCGGCCGGCGGCAGCGGGGCGACGTGCGGGAAGAGATCCGCCACCACATGGGTCAGTGATCGTGCCGGCCGTGCGCGCGTGGCGAGCCAGCGCGGATAGGGATGCTCCTCGTACTGCTGCTTGACCGCGGCCGAGACCGCGTCGGTCACGGGCGTGACGGATGGGATGCTTGCGGCCAGCTCGCGCTCCCTCGCCGGCTCGCGCAGCAGGCGGCGCTGCAGGAGGGCGAGCATCTCGCCTTCGGGCAGGTCGCAGGCGGCGAAGCGCGCGCTCGCCACGGGCTCGAGCGTTGGGCGATAGAGCGCGAGCAGCACGAGGTCGTCCCAGCGCGTCGCTGCGTCAGGCGCTGCCATACGCTGCGCCAGCGCTTCGATCGTGGCGGTCTCCGCTTCGGTCTCCGGGTAGGCGTAGTCGACCAGGGCGCATTGGCAGGCCAGCGCGGCGGCGAACTCTCTATGCGTGTCATCCGGTCGTGTGTCGGATGCGGCGTAGCGCTCGAGGAGCTGGCGCCGCAGCAGCGTCAGCAGGCGTTCGAAAGACTCGTCGGCGACGATCGCGCAGGTCAGCAGAAGCCCGAGCAGCCGGTCTCTCGCACAGCACGACAGTGCCTCGTCGGAGTGCGGGCCTTGCTCGCCGGCGGCGGCCAGGTGCGGCGCGATCGCCGGGTCGTGCCGCAGCAGCGCGAGCGTGGCGCGGACCAGCAACTGGTGCTCGATGCCGTCGTCGCGAAAGCAGCGCTCGAGGATCGCGCGCAGGCCGGGCGTAGTCGGCGGGAGTGGCGCATAGGGCAGGATGGCCGCCAGGCCGCGGCGATGGGCAGCGACCTCGGGCTCCAGGCGGACGGCCTGCAGGGCCTGCTCCAGCGCCTCGGAATGGCGGCCGCGCCGGGCCAGGGTGGCGGCGAGATTGCGATGCGCAAGGGCATAGCTCGGGACCAACTCGATGGCGCGGCGGAAGGCAGCCTCGGCCGCGGCGAGGTCGCCGATCGCCTTGTACAGCACGCCCAAGTTGTGGTGGGCCTCCGGAATCGCGGGCGCCTGGGCCAGAATGGCGTGGTAGGCGGCGGCGGCCGCGTCGCGTCGGCCGGCGCGCTGCAGCGCCGCCGCCCCGCGCAGGGCTTGCAGCAGCGCGGACTTGTCGCGCCCGGGAGTCGCGGCCGGCCGGCTCAAGGCGGGCTGCCCGGCGACCGCGCGGCGCCGGCTTCAAGCGGGGCACGGGCTCGCCGGCCAAGTGAGACATGGTGCTTGCTTGTCATGGCCCAATATAACTAAATTGCGGAAGGCAGGAGGCCCAAGAAATGGCGAAAGTATTTTGCATGCTTGTGCTTGCCGCTGTCGTCGGTGCCTGCAGCAATCCCTGGGCGAAGTATCGGCCCAGCGAGGCTGAGCGCCTTCGCACCGACTGGTATCAAACCATCCCGGTGCCGCTCGAGGCGCGCTATTGCTATCGTACGCTGGCCCGGGTCGATTGTTTCACTGAGCCGCAGGTTAGCCAAAGCGGACGCCAGGTCGGTTCATTTCATGCGCCGCTACAGTAACGCTGCCGGCCTTCATGGTCTGCTTCTCGTGGCGATCTTGGCCGTCGCTCTCGCCGGTGCTGCAACGGCGTGCCGCGCCAACGAGCCGCTGAGCGACCCTGGGCACGACATTGGGCGCGACTTCGGCGAGGAATTGCGCTGGTTCGAGGCGGCGGCGGCGAAGGGCCACGCCGAGGCGCAGTATCGCCTGGGCCTGATCTTCGAGCAGGGCGTCAAGGTGGCGCCCGATGCGGAGAAGGCGCGCTACTGGTACGGCCGGGCGGCCGAGCAGAACCACAGCGCCGCGCAATTTCGCCTGGCCAATCTGCTGCAGCACGGCATCGGCGGCGAGGCGGACGCGGCCGCGGCGACGCAGTGGTATCGCGCAGCCGCCGACCAGGGTCTGGCGCCGGCCCGCTACAATCTGGCGGTTATCCTGGATCTTGGATTGGGCGTCGCGTCCGATCCCATCGCCGCGGCGCTGCTCTATGAGCTGGCGGCCCGCGACGGCCTCGGCCAAGCGGCGGCGGGGCTGGGCATGCTCTACCTGGAGGGACGCGGCGTGGCGGCCGATCGGGTGATAGCGCTGGCCTGGCTCACGATTGCCGCGGAGTCCGGCGTCACCGGTGCCGCCGCCGTGCGCGACGATCTGCTGGCAACGCTCAACGAGGCCGAGCGGTCCCGCCTGGCGGCCGAGATCAAGGCTCTTGGCGGCGGCTAGTTACTACGTGTTAGCGGGACGTATAGGCGGCACCGATAGTGCGGCAATGAAAGCTTTGCGGCTGTACCGCTTGGCGTCGTGTCCTTTCATGATCTAGAGTAGCTGCTGTATTGCCCGCGGCAGGGCCAGTCAGGCGCGTGCCTAACTGCGCTGCCGCGGGGGCATGTGCAGTATGTCCTGAAAAAAATCACATGGCCGTTCATTGCAGCGACGGCGGCCATATCCAATTTTCTTAGGGAGATGCGCTTTGGTGGGCTGCGCCGGCAAGGCGTCGGCGTGAGAATGTCATAGCGAGGTTGGTCCCATGAAACCGGTACGCACCTGGATCGTCGTTGCGGACGGCGCGCAGGCACGCTTTCTGATGAACCAAGGGCCTGGCAAGGGATTGGAATGTGCCCTGGAGGAAGAAGCGAACAGTGCACGACAGCCGTCGCGCGAGCTGGGCAGCGACAAGCCGGGACGTGTGCATGACCGCTTCGGGCCCGGACGCCATACCATGGTGCCGCGCGTCGACTGGCACCAGTTCGAGAAGCAGAAGTTCGCCCGGGAAATGGCCTCCATCCTCGACAGCGCCGCGGAGCGAAGGTCGTTCGACCGGCTGGTCCTGGTCGCGCCGCCCAAGACTCTGGGCGCCCTGCGCTCGGCCCTGAACAAGAACACGGCGCGGATGGTGGTCGGCGAGGTGCCGAAGGATCTGACGCAGGTGACCGTCGGCGAGCTGCCCGATCATCTGGGCAACGTGATCGTCGTCTGACGCCGGTCGCCCCTCAGCCGCTCATAGTCAGGACGGCAGCGCCCCTGAGTCGGCCCTCCCGCAAGCGGGCGAGCGCCTCGTTACCCTGCGCGAGCGGCAAGGTTTCGACCGCGGTGCGGATCGGCACCTTGGGGGCGAGCGCGAGAAAAGCCTCGCCGTCGGCGCGCGTCAGGTTGGCGACCGAGAGCAGCTTCCGCTCGCGCCACAGGATGTCGTAGGGGAAGCTCGGAATATCGCTCATGTGGATGCCGGCGCAGACCACCGTGCCGCCGGGCAATACGGCGCGCAGCGCCGTCGGCACCAGCGCGCCGACCGGCGCGTAGATGATCGCCGCGTCGAGCGGCTCCGGCGGGGATTCATCGGCATCACCGGCCCAGACGGCGCCGAGCTCGCGAGCGAAGGCCCGGGCTTCCGCATCGCCGGGGCGGGTAAAGGCGAAGACCTGGCGGCCTTCATGGCGCGCCACCTGGGCGACGATGTGGGCGGCGGCGCCGAAGCCGTAGAGGCCGAGGCGCTCCGGATCGCCGGCCAGGCGCAGCGAGCGGTAGCCGATCAGGCCGGCGCAGAGCAGCGGCGCCGCCTCGGCATCCGGCAGGTCGCCGGCAAGGGGGAAGCAATAGCGCTGGTCGGCCAGTGCGTAGTCGGCATAGCCCCCGTCGATGGTGTAGCCGGTGAAACGGGCCCGCTCGCAGAGATTTTCCTGACCGCGCCGGCAAAAACGGCACTGGCCGCAGGTCCAGCCGAGCCAGGGGATGCCGACGCGCTCGCCTTCCGTGAAGCGGGTGACGCCGGTGCCGAGGGCGGCGACGCGGCCGACGATCTCGTGTCCCGGAATGAGCGGCAGCTTGGGATGGGCCAGCTCGCCGTCCACCACGTGCAGATCGGTGCGGCAGACGCCGCAGGCGCCGACCTTGACCAGGATCTGACCTTCACCGGGCTCGGGGATCGGCAGGCCGGCGAAGCGCAGCGGCCGATGGGCCTGCTCCAGCAGCATCGCGCGCATCGTGCCGTCGGTCAGGCCGGGCAGCCGGCCTTGCGCTTGCCGGCCAGGTAGTCGTCGATCAGGGCGAGCAGGCGGTCGCGCCCGAACGAGGCATAGTGGCCGCCGTGCACGGTCTCGGCGGGGACGCTCTTCAGGCGCTCCAGGCTGACGATGTAGGCCTCGATCACCGAGTGATAGAGGTGATCGTAGAGTTCGCCGTCGTAGATCACGTCGCCGGAGAAGAGCGTTCTGGTCGCATCCTCCCAAAGCGCGATGGAGCCTGGCGAGTGGCCGGGCAGGTGCAGCACCTCGAAGCGGCGATCGCCGAGATCGATGCCGTCGCCCTCGTGCAGCAGGCGGGTCGGCGGCGCCGGCTGGATCGCATAGTCCGCCACATCGAAGCCGGCGAAGGGCGCCGCGGTAAAGATCTCCGGCGTTACGTAGCTGCGCAGCACCGTGTTGTCGGCGTCGGGCGCGGTCAGGATTTCGGCCTCGGCGGCGTGGATCAGGCGCTCGGCGAACTCGTGGTGGCCGCCGATGTGGTCGAAGTGGGCGTGGCTGGCGACGCAGACGACCGGCATCTCGGTGACCAGCGCGACCTGGTCGCGCAGACTGACCACCCCCATGCCGGAATCGAGCAGCAGGTCGCGGTCGCGGCCACGGACGTGCCAGATGTTGCAGCGCACGTCGGGGCTGACGTGCGGCTCCCAGATCAGGGTCACGTCGTCGGCCAGGCGGCGCGTCTCGAACCAGCGATCGGCGACTGCGAGGCCCATGGCGCGATCAATCGTAGCCGTAGAGCCAGCGCGTGGTGCCGGCGTGGACGTTCTTCACCGAGTGCAGCGCGCGGCGTGGGATGAAGACCTCGTCGCCGGGCTCGGCGATCAGCCTGGCGCCGTCGATGGTCATCTCGAGGCGTCCCTCGACGACGGTGACCAGCTCGTTGGTGCCATGGACGAAGTCGTTCCACGCGCGGCCCGGCGGATCGACGAAGAGGTCGCAGGAATAGCCGCGCGCCCGCCAGTCGGCGGCGACGCGATTGCGGTCGAGGGGCTGACCAAATTTCGCTTTGACGAGCAGTTCAGGCATCGCTTCGTTCATTTATCTTGTCATTGCGAACTCGATCCACGGCTATCCTGCTAAGAAGGCACATCCATTTTCCGTTGCCCGCCTTGTTAATGCCCCCCTCCCTAGCCCTCCCCCTCAAGGGGGGAGGGGATACTTGGGCGGCGGCGGCCGTTGGTTTGCCTCCCCCCTCGAGGGGGAGGCCCAAGGGATCAACGGGCGCAGCGCCGGAGGGGGGCGTCCGCGAAGCGGACAACGGAAAACGCATCTTCTTTCACAATCGGACAGTAGTGATCTTTGAGAAGGCATCCATCGTGCAGCGGCACCATGGATCGCCGGGTCAAGCCCAGCGATGACAGTGGAGATATCACTGTCATGAGTAGAACGGTAGGACAGCCGAACGGGACAAACAAGCGGCTGCTGCACCTCACCGCGGTTCCAGGGCCGGCAGCTCGCGGCGGAAGGGGACCATGTCGCTCGGCGGCTGATCGAGCTCGCGGGCGGCGCGGTGGCCCGACCAGACGGCGGCGGCGATCGTGCCCGGCGCCAGGCAGTCGCCGATGCGCTCGACCGACCTGATGCCGGCGTCGGCCAGGCGCGCCGGATCGGCCATCAAGGCGTGGTAGAGCGTGTCCTCGGGCAGCCGCGCGGTCACCATGACCACGCTCGCGGCCGGCCTGGTCTCGCGCTGGCCGGTGAAGACGCAGGCCAGCTCGACGCTGACGGGTGCGATCGCAGCGAGCCTGCGGTGGGCGGCGATCTGCACGCCAAGCTCCAGCAGGCGGGTCTGGATGCGGACCTGCTCCATGGTGTTGTGGGTCCAGTGCGAGACGTCGGCGGCCGGCGTTGCCAGCGTGACCTCGTGGCCGTCGCGGCGCAACTTCTCGGCCAGCACGCCGCCCAGGTAGTAGTGGTCGTCGTCGAAGATCACGACCGGCCCCGCAACTGCAGTACCAGCCATGATGTCGTCCGGCGTCAGCACATGGGGGGCGTCGCTGCCGGGGATCGGTTTGTAATGCTGGCGGCCGACGCCGTCGCGGCGCCAGCGCGCGCCGGTGGCGAGCAGCACGCGGGGAAAGCCGAAGTCGAGCACCTGCTCGGCGGTGAGGCGGCTGGCGCGGTAGATCTCGACGCTCGGCAGCTTGTGCAGCTGGCCGACGCGGTAGTCGCGCACGCGGCCCCAGGCGGCGAGGCCGGGCAGGCGGCACTCGGCGGCGACGCGGCCGCCCAGCTCCTCGCTCGCTTCGGCCAAAGTGACGGCGTAGCCGCGCTCGCCGAGCGCCCGGGCGCATTCCAGGCCGGCCGGGCCTGCGCCGACGATCAGCACGCTGTCGTTCGAGCTCTTGCGCGGCAGGCGCTCGGGGTGCCAGCCGCGGCGCCACTCCTCGCCCATGGTCGGGTTCTGAGTGCAGCGGATCGGCACGCTCAGGAAGTCGCCGCTGACGCAGATGTTGCAGCCGATGCACTCGCGGATGTCGTCGAGGCGGCCTTCCTCGATCTTCTTGGGCAGGAAGGGATCGGCGATCGAGGGGCGCGCAGCGCCGATCATGTCGAGTATGCCGCGCTTGATCTGCGAGACCATGGCGTCCGGCGAGGTGAAGCGGCCGACGCCGACCACCGGCTTGCTGGTGACCTGCTTGACGAAGGCGACGTAGGGTTCCTGCGCGCCTTCCTCGGCGAAGCGGGCGGTGGCGGAATCGTTGCTCCAGTCGCTGACGTTGACGTCCCAGAGGTCGGGCAGTTCGGCCAGCATCTCGATCACCTCGCGGCCTTCGCCTTCCGCGGTGATGCCGTCCGCGCCGAGCAGCTCGTCGACGGCGAGGCGCACGGCGACGGCACAGGTCTCGCCGATCGCCTCCTTGGTTTCGAGGATCAGCTCGCGCAGCAGGCGTGCCCGGTTCTCCAGGCTGCCGCCGTAGTCGTCGCCGCGGTCGTTGGTGCGCCGCGAGAGAAAGTGCATCGGCAGCGCGAGATCGTGGCCGGCGTAGACGTAGACGATGTCGAAGCCGGCGTCGCGGGCGCGCAGCGCCGCGTCGCGGTGCCAGCGCCGCACGGCGCGGATGTCGGTCAGGTCCATGGCGCGGGCTTGCAGCGGGTCGTAGGCGCGGCAGACCAGGTTGGAAGGCGCCATCGGCGGCTCGCGCGCCTCGCGGTTGGCCGTCACGTGGGCGTTGTAGACCAGCTCGATTCCGGCCAGGGCGCCGTGCGCATGGACCGCCTCGGTCATGCGCGCCAGCGCCGGCACGTCGCGGTCGTCCCACAGCCGGCCCTCGTTGTGCGGCGAGACCTCGGAGGAGTAGTGGATCTCGACTTCCTCGGTGCAGACCACGGCCCAGCCGCCCTCCGCCTTGACGCCGCGCATGGCGGCGAGCGGGCTGGGGTAGCGGTGGCCCATGCCGTTGCAGTGCGGCACCTGGTAGAAGCGGTTCTTCGCCGTCACCGGGCCGAGGCGCAGCGGCTCGAACAGGATGTCGTAACGCGGGTCTCTGGCCACGGCGCGGGGCTCCCCTGATTGGCATTCGGTCGCTGTGCGTGCGTCTGCGGCACGGCTTGACGGCGAGGCTGCCGGCTGGGTCGCGCGACGGCAAGAGGGAAGAGGGGGCTTCGCCGGCTCTACTCGGCGGCGAGCGGCCGGATCAGGCGCTCGGCCATGGCCTGCTGCTCGAGCAGCAGGCGGCAGCGGCCGGCGTAGGCGAGCCAGTCGCGGCGGCGGGCCTGGGCCTCGAGGATCCAGGTGCGGCGCCGGCCCTGCCGGCGAGGGTCGAGCTGGGGGAAGGCGGCGAGCTCGTCGCGGATCAGGCGGGTCAAGAGCGCCATCTGGGCCCGCGCCTCGGCGTGGCGCCGCTCGAGCGGCGAGGCGAAGCAGGGCTCGGCCTGGGCGTCGCGGCCGACGATCATGCGACGGGCCCGCTTGCAGAGATCTGGTTCGGGAAGGGCCGTCTTACACGAGGCGTATCGGAAATTGTCAATACGAATCGTATCGAAACTCTCAAGCCTGAGTGCCAAGCGTCGGGTCCGCAACCCTCATCCTTCGACAGGCTCAGGATGAGGTGGGGGTGCGCCCTCTGAGCGCGCCCTCATGCTGAGCCTGTCGAAGCATGAGGATCGAGGGACAGGACTCGCATTTGGTGTCGAGTGCGTCTACACGCCGAGCAGCTCGCTGGGGGTCAGGATGCGGTAGAGGACGCGGACCTTGGCGAGCGGCAGCTCGATGTCGTCGCGCGGCGGGTTGAACTGGCGCAGCACCAGCTTGCTCGGCGTGCGGCGCAGCAGGCGCTTGATGTAGCAGGGACCGGGCTGGCCGTCGTGGCCGTGCAGCTCGACCAGCACGTCGCAGCCGTTGACCGGCGGCTTGTCCGGGTGGACGAAGACCAGCTCGCCCTCCTCGAAACGGGGTGCCATGGAGTCGCCGGTCACATAGACGGCGAAGACGTTGCGCGCCGCCGCGATGCCCGGCGGCCGGCGCACGTAGTCGACGATCTCGCCGTTAAACTCGAAGTCGCCGGCCTCGCCGACCGTATCACCACAGGCTGCGGTGCCGCGCAGCGGCACGTTGCGCGGCAGGCCGGCGGCGGCCGGCAGCTCGACGGACTCGGCCCGGACGTTGGGCCGGACGTTGGGGACGAGGCTGGGCGACAGCTCGCCGGCCGTTTCCTGCAGGCCCAACGGACCGGGGGCCTGTTGTGATGCCGCGGCGGGCTGGCCGGCGCCGGTCAGGAGCCAAGCCCAGTCGACGCCGAGCCGCTGGGCGTAGGCGCGCGCGGCGGTCTCGGACAGGCCGCGGCCACCGGGCAG
>JBHJOF010000288.1:0-8879 GCA_050330055.1 Kiloniellales bacterium
GGAGAGCAATCCCTGGCTGCGCGCCTGGTTGGGCGGCAGCTTCACCGAGGGCCTGGTGCCGCTGATCGTGCCGCTCGGCGACCTGGGTGACGTGACGACGGTCAACGCCGCGCAGGTGCTGGCCGGCGAGCCGACGCCGATCGGTAGCCTGGCGGCGCGCTACCGGGCCAGCGGCGCCCTGGTGGCGCAGGCGGTCCTGCTCGGCAGCCTGGAGGAGGGCGACGCCACGCTCGCCGTCACCGCCAGCCGCCTGCAGGAGGACGGGCTCAGCAAGCTCGGCGTGCTCAACGTGAAGCAGGAGCCCGGCGAGGGGCAGGCCGGCCTGCTCAATCGCGCGGCCCTCGAGGTCGCCGAGGCCACGGCGGTGCGTTGGAAGGAGGCGAACCTGCTGAACTTCGCCAGCCGCCAGACGATCCCGGTAACGGTGCCGGTCGAAAGCCTCGACAACTGGCTGCAGGTGCGCCGCCGGCTCGATCGCACCTCGACGGTGATCGCCGTCGACCTGGAGTATCTGCGCCGCGACGAGGCGCGCCTCAACCTGACCTTCGTGGGCAGCGAGGAGCAGCTTGCCGGCGCCCTGGCGCAGCACGATCTGGAGCTGATGCCCGGCTCGTCCGTTGGCCTGGGCCTCGAGCACATGCCGCAGCCCTCGAGCCCAGGCTTCGGAACCGGCGGCATGGGGAGCGGCAGCCCGGTCCTGACTCCGGTCGAGCCGCGCCGCGTGCTGCGCCTGGCGGCGCCCGGCTCTGCCGTGCGCCTGCAAACGCCGCCGCCAGCGCTCGGCGCGGACGGCCTGTCGCCGTCGACTGAACCAGAGATCGAGATCCGGTAGGATGCGATTAAACGGCACCGCCGGCGGCGCAGACTGTTCGAGCCCAGGTCTTAACCCAATATTGAATGGCACGGTCCTAGACTTGAGCCCGAGGTCCGGGGCCCCGCCAGCCGGACTCCGGGGCGGACCAGCGAGGGACTGAGCCGGACCATATGCCGCACGACTCCTTGCCCGCCTTCAACGTCGCCACCTACAACATTCATGGCTGCATCGGCACCGACCGGCGTTTCGCGCCGGCCCGGGTTCTCGAGGTGCTGAAGCGGCTCGACGCCGAAATCGTGGCGTTGCAGGAGGTCGGCTGGCACGCGCGCGGCCACCAGGGCTTCGACCAGTTCGCCTATCTGGCCGAGCACAGCGGTTATGCGGTGCACGAGGGCCTGACCCGCGATCACAGCCGGGCGCACTTCGGCAACGCCATCCTGTCGCGCCTGCCGGTGCGCGAGGCGCGGCGCATCGACCTCACGGTCCAGCTCCGTGCACCGCGCTGCGCGGTCGACGCCGACATCGAGGTCGGCGACGAGCTGGTGCGGGTGATAAATGTGCACCTCGGGCTCGATCCCTGGGAGCGGCGAGTCCAGCTCCGCCTCCTGCGCCAGGCAATCGAGGCGCGACCCGAGCGGCCCATGGTACTGCTCGGCGACTTCAACGAATGGCGCCTCGACTTCCGGCCGTTCCGCAAGCTCGCGCCGCACTTCCCCAACTGCCTGGCGCCGCGCAGCTTCCACGCGCGCCAGCCGCTGCTGCGCTACGACCGTATCTACAGCTCGCGCGAGCTCGAGTTCGAGGAAGGCTTCGTCAAGCGCTCGCGCCTGACGCGGCGCGCCTCGGACCATCTGCCGGTGCAAGGCCGGCTGCGCTGGGCGGCGGCCGAGGCTGAAGACGTCGCGGCCTGAGCCGGCCTCGCTCCATTAACCTTCGTTAAAGATAAGGCGTGAAGAGTCGCGCAATGCCGTCGCGCAGCTTGACGGGCAGGCTGCGCCCGGTCACCTCGGCCAGGGTAAGCGGCTGAGCCTTGGCGATCTTCTCTTGCACCAGCTTGTCGAGCGCCGTGGCTAGCGCCGGATCGAAGCACTCCACGTTGAGCTCGAAGTTAAGGCGGAAGCTGCGCGGGTCCCAGTTGGCCGAGCCGATCAGGCTCCAGAGATCGTCAACCACAACCATTTTGCTGTGATCGAAGGGCGGCGGCGTGACCCAGAGTCGGGCGCCGCCCTTCAACACTTCCTCCAGTCTGGCAATCGCGGCCCAGTCGATGAAAACGAGGTTCGAGCGCTCGGGAATCACGATATCTACGGCGACGCCCGACATGGCTGCCACGCCGAGCGCGCTCACCAGCGTCTGGTCCGGCAGGAAGTAAGGGGTCACGACCTTGACCGAGCGGCGCGCCGTGGCCAGGGCGCCGAGCAGAATCCAGCGCAGCTTCTCGTAGTCCTCGTCCGGACCCGATGGGATGCCACGCGCGACCACGGGGCCGCAGGGCTCGATCGGCGGGAACCAGCGCTCGCCCTGCAGCCCCTCGCCGGTGGTGAAGGCCCAGTCGTCGGCAAAGGCCTCCATCAGGTGCGCGACAACCGGCCCATCGATCTCGAAATGCAGGTCCTGCACGGCTGCCTCGCCAGCCTTCTCCACCAGGTGTGCGCGCTTGATGTTCATGCCGCCGGTGAAGCCGCTGCGCCCGTCGGTAACCAGGATCTTTTGGTGATTGCGCAGGTTCAGGAAGGGCATGCGCCAGGGCTGCAGGGAGTGCAGGAAACGGCCGACCCGCACGCCGCGCCGCTGCAGTGTGGGCACGATCGGCGGCCAGGAATAGTAGCTGCCGACGCCGTCGATCAGCACCCTGACCTCGACGCCGCGGTCGACGGCACTGCCGAGTGCCTCGACGAACAGCTTGCCGACCTCGTCATCGTTGAAGATGTAGGTCGCCAGGGCGACGCTGCGCCTGGCCTGGTCGATCGCCTCGATCATCGCCGGATAGGCAGCCTCGCCATTGACCAGCGGGGTGACCCGGTTGCCCGGCGTCAGCGGCGCGTGGCTGACTTGGTCGCCCAAGGTGGCGATCTGTTGCAGATGTGGCGCCTCCTCGGCGAGCGCCCGCACCAGGCTGTCGTGGCCTTGCCGTCGGGCCTCCTCCGAAGGCGGGCGGATGTCGCGGTCGGGACGCAGCCGGCTGGCGCGGCGCCGGATGCGGTTGATGCCGAGCAGGAGATAGGCGATCGGCCCCACCATCGGCGCCAGCCAGATAACCGCAACCCAGGCGACCGCGGCCCGTTCGTCGCGCTTGTAGAGCACGGCATGGATGGTCAGCACGACGGCCAGGACCAGCACGACGAAGCCGAGCAGTTCCAGGGAGGACAGCCATGGTCCACGGGTGGGCTCAGTCATGGATTGCCAACCTGCCGGCCAGGAGCGCCGGCCCTATCAGGGCGCAGCAGCCGCGATGCAACAAAACGGTGCCCGAGGCGTTGATGCCTTCGTCCGCCGTTTACGCGGGCTCCGCCTCGGTCCTATTCTAGCGGTCCAAGGGCGATCACCCACTGTAAATCTCCAGCACAAGGAGCAGGTTTGATGGCAGGTAAGACCATTGAAGACGACCTCAGTCAGCTTCGCGAAGACCTGGCGGCGCTGGCGCGGGATGTCAAGGACCTGGCCGCCCAGCGTGCCGACGCGGAGCAGGCGGCCATGAAGGAGCGCCTCGAGACACTGCGCGCCAAGGGTAAAGATGCCGCGGCCAAGGCTGGAGAGGGCATCGACGCGGTCGAGGACCAGATCGCCCGGCACCCCTTCAGCAGCGTTCTGGTAGCCTTCGGTGCCGGCCTGATCCTCGGCCGTCTGCTCAACCGCTAGGGCAGACGAGTTTATGTCCGCCACGGCGGCAAAGGCTCGATTGCTGCTGCGTGCCGAGCTGCTGCGCGGCCGCATCGCTGCCCGCTCGCTTGCCGTGCGAGCCGCTATCTATGCCGCGGCGGCGTTCGTTGCGCTGCTGGGTGTCGTCCTGCTGGTGATGGCCGCCTACCTCGCGCTCGCCGCCGAGCTGGGGCCGGTCATCGCGGCTCTGCTGACCGGCGCCGGGCTCTGCGGTCTTGCCCTGCTTCTCGCCCTTGCGGCGGCGCCGCTCAGTCGCGGACGCAGCGCCGCGGCGGCCGACCAGCTCGAGCGCGCGATACGCGCCGAGCTGCAGCAGGATCTCCAGGCCGTCGAGACAAGGATCCGACAGATCGAACAGGGCTTCACCGGTCTCGGCTTCGGCCCTCTCGCGCTTCTCGCTTTCGGCCTTGGGCTGGCAGCAGCGGTCAGCCCGCGCCTGCGGTCCTGGCTGTCCTCCCTTCTGCGCTAGAGCGGCTCGCCGTCGGACGATCGAGCGAGGCCCTGGTCACGAGCGTCGAAGGGGCGGCACTGGGAGGCTCCTCGAAATGGCGAGCGGTATCGGCTCGTCCGTTCGGGCAATGAGCGGCTGTTAACGATCGCCACCGAACGGCGTGGCGCGCCGGACGCGCCTCCCCCGAGTCGCGCGCCAGCGTGCTGGCGCGGCGATCAAGGCGCCTCAATGGCAGGTCAAAGGGGGTCGATAGCGCCGCTCAGTCATCGCAAAAGCGTCTGAAGGCCGAGTCGACTCGGGACTTGAGTGATTTTTCTGCTCCGACTCGCGCTTGCACGGCAACAGAATCACTTTTTTTCTCGACAGGCATTGTCACCTTGTTGTTTCTGTCTTGGGGAGTGTGCAATATCGCACTCGCTTTATGCATCCAAGCTTTTAATGGGGAGCAATATGGCTGACGAGACCCTGACTGTGCCCAGCCCCGCACCGGCGGCTGCGCCAGCGAAGCCGAAGAAGGCCCGCAAGAAGGCGGCGAAGAAGAGGACAGCCAAGAAGGCCGTGAAGAAGGCCGCGAAGCGGAAGACGGCGAAGAAGAAGACGGCGAAGCGGCGGCCGGCCAAGAAGGCTGCGAAGCGCAAGACCGCCAAGCGGAAGTCCGCAAAGCGAAAGACCGCAAAACGGAAGACCGCAAAGCGGAAGACCGCCAAGCGGAAGACCGCGAAAAGGAAGGCGGTTAAGAAGGCCGCGAAGCGGAAGAAGACCACCAAGAAGGCTGCCAAGCGCAAGAAGGCCGCCAAGAAGCGGAAGCCGGCGAAAAAGGCCGCCAAGAAGGCCAAGAAGTCTGCCAAGCGCAAGGCTCGCAAGTAGGCGCCTGCAAGGTTTGCCTGATCCGTGCGGCGCGTCGAAGGGCGCGACGCAGTGGGGGGTGGCAGGTGCGCTGCTCCTGCCACCCAACCTTCAGCCCGACGAGGCTTCAGCCCCGAACAGGCGACCCGGCGGCGGCGGTGATCCGCTCGATCGATGGGGCGTGACGAAGGGAGGGAGTCGACTGTGAGGATCGGCCCGAAGCGGGAGCTCCTCTTCTGGCTAATCAGTTTCGCCGTCTTCTTCCTTGTCCTTTACCTGTTTCGCAGCATCCTGCTGCCCTTCGTGGCGGGCATGGCCACGGCATACTTCCTCGATCCGGTTTGCGACCGACTCGAGGAGTGGGGCCTGTCCCGTACGCTCGCGACGGCCTTGGTAACGGTCGTCTTCCTGATCATCGTCGTGGTCGCCCTGCTGCTTCTGGTGCCTTTGATCGTCGGCCAGATCACCGACCTGCTGGCGCGGCTGCCAGACTACATCGGGGCCCTGCGCGGCTGGCTCACCAGTCTGGTCGCCATTGCCGAGGCACGCTTGCCGCCGGAGGTGCTCGAGCGCGTACGTGGGCTGCTCGCCGGCTCCCTGGACGCGGCGGTCGGCTGGCTGACCAGTGCCTTGGGTGGCTTGGTGAGCGGTGGCGTCGCCATCGCCAATCTGCTGTCGCTCGTCATCATCACGCCGGTGGTGGCCTTCTATCTGCTGCGTGATTGGGACCGCATGGTCGAGCGGGTCGACCACTGGCTGCCGCGGCGCCAGGCCGAGACGATCCGCGAGCAGGCCCGCGAGGTGGACCGCACCTTGGCCGGCTTCGTACGCGGGCAGGCGAGCGTCTGCCTGATCCTCGGTGCCTTTTATGCGATCGGCCTGACCGTGGCGGGCCTCGAGTTCGGCCTGGTCATCGGCATGATCGCCGGGCTGCTGTCCTTCATCCCCTTCGTCGGCGCCGCGATCGGCGGCCTGCTCTCGGTAGGGCTGGCGCTGGTGCAGTTCGACAGCTGGATCGACGTGGCCGTCGTTGCCGCGATCTTTGCGGTCGGGCAGGCCGTCGAGGGCAACGTCCTGACGCCCAAGCTGGTCGGTGGACGCGTCGGCCTGCACCCGGTGTGGGTGATCTTCGCGCTGCTCGCCGGCGGCGCCTTGTTCGGCTTCGTCGGCGTGCTGCTGGCCGTGCCCGTGGCCGCGGTGATCGGCGTCCTGATGCGCTTTTCGCTGCAGCGCTATCTGGCCAGTGATATCTATGGCGGCGGCCCATCCGGGAGCAGTGGACCCGATGCCGGATAGGCGGGAGCGCGAGCGGACGCCGGCCATGCAGCTAACCCTGAACCTCGGGCATCGTCCCGCCCTCGGGCGCGAGGACTTCCTGGTCACACCGGCCAACGAGCTGGCGGTTGCCTGGATCGACCGCTGGCCCGACTGGCCCGGCGGCTCGCTCTGCCTCTATGGCCCCTCCGGCTCCGGCAAGTCGCACCTGCTGCAGGTCTGGCGTCAGGCCAGCGGCGCGGTCGAGCTGACGGGCGCTGCGCTGGTCGACGCCGAGCCGCCGGAACTGCTGGGCGAGGCGCGCCACTGCGCCATCGATGACGCCGCGCGCGCAGCCGCCGTTCCGGCGGCAGAGCAGTGCCTGCTGCACCTCTACAACCTGGTGCGCGAGCGCGGCGGCGATCTGCTGCTGACCGCCGAACGCCCGCCGGCGCACTGGCCGGTGGCGCTGCCCGATCTGCGCTCGCGCCTGGTGACCTTGTCTGCGGTCGCCCTGCAGCCGCCGGACGACGTCCTGATCGAGGCGCTGCTGGTCAAGCTCTTCGCCGACCGCCAGTTGCGCGTCGGCCAGGATGTGGTGAGCTATCTGGTGGCGCGCATGGAGCGCTCCTTCGCCGCGGCGCGCGATCTGGTGGCGGCGATCGACGCGGCCGCCCTGGCCGCGCGTCGGGAAGTAACCATCGCCCTGGTGCGCGAGGTGCTGCGGTCACGCAAGGGCGATGCTGTGACCGATGAGGAAGGTTAGGGCAGGGAGGACGAGCCGATGGATCTGGGAATCAAGGGCAAGACGGCCATCGTCTGCGCCGCCAGCAAGGGGCTCGGCCGGGCCTGTGCCCTGTCGCTGGCGCGCGAGGGCGTCGCGGTCACCATCGTCGCCCGCACGCCGGGCCCGCTCGAGGAGACCGCCGGCGAGATCAGGCGCGTGAGCGGCGCGCCGGTAACGGCGGTTGCGGCCGACATCGCCACGGAGGAGGGGCGCCGCCTGGCGCTGGCCGCCTGCCCGCAGCCGGACATCCTGGTCAACAACGCCGGCGGTCCGCCGCCCGGCGACTTCCGCGACTGGACCCGCGACGACTGGATCAAGGCGCTGGACGCCAACATGCTGACCGCGATCGCGCTGATCAAGGCGACGGTCGACAGCATGATCGAGCGCCGCTTCGGGCGCATCGTCAACGTCACCTCCTCGGCGGTGAAGGCGCCGATCGACATCCTCGGCCTGTCCAACGGCGCGCGCGCCGGCCTGACCGGCTTCGTCGCCGGCGTCGCGCGCAAGACGGTGCGCCACAACGTGACCATCAACAACCTGCTGCCCGGGCCCTTCGACACCGACCGCCTGCGCGGCACCGTACGCGCCGTGGCCGAGGCCAGCGGACGCAGCTTCGACGAGGTCTGGGCCGAGCGCAGCGCCGGCAACCCGGCCGGCCGCTTCGGCGATCCCGCCGAGTTCGGCGAGGCCTGCGCTTTCCTCTGCGGCCAGCAGGCCGGCTACATCACCGGGCAGAACCTGTTGCTCGACGGCGGCGCCTTCCCGGGTACGCTTTAGCCGTCCCGCTTGCGCCTGCTGATGGTTTCTGTGACGCTGCGGACACGGCGCGCTGGCCGCCTGCCGCAAAGGTCCGTCACAAAAACTTAACTTGACCCCTCGGACAGGCGTCCGCAAACCTCGCCTTCAATGGGAGAGTGTGAGGCGTTCGGGGGGCATGGGCGAAGAAATTGAACTCAAGCTGTCGCTAACACCCCAGGATTTGGACCGTCTTCAGCGCAGCGCCCTCGTGCGTTCGCTCGCCAGCCGGCGCGCGCATACCAAGCAGCTCGTCAGCACCTATTTCGACACGCCGGAGCACGACCTGCGCCGGCGCGGCATGGCCCTGCGCGTGCGCCAGGTCGGCAAGAAGCGGATCCAGACCCTGAAGGCCCTGGCCGACCGCGCGGCCGGCGGGCTGCAGCGCTACCGCGAATACGAGGCCGAGGTCGGCCGCGACGAGCCCGACCTGAGCCTGATCGAGGACAGCGAGCTGCAGGCTCTGTTCGCCAGCGAAGAGATCGCCCAGCATCTGGAGCCGGTCTTCACCACCCGCGTTGCACGCCGCTCGATCCCCCTGCGCGTCGACGAGAGCGAGGTCGAGCTGGCGATCGACCGCGGCGAGATCGAGTCCGGCGGCCGGCGTATGCCGATCGCCGAGGCCGAGCTCGAGCTGCTGTCCGGCCGCCCGGCGCGGCTCTATGAGCTGGCTCTCAGGCTGCACGACCGCATCCCCTTCCGCCTCGAGCGGCGTACCAAGGCGGCGCGCGGCTATGGCCTGAAGCAGGGCGAGCAGCAGCGCCCGGTCAAGGCCGGCAGCGTCAAGCTGACGCCCGAGATGACCGCGGCCGAGGGCTTCGCGGCGGCGGCCCGCTCCTGCCTGGCGCAGATCCGCGCCAACGAGCTGGTGGTCTGGGCGGGCGACGATCCCGAGGGCGTGCATCAGCTCAGGGTCGGCGTCCGCCGCCTGCGCGCCGTGCTGGGCGCCTTCAAGCGCATCATCGACGGGGAGGTGCTCGATTTCGTTCTGGGCGAGCTGCAATGGCTGCAGCAGCGGCTCGGCCCGGCGCGGGAATGGGACGTCTTCATCC
>JBHJOF010000289.1:0-18580 GCA_050330055.1 Kiloniellales bacterium
CGTCGCGCTCGCCGGCGACGTGGGCCAGGGTCACGGCGCCCTCGCCCAGCAGCGCGACTGCGTCGGCCAGGGCCTGCGGGTCGCGCGCGCCGGCCTCGGTGGCGAGGCCGCGGAAGTAGTGGCGCAGCAGCCGCTTGTGCTCGGCCGCGGCGGCGCGGACCGGATGGTCGGGGTCGGAGAACTCGGCGCTGGCGTTGACGAACATGCAGCCGCTGAAGCCCGGCTTGCGCAGCCACTCGTCGAGCACGTCGAAAGCGGCCAGCAGGCGCTCACGCGGCGTTCTGGCGCGCTGCTCGATCTCGCGCATGAACCAGTTGCGGAACTCCTCGTCGCGCCGGCGCAGCGCCGCAAGGATCAGCTCGTCCTTGGAGTGGAAGTGATTGTAGAGCGTCATCTTGGCGCAGCCGGATTCGGCCAGGATGCGGTCGATGCCGGTGGCCTGATAGCCGTCGCGGCAGAACAGCGCGGCGGCCGTCTCGATCAGTTCATTGCGGCAGTTGCGGCGCATGTCAGTCCCAGTTCAGTCCCATCCAGCGGTCCGGTCGGCCTAGTATACCAAGCTGTCTGCCAAAATTTAGGCAGCCATCCCTCCGATTCCAAGCCACTCCCGAGAAATCCTAATAGCTGCCTGGAAACATGAATAATTTTTAAGGAAGGATAGGGCCTAGACAGCTTGAAGAACAGACTGGTCTGTCTATATCAGAGAGACTGTTCTGTCAACCAAGTGGGCGGCCCGGTCGAGGGCCGCAAGGGAGACGGCGCCAGGGAGTCCGATGGCGCCGGACAAGCAACGAGGCATCCTGATGAGTCAGCATAGTTCGCAGCGTTCTCAAAGACTTGAAGACCCTTTTGCCGACCCGCTGAGCCCGGGGGGCGGCGTCGCCGTCGCCCGCCTGCGTGCCCTGCGGGACCGCCAGCACGCGGTGGACGAGGCGCTGGCCGCCACCCTCCGCCTGATCGGTCGGCTGCTGGCTCGCGCCGGGGCAGCCCTGGAGCGCTCGCGCCAGCGCCGGCTGGCGTTGCGCGACCTGCGCGCGCTGGACGACCATCTGCTGGCCGATATCGGGCTCAGCCGGCCGCTGCTGGGCGTGATCGCCAAAGATCTGGCACGCGCCCGCCCCAGCAGATCGCACAAGCGAAGCGGGCGCTGCGAGCGGCGCACGACCGGCCGGAGACAGCGCTGCGGCCGCCCGCTGACGACCTGCACGGCGTCCTGACGGTCGCAAAGCAAAACTCAGCCGCGGAGCGGAAAGGACCTGGCCAATGGGATCGCCACTGGAACCCGGGGGCACCGCCCAGCCGCCGGTCAGCGACGTCGCCTTCTCGCCGGCGGTCAAGGCGGCGCAACAGCGCCTCGGTTCGCGCGCCGGCTATGAGCGCATGGAACGCAAGGCCGGCTGGCGCGACCGCGTGACGCCTGACCTGGCCGCCTTCGTCGCCGAGCGCGATTCCTTCTACCTGGCGACGGCGAGCGCAGCGGGCCAACCCTACGTGCAGCACCGCGGCGGGCCCAAGGGCTTCCTTAAAGTGCTCGACGACAAGACCCTGGCGATCGCCGACTTCAGCGGCAACCGCCAGTACATTACCCTCGGCAACCTGTCCGAGAACGACCGCGTATTCCTCTTCCTCATGGATTACGCGAACCAGCGAAGGGTCAAGATCTGGGGCCGGGGCCGCTCGCTCGAGGACGACCCGGCGCTGCTGGCGCGCCTCACACCCGAAGGCTATCAGGCGCGACCGGAGCGGGCCTTGCTGTTCACCATCGAAGCCTGGGACGTGAACTGCCCCCAGCATATCGTGCGCCGCTACGACGAGGAGCAGATCGCGCGCGCCGTCGGCAAGCTGCAGGCGCGCATCGACGAGCTCGAGGCGGAGGCAGCCGCGCTGCGCGGCCGCTTAGCCGCCCTATCGGCAGGCGAAGCTGGGACAGGCGGCTGACCGCCCGCCGCCCGCTATCCGAACAGGCTTGGACCCTGCCGCCACGGCGCGCTGGACCGGCTCGGGGTGTCACGAGTTTATTCCTTGTCCGCGCCCCTGGGATCGCTATATCGGAAGACAAGGGGAGACGCGGCCCGTGTCGCCATAGGCGCGTGGGCAGTCTGACAAGCTCGGAACGGACCAGCCGCGGGAGACGGCCGACGGACTCCCACCAATTGGGGAGCCCCAGCAGGGGGAGCCAGGGTCATGATCACGCTCACCGTTAACGGTGAAGCCCGCCAGCTCGAGGTGGCGGGCGATACGCCGTTGCTCTGGGTGCTGCGCGACGAGCTGGGCCTGACCGGCACCAAGTACGGCTGCGGCGCGGCGCTCTGCGGCGCCTGCACGGTGCATGTCGACGGCCTCGCGGTGCGGTCCTGCACGACCGCCGTGGCCGAGGTCGCCGACGCGCAGGTGGTCACCATCGAGGGCCTGTCCGGCCGGGTCGCCGCGGCCGTGCAACAGGCCTGGGAAAGTCTCGACGTCGTGCAGTGCGGCTACTGCCAGAGCGGCCAGGTCATGTCGGCGGTCGCCCTGCTGGCCGAGAACCCGGCGCCGAGCGACGGCGACATCGACGCCGCGATGAGCGGCACCGTCTGCCGCTGCGCCACCTATCACCGCATCCGCGCCGCCATCCACGAGGCGGCCAAGCGCCTGGAGGGCTAGGACCATGCTGGCCAGGATCGGACGAGCCGCGCGGCCGAGCCGGCGGCAGTTCCTGATCGCCGGCGCCGCGGCCGGCGTCGGGCTGGTGATCGGGCTGCGCGCCCTTCCGGTGCGCGCCCGTCTGGCCGCCGCGCAGAGCGCCAGTCCACAGCCTGACGCCTTCGTACGCATCGCGCCGAACGGCGACGTCACGGTGATCTGCAAGCACATCGAGTTCGGCCAGGGCAGCCACACCGGCCTTGCCACGCTGGTCGCCGAGGAGCTCGGCGCCGACTGGACCAAGGTGCGGGCCGAGGCGGCGCCGGCCGACGCCGCGCTCTACAACAACCTGCTGTGGGGTGCGATCCAGGGGACCGGCGGCAGCTCGAGCATGGCCAACGCCTTCGAGCAGATGCGCACCATGGGCGCCATGGCGCGCGCCATGCTGGTCGAGGAGGCGGCCGAAACCTGGGAGGTGCCGGCCAGCGAGATCACCGTACGAGAGGGCAGGCTGAGCCACGTCGGCTCCGGCCGCACCGCGCCCTTCGGCGAGTTCGCCCAACGCGCCGCCAAGCGGCCGCCGCCGGCCAGCGTGACCCTGAAGGATCCCAAGGACTTCAACCTGATCGGGCGGCTGGTGCCGCGGCTCGATACGCAGGCCAAGACGAACGGCACCGCGATCTACACCATCGACGTGAAGCTGCCCGGCATGCTGACCGCGCTGATCGCGCGGCCGCCACGCTTCGGCGGCAAGGTACGCGCCTTCGAACCCGCTGCCGCCTTGGGGGTGCCCGGCGTGGTCGACGTGGTCCAGGTGCCGAGCGGCATCGCCGTGCTCGGCCGCGGCTTCTGGGCCGCCAAGCAGGGCCGCGACGCGCTGCAGATCGAGTGGGACGACAGCGCCGCGGAAACCCGCGGCACCAGCGAGATCATGGAAGACTACAAGCGCCTCGCCGGCCGGCCCGGCGAGATCGTGCGCCAGGACGGCAGCACCGAGCAGGCCCTGTCCAAGGCCGTCAAGGTGATCGAGGCCAGTTACGAGTTCCCCTTCCTGGCGCACGCGCCGATGGAGCCGGTGAACTGCGTGATCCGCCTGGGCGCCGACGGCTGCGAGATCTGGACCGGCTCGCAGCTCCCCACCATCGACCAGGCCGCCGCCGCCGCCGTCCTCGGGCTGGAGCCTCAGCAGGTGACGATCAATACCCTGTTCGCCGGCGGCAGCTTCGGGCGGCGCGCGACGCCCGACGCCGACATGGTCACCGAGGCGGCCGAGATCGCCAAGGCGATCGGCGGCCGCGCCCCGGTGAAGCTGCTCTGGACCCGCGAGGACGACATCAAGGGTGGCCGCTATCGGCCGATGTACTATCACACGCTGAAGGCCGGACTGGACAAGGACGGCGCCATCGTCGCCTGGATGCACCGCATCGTCGGCCAGTCGATCCTGCGCGGCACGCCCTTCGCCGGGGCGCTGATCCGCGACGGCATCGACCAGACCTCGGTCGAAGGCGCGCAGAACATCCCCTACGCCATCCCCAACCTGACCGTCGACCTGCACACCACCGAGCTGGGCATTCCCGTGCTGTGGTGGCGCTCGGTCGGCTCCAGTCACACGGCCTATGCCGTCGAATGCTTCATGGACGAGCTGGTCGAGCTGGCCCATCGTAACCCGGTCGGCATGCGCCTCCTCATGCTGAAGGACCGCCCGCGCCATCAGGCCGTGCTGAAGCTGGCGGCCGAGAAGGCCAACTGGCAGGAGCCACTCGGCAAGGGACGCGGGCGCGGCGTCGCGCTGCACGAATCATTCAGCAGCATCGTCGCCCAGGTGGCCGAGGTGGCGATCGACGGCGACGGCAAGCTGCGGGTCGAACGGGTGGTCTGCGCAGTCGACTGCGGCCTGGCGGTCAATCCCGACGTCATCAAGGCGCAGATGGAGGGCGGGATCGGCTACGGCCTGGGCGCCATACTGCACAACGCCATCACCCTCGAGGGCGGCGTGGTGCAGCAGACGAACTTCGACGACTACCTGCCGCTCAGGATCGACGAGATGCCGCGCGTCGAGGTCCACATCGTGCCCTCGAGCGAGGCGCCGACCGGCGTCGGCGAGCCCGGCGTGCCGCCGATCGGCCCGGCCGTGGCCAACGCGGTCTACGCCGCGACCGGCCGCCGCATCCGCAGCCTGCCCTTCGCCCAGCAGAACCTGCGCGACGCGTGAGCGAGGGTTGCCGCAGGCGCGACAGCGGTTGGCGCGATCGAGACTCGGCTTTCTGCTGTACCTTTTCGGCGCTTCGCGCCCTGTGGTCCCTAGGCCCTCCTCCGGCGCTTTGCGCCGCCTCCCCCTCGAGGGGGGAGGCGAACTAAAGTGCGGCTGCCGCTCGTCTTTTCCCTCCCCCCTTGAGGTGGAGGGTTAGGGAGGGGGGCATCAACAAAGCGAATAGCGGAAAGCACACGCGCCCGTAAGAGTAAACGGGCGTCCTCTGCTCAGCGCAACTGCGTGCCCAGGAAGGCCAGCGTGCGCTCGCGCGCCAGCCTGGCGCTCTCGGCGTGATAGCTGCCGCGCTGCTCGCAGTTGAAGCCGTGTCCAGCCGGGTAGAGGTGAATGGTCGCCTCGGGGTGCAGCTTGCGCACCGCCTCGACCTGGTCGAGCGGAATCGCCTGGTCCTCTTCGCCGAAGTGCAGCATGACCGGGCAGCGCGGCGTCTCGTTGCGCAGCTCGTGGATATTGCCGCCGTAGTAGCAGACCGCGGCGTCGACGCCTGACCGGCAGGCGGCGAGCCAGGCGACCGAGCCGCCCCAGCAGTAGCCGACGATGCCGACCTTGCCGGCCGGCTTGACCTCGGCGATGGCCGGCGCCAGGTCGAGTGCCACCTGGTCCCAGCCGATCTTGCCGCGGATCGCGCGCCCGCGTGTGACGTCGTCGGGCTGGTAGCCGAGCTCGACCTTGCGCTCGACCCGGTCGAACAGCGCCGGGGCGATCACCAGGAAGCCGTCGGCGGCATAGCCGTCGGCGACGCCGCGGATGTGGCAGTTGACGCCGAAGATCTCCTGCGCCACCACAAGCCCGGCCTTGGGCGTTCCCTGCGGCCGCGCCACATAGGCATCCAGCTCGTGGCCGTCCGCGGCCCGCAGTCGCACCTGCTCTCCCATGACGCGTCTCCATTTGGTGCGACGGGATGCAATCACGTTAGGCATGACCGAGTCTAGTCGGCAGAACAAGGCCCCTTTGGCGCTCCGCGCCGTCCCCCCTCCCGGCGCCTTGCGCCGACCTCCCCCGCAAGGGGGGAGGTGAACAAACCTTGCGGACCACCAAGTTTGTTACCCTCCCCCCTTGCGGGGGAGGGTTGGGAGGGGGGTATCCGCGAAGCGGACCGCAAGATTGAGACAGGACCGCCTAAAGCGCCGAGCTGCCGCAAACATCAGAGGATGACAGCGCTAAGAAATGCGTTCGGCGGCACGTCTCACACATTGAAGCGGAAGTGGAAGACGTCGCCGTCCTGCACGACGTAGTCGCGGCCCTCGATGCGCATCTTGCCGGCCTCCTTGGCGCCGGCCTCGCCACCGCAGGCGATGAAGTCGTCGTAGGCGATGGTCTCGGCGCGGATGAAGCCGCGCTCGAAGTCGGTATGGATCACGCCGGCGGCCTCCGGCGCCTTGGCGCCGCGCCGCAGAGTCCAGGCGCGCGCCTCCTTGGGCCCGGCGGTAAAGAAGGTGATGAGATCGAGCAGCGCATAGCCGGCGCGAATCACCCGCGCCAGGCCCGGCTCCTCAAGACTCAGGCTCTCCAGGAACGCGCGCTTGTCCGCGGGATCGCTGAGCTGCGCCACCTCGGCCTCGATGGCGGCGGAGATCACCACGAAGCCGGCGCCCTGCCTGGCCGCGTAATCGGCGACCCTGGCCGAGTAGGCATTGCCGGCAGCGGCCGCTGCCTCGTCGACGTTGGCGGCATAGAGCACCGGCTTGGCGGTCAGCAGTTGAAGCTGGCGCAGCACCGGCCGCTGCTCATCGCGCAGCACGACGCTGCGCGCCGGGCGGCCCTCGCGCAGCGCGGCCGCCACCGGCTCCAGCACCTCGAGCCTGCGCTTGGACTCCTTGTCGCTGCCGCGCGCCCGCTTGATGGCGGCGTCCAACTGCTTCTCGACCGACTCCAGATCGGCCAGCATCAGCTCGGTCTCGACCGTCTCGGCGTCGCGCAGCGGATCGACCGAGCCCTCGACGTGGGTCACCTCGCCCTCGAAGCAGCGCAGCACCTGGACGATGGCGTCGACCTCGCGGATGTTGGCGAGGAACTGATTGCCCAGGCCCTCGCCCTTGGAGGCGCCGCGCACCAGGCCGGCGATGTCGACGAACTCCAGCACCGTCGGCACGATCTTGGCCGACTTGGCGAGCGCGGCGATCCTGTCGAGGCGCGGATCGGGCACCGGCACGCGGCCGACGTTGGGCTCGATGGTGCAGAAAGGGTAGTTGGCGGCCTCCGCCGCCGCGGTCTCGGTGAGCGCATTGAACAGGGTCGACTTGCCGACGTTGGGCAAGCCGACGATGCCGCAGTTGAAGCCCATGCTACTCGCCGCCCTCCTCGGCGCCCCCTTCGGCACCCCCCTTGGCACCCCCCTTGGCACCCTGGGCCTTGGCGCGCCGGTCTGCTTTTACGGGCGGCTTTGCGTCCTTCGGCTTGGGCGGCGTCATGACATTGGAGACGCGCGACATGAAGCCGAGGTCGTCGCCTTCGAACAGGCGGGGAAACTCGTCGGCCAAGGCGTCCAGCAGCGTCTCGAGCCAGGCCTGGTCCTGCTTGCTGAAATCGCTCAGCACGTGACCGTGGACCCGATCCTTGTCGCCGGGATGGCCGACGCCGAGCCGCAGGCGCCGATAGTTCGCGCCGATGTGCGAATCGATGCTGCGGATGCCGTTGTGGCCGCCGGAGCCGCCGCCGGTCTTGATCCTGATCTTGCCGGGCTGCAGGTCGATCTCGTCGTAGACCACCAGCACCCGATCGGGCGTGAGCTTGTAGAACTGCACCGCCTTGCCGACCGCCCGGCCCGACTCGTTCATGAAGGTCTCGGGCTTGAGCGCCAGCACTTTCTGGCCCGCTATGCTGCCCTCCGCCAGCTGGGCGTTGAAGCGCTTGCGCCAGGGGCCGAAGCCATGGCGGCGGACGATCGCGTCCACCGCCATGAAGCCAATGTTGTGCCGATTCCTGGCGTAACGGGGGCCCGGATTGCCCAAGCCGACCAGCAGGAGCATCGGACCTCCGCCGCTCGGACGTGAGAGAAGGCGTCGGGCAGCGTGCAGGAGGCTCAGGGCGGACTACTCCTCTTCGTCGCCGCCCTCTTCGCTCGGCTCGGCCTCGCCCTCCGGCGCCTCGGCGCCTTCCTCCACCGCCGCGGCTTCGGCGGCCTCCGCCTCCTCGCTCGCCAACGTCGGTGCGGCGAGGGTGGCGACGGTGAAGTCGCGTTCGGTAATGGTCAGGCGGACGCCCGGCGGCAGGCTCAGGTTGCTGGCGTGTACGCTGTCGCCGATGTCGAGATCGAGCGCGCCGAGATCGATGGTGAACTCATGCGGGATCGAGTCCGCCTTGCAGATCACCTCCACCTCGTGGCGCACGATGTTGAGCAGGCCGCCACGCTTGAGGCCCGGCACGTTCTCCGTGTTGGTGAAGAGCACCGGAACCTCGACGGTCACCTCGGTGTCGCCGGTGACGCGCAGGAAGTCGACGTGCAGCGGCCGGTCGGTCACCGGATGCACCTGCAGGTCACGCGCCAGCACCCGCTCATCTTTGCCATTCACGCCGACGTCGAAAATGGTAGCGAAGAAGCCGCCCTTGTGCAGCTCGCGCTGCAGGTCGCGCGGGTCGAGGGTAATCATCACCGGGTCCTGCTTGGCCCCATAGATCACGCCCGGGACACGTCCGTCACGGCGCGCGGCGCGGGCGGCCCCCTTTCCGGCCCGCTCTTTCGGCTCCGCCGAAAGCTTCAGCACGTCTGCCATTCTCGTCACTCCTCAGTGTCGCCGGAACCAGGCAGGGGCCTGATCCGGCAGGTTGCCGGCCGCGGCCTCCAGGGGTGCCGTGGCCGGGTGCCGCTTCAGGCCCGTCCGGGACCCGGGCGGCGGTTAGTCGAACAGGCTCGAGACCGAGCGCTCCTCGCTGATGCGGGCCATGGCCTCGCCCAGCAGCGGCGCGATCGAGAGCTGGCGCAGGTTCTGCGCCACCCGCACGGCCTCGGTCGCCTGGATGCTGTCCGTCGTCACCAGCTCCTGCAGCGGCGAGGCGCTGACCCGCGCCACCGCACCGCCCGACAGCACGCCGTGCGTCACATAGGCGGAAACCGACTTGGCGCCGGCGTCCATCAGGGCCCCGGCCGCGTTGCACAGGGTTCCGGCCGAATCGACGATGTCGTCGACCAGGATGCAGCGCCGGCCGTCGACGTCGCCGATGATGTTCATGACCTCGGAGACCCCGGCCCGCTCGCGGCGCTTATCGATGATCGCCAGGTCGGCGTCAAGCCGCTTGGCGATCGCCCGGGCCCGGAGCACGCCGCCCACGTCGGGCGAGACGATGGTCAGGTCGTCGCCGTTGAAGCGCTCCAGGATGTCCTTGATGAAGACCGGCGCGGAGTAGAGGTTGTCGGTCGGGATGTCGAAGAAGCCCTGAATCTGGCCGGCGTGCAGGTCCAGGGTCAGCACACGGTCGGCCCCGGCCGAGGTGATCAGGTTGGCCACCAGCTTGGCCGAGATCGGCGTGCGCGGCCCCGACTTGCGGTCCTGCCGGGCATAGCCGTAGTAGGGGATCACCGCCGTGGTGCGACGCGCCGAGGCCCGCTTCAGCGCGTCCAGCGCCACCAGCAGCTCCATCAGGTTGTCGTTGGCCGGGTAGGAGGTCGACTGGATGACGAAGACGTCCTCGCCACGGATGTTCTCGTGGACCTCGACGAAGATCTCCATGTCCGAGAAGCGGCGTACGCTGGCGCTGGTCAGCGGGAGGTTCAAGTAGGCGGAAATAGCTTCCGCCAATGGCCGGTTGCTGTTCCCGGTCATGATCTTCATGCCGACATCCTTTACCGGCGCAGCCGCGCCCCACGTTGTATCGGAAAAGTACGCCCCCAGCCCTGAGCCGGGCGAAATCTAACAATGCGCCCCGGGCCTGTAAACGTCCTTGCCGGGTCCCGGGCCGGAAGGCGGAATTCGCGGTTTTCCGGTCTTCTATCCGGTTCCCAGGCGGTTCAGCAGGTCGATCAGGCCCTCGGCCGCGCCGCGGGCGATATCCAGGGCGATCCGGCCCCAGGGGCCGTCCAGGCTGCCGGCCGGAATCCGGCTCTCCTGCTCGATCCGGCCCAGGTCGGCGCCGTCGCTGGCCCGGACCAGCTGCCAGGTGAGGCGCAGCTCCTGCCAGTCCGGCCCGGCCGGGCTCAGCTCGACCGTGCAGAGGACCAGCAGGTCGGTGTCGCCGATCTCGTCGCTGACCGGCACGTCGGCCCCGCGCAGCGTGGCCACTAGGGCCCGGCGCAGGCTTTCCCGGCCGTCGCCCGGCGCGTCCTCGGGCGCCAGGATGACCAGGTGGCGCTCGGCGGGCGGCGCTATGGCTGCCGCCTCGGCTTCGTCGGCCTGGCGCTTGAGGGCGGCCAGGGCCGGAGCGGCTTCGGCCATGACGCTGGCCACGGCGGCCGCCTGGCCGGCCTGCCAGAGCCCAGCCGGCAGCTCGCTGCGCTGGCGGTGCTCGGCCAAGCGCGTGCCGCCCGTATCGCGCAGCTCCCAGACGATGTCGATGGCGTCGTGGCCGTTGGCCAGGAGCCCCAGGCTGACCCGGCCGGCCAGGAGGTGCTCGGCCAGCGGCGCTCGGGTTGCCGCCGGCAGGCCGAGGCCGCTCAGCGCCGCCGCCATGGCCTCGCTGGCCTGGCGCGGATTGCCCGGCGCCGCCCTCGGTGTTTCGGCCTCCAGCGGCAGCACCAGGACCGCCGCCAGATTGGAATAGGCGGCCAGGTCGAGCGCCTCCTTGTCCTCGGGCTGGAACGGCTGCGGCAGGGGGCCGCAGGCGGTCAGCACGGCAAGCAAGCTCAGCAGCGAAACAAGCCTCGTCAGCATCGCTACAGCAGCACGCAGCTCACCACTATGGCGACCAGGAAAAAACCGACGAAGAGGCTTAGGTAGGGCATCGGTGGCAGCGCCTCACCGGGGTCTCTCACATGACGACCAGGCCGAGCGGAGCGCGCGACAGCGGCTCGGCGGCGCGCTCGCCGATCAAGCTGGTGCGGCCGAGCGTCATGGCCAGGCCGCGCTCGCTGTCGAAGATGATCATGTGGCAGAAGAATACCATGCCCGGCGCCAGCTCAACCGGATTGCCGTGATACAGCATCGGCCAGTCCATCCAGTTGGGCGCGAAGGTGGTGCCGAGCGAGTAGCCGCAGGCGTTCATGCGATGCGCCTGATAGCCGGCGCGATCCAGCACCTTTGCGTGGGCGTCGAAGGCTTCGCCGGCCGTACCGCCGGGCTGCAGATTCGCCTCCACCGCGAGCAGCGCCTCCTCGGCCACGGCGTGCATCTCGCGTTGCCGCTCGGGTGCATGACCGACGATGAAGGTGCGCATCATGGCTGCGTGGTAGTGGGCGTAGGTCCCGGCCCACTCCAGGGTGAGCTGGTCCTGCGGGTCGAGCCAGCGGCGCCCGGCATAGTAGCGGCACAGCAGGGCCTGCGGTCCGGAGCCGATGATGTACTCGTTGCCGGGATAGTCGCCGCCGCCACGAAACACGGCGCCCTGCATGGCGGCCAGGATGTTGCCCTCCCAGGCGCCGGGTGCGGTCAGCTCGACCGCCGCGTCATAGGCCTCATCGGCCAGCACGGCGGCGCGGCGCACCAGGGCGATTTCGTCGGGCGACTTTATGAGGCGCAGGCGGCTGACCAGCTCCGAGGCGTCGACCAACTCGGCGAAGCCGTCGAGCGCCGCCTCCAGGCGCTTGCCGTTGCGCGCGGTCAGGCCATAGGCCTCGTACTCGACGCCGAGCCGTTTTCCAGCGCAGCCCTGCTCGCGCAGGAGCTCGCGCAGCTCGACCGCCGGTTCGGCGTCGGGCCGGTCGACCCAGATGCGGATGTCCTCGATCACCGAGGTCTGCTGCGCCTGGCGCAGGTCGGGCGCGCGGGTCAAGAGCACCAGGCGGCCGTCGGCGCCCAGATAGAGGCACTGGAAGAAGACATAGCCGAAGGTGTCGTAGCCGGTCAGGTAGAACATGCTTTCCTGGCGGAACATGAGCAGGCCGTCGAGGCCCTGCTCGGCCATCAGGGCGCAGGCGCGGGCCCGGCGCTCGGCCAGCTCCGCTTTGGTAAAGTGCAGCGGCATGGACGCTCAGGGCTCCAGAAAGATCAGGGACAGGCCGCGGCCGTAGTCCGGCTCGCCGCGGAGGCACGAGCGGCGGTAGCTGAAGAAGCGGCTCTCCTCGGCACAGGTATCGCAGGGCAGGCTCTGCACCTTGCCGAGGCCGGCCTGGACCAGTCGGCGGCCGACGAAGCCCTTGAGGTCGAAGAGGAAGCGGCCGGCGCGCGGCGAGGGCCCGAAGAGGTCGGCGTGCTCCTCGTTGTCGGCCAGGAAGGTCTCGTGGAACTCCGGCCCGACCTCGTAGGAGCGCTGGGCGACCGCCGGGCCGACGCCGGCGTGGATGCGCGAGCGGCTGGCGCCAAGCGTCTCCATGGCGGCGACGGTCGCTTCCAGAACGCCGTCCAGCGCGCCGCGCCAGCCGGCATGGGCGGCACCGACCACGCCCGCCGCGCTGTCGGCGAACAGCACTGGCGCGCAATCGGCAGTCAGGATGCCCAGCGCCAGGCCTTGCACCTTGGAGACCACGCCGTCGGCGCGCGGCGCCGCGTCGCGCGGCCAGGGCCGCTCGGCCACCACGACCTCGGCCGTGTGCGCCTGATAGAGAGTCACCAGGCGGTCGGCCTCGAGCTCGACCCGGGCCAGTGCCCGGGCTCGGTTCTCGGCCACGTTCTCCGATTTGTCACCCGAGCCGAAGCCGCAGTTCAGGGAGCTGTAGAGTCCTTCGCTCACGCCGCCGGCGCGGGTGAAAAAGGCGTGGCGCACGCAGGGGAGGTCGTTCAGGGGGCCGATGGTCAGCATGCCGGGAGACTAGCAGAGATGCCGGCCTTTGCTAGCCCGCGTCGATCGTCGCGGCGAAGGGCCCCCGCGAAGGGGCGGTCGAGCCGCCCTTTCGTCGATTGCGACGCCGGACTGGCGCGCTATTGCGATCCCTGCCGCGGGTCGTCCTTCGGATTGACGTAGGTGAGCGCCCAGGGGCCGACGCTGTTGAGCTGCAACACGGTCTCTTCGTCGGTGTAGACGTAGTGCGCCATGCCCGGCGACAGCGCGAAGAAGCTGCCGGCGGAAAGGAGTTCGGCCTTGTCGCGGTCGGCCGTCTCGCCCATTCCCAGACGCAGCGCCCCGGAGACCACGGTGACGACCTCCGGCTTGGGATGGGTGTGCGGCGGAATGTGGTAGTCCTTCGGCGCCTTGATCCGGATGGCGAAGAGTTCCTCCTTCGTCGGATCGCCGAACAGCGTCACAGCTTCCGCGCCGGCGGGTATGGAGGCGGGTCCGGGTCCCCACTCGATCTGCTCTGGCGAGACGATCTTGGCGTCATCCATCGTCTGCGCCGAGGCCACGAGCGCGACGCCCATGAGGGCGGCCACGCCGAGCACCAGGGTCGGCAAGGCGTACTTCATAGCGAACCTCCCGTGATAGTCCGAGCTGCTCGCAGTCCGAGCGCGACAGCCCGGTTCCTCATGAAGCTTAGACCTGAGGCCCGCGGCAGACAATGCGCTAGGCGAACTGCGCGTCGCCGAAGCCGGCCGGCGACGGCAGGCCGGTTCCCGTCATGGCGAGCGCCTGGAACAGCGTTCCCATGAGGGCAGGCGCGGTCAAACGCTCGACGGCGGCGGCTATGTCGCGTGCCTGGGCGTCGCTCGCGCCCCGGGTCAAGGCGGCCGCCCGCGCCTCCAGACCTATGGCCCGCAGGAAGGCGCCTTGCGGTACCGGCCCGAGCGCCGCAGCACCGGCCGCACGCGCCTCGGCAGCGAGGGCGCCGAAGTCCACGTGCGCCGTAAGATCGGCCTCGCCCGGCCGCAGCAGCACCGCCTGCGGCTGGTGCCGACGAACCGCCTGCAGGGTCGGGCGTCCGCTCGGCCGCTCCGCTCCGTAGTCGATGATCAGCGCCGCGCCGCCGTGCCGCACCAGGCGGCGCGCGATGTCGCGCAGCAGGCCGAGAGCGGCGGGCGAGATCTCGGCGACCGCGCCGTCGGGCGCGTCGCGCATCGCCGGCGGGATCAGCAGCGCCGTTGCCGGCGACGGCGGTGCCAGGCCGAAGCAGAGATTTCCATTGCCGTCCAAAGCCACCAGCCGCTCGCTCCAGCCCTGTGGCGACTTCTCGAACTGACGGATCGGCAGGGCGTCGAAGAACTCGTTGGCGATCAGCAGCAGCGGCCCCTCGGGCAAGGTCTCGAGGCCGTCATGCCACTGCGGCGCGGCGGCGAGATCAAACGCCGCCAGCGCCGCAGCCTGGCGCTCGCGCAGCTGCGGGCTGACCTCGACGAGATGCAGGCGCAGCGCCTTGGCGAAAGCCGGCAGGCGGCGCGCGGCGCGCAGCGCATCGGCCAGCAGAGTGCCGCGCCCGGGGCCGAGCTCGGCCAGCAGCACCGGGTCCGGCGCAGCCATCGCCCGCCAGACGTCGGCGCACCAGAGACCGATCAGCTCGCCAAACATCTGGCTGATCTCGGGCGCAGTGATGAAGTCGCCCTGCCGGCCCAGCGGGTCGCGAGTCGCGTAGTAGCCCTGCTCGGGATCGGTCAACGCGGCGGTCATGTAGTCAGCCACGGTCATGGGGCCGTGCCGGGCGATGCGCTGCGCCAGGCGCTCGGCCAGGGGGGGCATCGCGCCCGGCGGCGCTCAGGCCGCCGGCCGCTGCCGCCGCGACCAGAGCACGATCAGCAGGCCCACGAGCAGCATCGGCAGCGACAGGAGCTGGCCCATTGTAACGGGACCGACGATCGGGCCGAGATGGGCGTCGGGCTCGCGGAAGATCTCGCTCACCATGCGGCCGATGGCATAGCCGATCAGGAAGCAGCCGGAGAGCAATCCGGTCCGGCGCAGCCAGCCGAGCCGCACCAGGACGTAGAGCACGAGGAACAGCACGGCCCCTTCCAGCGCCGCCTCGTAGAGCTGGCTGGGATGACGCGGCACGGGCCCGCCGCGCGGAAAGACCATGGCCCAGGGCACGTCGCTCGGCCGGCCGAACAGCTCGCCGTTGATGAAGTTCGCCAGGCGGCCGAGCAGCAGTCCGATCGGCGTGGCGCAGGCGACGATGTCTGCCAAGGTGAAGTAGTGGACGCCCTGCTTGCGCGCGAAGAGGCCGATGGCGACCAGCACGCCGAGCAGGCCGCCGTGAAAGCTCATGCCCCCCTGCCAGAGATAGAGGATCTCCTGCGGATGATAGAGGTAGTAGCCCGGCTTGTAGAACAGCACATAGCCGAGCCGCCCGCCCAGCACCACGCCCAGCGTCGCCCAGACCAGGAAGTCGTCGATGGCGGCGGCCGACAGCTGCTTGGGCGGCAGGCCGGTCAGCCAGCGGCAGTAGCGCCACGCGAGCAGCAGTCCGGCGATATAGGCGAGCGCATACCAGCGTATGGCGAAGGGGCCGATCTCGATCAGCACCGGGTCGATAGCCGGAAAGGGAATCGCGAAGATCATGCCGCCTCGAATAGTTGCCGCCCGTGGCCCCTCCCCTTGCTACCGGGCGCGCCACCGGACTGGCACCCCTTATAGAAGGGCCGCGCCCCCGCTAGCAAGGAAGGGGGTCAGTAAAGGCTTTCGGCGATGCACGACTCGATTGGCGCAATACTCTCCTTGTCATTGCCAGGCTTGACCCGCCTGCGGGGCCGAAGCCCCTTCGGCGCGGCGAAGGCCCGGCAATCCATTTGGAAGCACGGCGCCCTGCACCCCGTGGACCCCCGGGTCAAGCCCGGGGGTGACAACAGAGGATGCGACAACCAGGGGATTTGTCAGACGGGGCGCAATCGGCTAACGGAGGGTAGGGAGAACCGCAGTAAGGCGAGCGGGATGCGAGCGGCAGGCGTCGAGAGTCCGGCAGATGCGGGCATGGCGGCACTGGTGGCGTCGATCTTCGGCCGGCCGGTGCCCTTCATCGAGGCGCTCGGAATCGCGCTGGTCGAGCGCCTGCCGCGCGGCGTGGTGCTGCGCCTGCCCTACCGCGTTGAGCTGGTCGGCAATCCCGACGACGGCGTGCTCTACGGCGGCGCGGTCAGCAGCCTGGTCGACACCGCCTGCGGCTTCGCCGCCATGGTGGCGCTGCCGGCGCGCGGAGCGGTTGCTACCCTCGACCTGCGCATCGACTTCCTGCGCCCGGCGGTGGCTGGCGCCGACCTCTTGGCGCGGGCCGAGTGCTACCGCCTGACCCGGCGCATCGCCTTCTGCCGCGCCACCACCTTCAGCGAGGCCTCGAAGGATCCGGTCGCCGAGGCGCTCGGCACCTTCATGATCGCCGATCCGGCGACCCCGGACGGCCAGGCATGAGCATCCTGGCCACCATCGCCGCAGCGCGGCGCGACGGCAATGTTCAGGCGATCGCCGACGCGATACCGCACGCCAGCTTCCTCGGCCTCGAGACCGAGATCGTGGCCGCGGATGGAGCGCCGCGCCTGGTGACGCGACTGCCGCACGATCCCAGGCACATCGGCAATCCGCTGCTGCCGGCGCTGCACGGCGGCGTGGTCGCCGCCTTTCTCCAGCTGACCGGCGCGATCGAGCTCTTGTGGCGGCTGGAGAGCGAATCGCTGCCGCGCTCGATCAACATCACGGTGGACTACCTGCGCCCGGCGCGCGCCGAGACGCTCTACGCCAGCGGCATCATCACCAAGCTCGGCCGCCGCGTCGCCAACGTGCGCGTCGAGGCCTGGCAGGAGGACGCGTCGCGCCCGGTCGCGCACGGCCACGCCCACTACCTGGTGGTGCCGCCGGCCTGAGCTTCGCTTCATGCAAATGGGGGAGACGACGATGCTGTTCATGGTGATCGAGCGCTTCAAGGACCGCGACGCGCTGGCGGTCTACCGCCGCTTCAAGGAACAGGGCCGCATGCTGCCGGAGGGCCTGAGCTTCGTCGGCAGCTGGGTCGAGGCCAACTGCGACCGCTGCTTCCAGCTCATGGAGTGCGACGACGTGCGCCTGCTGCAGGAATGGTCGGTGCACTGGCGCGAGGTGGCCGAGCTGGAGTTCGTCCCCGTCGTCGCCGGCAAGGACACGGCCGAGCACCTGATACCGCTGATCGAGGGCTAGACAGGCCGCTTGGCTCCGGCGCGGCCGGTAGCGCTCGTGTGATTTCTCTTGGCAGCCTCCCGCCTTTCGATGGACTATGGCGCCATGGCAGGCACAGCGCTCCTCAGAAAGGCGTTGATTGTCGCTCTCTGTGTGGCGCTCCACGCCGCAACGGGCGCAGTCTTTCCCTCGGCGGCGGCGAGCGCTGCGGGAGCGCTGGTCGATCTCCAGGATCAGCGGCACGACGCTGGCAACTGCTGTGAGTGTTGCGGGACAAGTGACGAGCTCTATCAGACGGCCGATTGCCTGGCGCTTTGCGTCGCGGCCCATGCGCTTCCGGTAACGCCCAGCAGAATCGCCCTATCGCACGGTCGCCCGCATTTCCGCATAGCGGGGGACCGCCGCAAGCAACGCCATACAACACCCGAGCCTGATCCTCCCAATTCGAGCCTCGGCCTCTAACCGAAGCGCTGGTCAGCCAGCGCTTTGCGCGACGCCTTTGGCAGGTCCCGCCAGCACATCGGCGGGCGCGCGCATTGGCTTGAAAGCAAACGGATCAAGGTGAGGGTGCTATGCAGCGACTATACATGGCCGCGGCTCTTGTTGTCGGCCTGACCCTTTCGATGACGATCGCCCCGGCGGCCGAGACCGGCGATCCTGACGCCGGGTGGCAGCTTTTCGGGGCCTGCTCGTCCTGTCATTCGCTGGCGCCGGGCCGGCACATGACGGGGCCTAGTCTTGCCTCCATCTGGGGCCGTCGGGCTGGCTCCATCGAGGGCTTCGTCCGCTATTCACAGGCTCTCCGAGAGTCGGACGTGATCTGGGACGAGGAGGCCATGGATCCCTGGCTGGCCAATCCTCAGGCCTTCATTCCGGGCAACCGCATGACATTCCCCGGCATGCAAAACGAGACCCAAAGACGGGACCTCATCGCCTTTCTACGCAGCGCGTCTGAGGACGGGGGTCAGGTGACGGAAGGTCCGTCTGGCGGCATGACGGGTCAACGCGAAATGCTGGATCTCAAGCAACTGGAGGCCAACAACCGAATTGCCGCGATCAGCCATTGCGGAGACAGCTACACGGTGACGGCGGAGACCGGAGAGGCGTACCAGTTCTGGGAGTTCAACCTGCGCATCAAGACGGACGGCAGCGACCTCGGCCCGCCGCCGGGCCATCCGGTCGTTATTCCGGCGAGCATGCAGGGCGATCGCGTCTTCGTCATCTTCGCTTCGCCGGCGGAGATCAGTCCGTTCATAACGAAGGGATGCTAACCGACCTCGAAGAAGGGTTCGCCCAGGATCTCCTCGCGCACTTCGAGGCCCAGGCCCGGCTTGGTCGGCGCGCTGATCTCGCCGTCCTCGGTCGGCGGCATGCCGGCGGCGTTGCTGACCGTCACCCAGTTCATGAAGTCGACGGTGTGGAAGCGCTGGGCTGGCGGAGTCGAGAGCATCAGGTGCGTTGTCGCGGCGGTGTCGAGGTCGCTGCCGCCGGTGTCCTCGATGGTGACGCGCAGGCCGAACGCCACCGCCACGTCGCGGATCAGGCGCGCCTTGGTCATGCCGCCGACGCGGGCCAGCTTGATGGTGACGCCGTTGACGATGCCGGCGCGCTCTGCCGCCAGCAGGTCGCCGAGCGACGCGATCGACTCGTCGAGGATCA
>JBHJOF010000290.1:0-12371 GCA_050330055.1 Kiloniellales bacterium
CCTCATGCTTCGACAGGCTCAGGGTGAGGTGCTTTGCTCTTCAGAGCAAAGCACATCCTCATGCTGAGCTTGTCGAAGCATGAGGGCCGCGCTCTATCAACAAGAGCCATAGGTATCCAAGACTACTTTGCCATGGACAAGCTGCCGTTCGAATTGCCGCCCTTCGAGCCCGGCTGGGTCTGGCTGACCGGGGCCGGGCCGGGCGATCCGGGCCTCCTGACCCTGCACGCGTTGCACGGGCTGGGCGCCGCCGACGTGGTGGTGTACGACGCCCTGGTCGGCGAGGGCGTGCTGCGCCTGGCGCGCCCTGGTGCGGCGCTCGAGTTTGCCGGCAAGCGCGGCGGCAAGCCCTCGCCCAAGCAGGCCGACATCAGCCTGCGCCTGATCCAGCTCGCCCAGGAGGGCAAGCGGGTGCTGCGCCTCAAGGGCGGCGATCCCTTCGTCTTCGGCCGCGGCGGCGAGGAGGCCCTGGCGCTGGTCGAGGCCGGCGTGCCCTTCCGCGTCATCCCCGGCATCTCGAGCGGCCTCGGCGGGCTGGCCAGTGCCGGCATCCCGCTGACCCACCGCGACACCAACTCGGCGGTCACCTTCCTGACCGGCCACTCGCTGACCGGGCAGGTGCCGGACAACGTCGACTGGGAAGCCTTGGCGCGCGGCGCGCCGGTCATCGTGGTCTACATGGCCTTGAAGCACCTGCAGCGCATCGCCGGCCAGCTCCTGACGGCCGGCCGCGCGGCGGACGAGCCGGTCGCCGTCGTCAGCAAGGCCACCACGGATGAGCAGCGCGTGCTGGAGACCACGCTCGGCCGTTGCGCCGACGAGGTCGTCGCCCAAGGCATCGAGCCGCCGCCCATCGTGGTGATCGGCCCGGTGGTGCGCCTGCGCGCCGGCCTCGACTGGCTGGGTGCGCTGTCCGGCCGGCTGCTTGACTCCGACCCGCTCGGCAGCCGCCGCGGCCGGGAAGTGGGTTAGGGGGTGAGGGGCAGCCGCTTCTCGGACCGCGTGGCAGTGGCCCGGCGCTTATCATGGCTCCTCTGTCGAGCGCTCCGCCGGCGCCACCAGATCATAAGCCCGGTCACGGACAGTGCCACCGTCACGAGCCCGAAGACCAGGATGGTCGCCTGTCCAAGGGACCCGAGTATTTTTCCGGAGTGTAGCGGGAGTTGAAGAAGCAAGAGCTTGTCGGCGGCGGTGCCCTGCAGGTACCCGAATCCGGCCAGCGGCGCGCCGGAGCCGGCGTCGATGAAGAACTGCTCTGCCGGCAGTGCCGCCCAGCTTCCGGACGCATCGCCCACGAAGTCGACGCGAAATGCTTGCTGTGAGACCAGATAGTGGACCTTTGCCGGCCTATGGTGGGCGGCCGTGGCTGGCAGATGTCGCCTCGCGGTCACCAGCGCTTCATCGAACGTCAGGCGGCTCGGAAGCTCCTGTTCGCTGCGCGGCAGGCTCTGGCCCGGCGGCTCCGTGAGTGGGGCAAGCTGAGACACCAAGGGACGTACGACAAAATCGCCAATCGAGAGATAGAGTCCGCTCGCCGATACGACGAGCATCAGGCCCAAACACCAAAGGCCCCCCGCTCGGTGCAGATCGAAGGTCAGGCGCTTTCGGGCAACGAGCCAGCTCTTGCGCCACCTGCCGATGAAGGAACGCCTGCCGGGCAAGGTGAGATAGAAGCCGATCAGGCCTGAAACGAACCAGGCGAAGGCGAAGCCGCCAAGCAGCCATTCTCCGATGCTGCCGAGGTAAAGCGATTCGTGGAACTCACGGATCATGGGCACAAGATGCGGCCGGTCGAAACGCACGGCCTTGCGCAACCTCGCGCCGAGGATTTCGCCACTGTAAGGGTCGACGAAAGCTTCGTCGACATCCAGCGGCCCAGCCTCGGCGCGGGCATGCAGCCGGACGAGGGCAATATCTCTCGCATTTTGAGGCAGAGCAATGGCTCGCACGCGGGCGGAGGTGAAGCCCGCTTCGAGCCGTTCGACCAGAGCTTCGAGAGGCAGGGCCGGTCGACCTCGTGACTCAGCGTAATAGAGCTCCGGATTGAGAGCGGCATCGACCTCGCGCTCGAAGGCGATGAAGGCGCCCGTGCTGCCGGACAGCACCAGGAAGCCTGCAATGCCGAGTCCGAGATAACGGTGCACCCTCAGCCACAGGGCGCGAGCGCCCTTGAAGGTCTCTTCTCCGGCCATCGGCGAGGGCTCAAAACCTCCAGTGCAGGCGTGCATAGCCCGCGCGATAGGTGTCTTCGGTCGTGACGCTGCGCGACGAAAGCGCGCCCGCATTGTCGAAAACCTTGTCCGTCCGCCGCTCGGTGTTGGCAAGGATGTTCAGGACGGACAGGTTCAGTGATAGCCCGTCGGCCAACTCGGTCCGCGCCGACAGATCGACCCGCGTCGTGCCGTCGACGTTGTTTTTCTGGAAGCTGCCGTCGGAGGCGCGGACGGTCTGATGGTAGCCGCTCACCCAGTTGGCACTGGCACCAAAGGTGGTTCGCCAGGGCGCCACGTACCAGTCCAGGCCAACGTTGGCCACGGCGTCATGGTGGTCGAGAAAGCGCCGCGAATCCCCGGTCGGCGTATCGACCTTCGTATGCGTATGCGTGACGTTGCCCCACAAGGCGAGGTCCGGCAGCCCGACCATTGCGAGCGGCATTCGCCCTTCCAGCTCGACGCCATAAAGATACCCATCGCCGGTATTCTGCGGGCGCGACACGAAGCGGCCGTTCTCGAGCTGGGAGACCGACTCGATCTTGTCGTTGAATTGGCGTGCGAACAGGTTGAGCGAAATAAGGCCAAGGTTGTCATAGAAGAACTGGTCGATGCCGGCATCCAGGCCCCAGATGGCTTCCGGAACCAAGTTGGGATTGCCGCCGGTGTCGGGCGAACTCAAGGTGCCGCCCTGAGTCTGGACCGTCGGGGTCAGCTCGCGCAGGTCAGGCCGACGCAAGGTGCGCGCCACACCCGCGCGCAAATCCGTTTGCGGCAGCACGCTGTGCACGGCATGCAGGGATGGCAGAACGAACAGCGCGCGCTCAGTGTTGCTTATACCGTCAGCGTCCTCGGTCCGCGTGGCCGACCTTTCGAGACGCACACCGCCGGTAAGCCTAGTATCCTCGTCTAGTTGCCAGATGTCTTGCACGAAGCCGTTCCAGCGGGTCTCCTGAACCTCGTAGACGCGGGTCGCGTTCGGGGTATTGACAACGCCATTCGTGATTTGGCTGTTGTCCTCCTCGCGGGTGGCATAGCTGTAGTCGCCGCCCCAGCTCAGGCTGTGATCGTCCAGCGCGTGCGTTACCAGCGCCTTCGGGCTGAACCGGCGGAGATCGATATCCTCGGTGCGTTGGCGTCTACGGTCGATCGTGCCATCAGGCAGGAAGCGGGTGGCGTCACGCTCGGTGTCTTCGCGAGCGTGCTGGGCATCGAAGCTGAAGTATGCCGTGGTCGATGTGGAGATGTCGTGCGTCCACGAGGCATGGATGCCGAAGTTCTCGCGTACGCGTTCCCGGTCCTCGACCTCGGTGCGGCGAAGCGTCACTTGATCGGCATTGAGTTCCTTTGACTGATCGAAGCGGAATTCCTTGGTGTAGAGATAGCTCGGCTCCAAGCGCAGTACGTCCCGATCGCTGGGCTGGAACTCGAAGGCGGGAATCAGGTTCAACTGGTTGAACTTGCGCTCGTTGATGCCCAGCTCGCCGCCGTCCGGATCACCGTTGCCGTCGAACGCGAAAATGTCCTTGCTTTCATTGCGGCGTTGGCGCTGCACGCCCCCCGACAGCACGTAGCGGAACATGCCGAACTCGCCAGCCTGAAGCGCGGTGGCATCGCCGATCGCGCCGTTCTCCTCCAGATAGCCGCCACCCAGGCCCAGTTCTGTTCGCGGTTCCGCGTTCGCGTTCTTCAGCACGATATTAATGGTGCCGGCGGCGCCTTGGCCGTCCTGGCTGGCAAGGGGAGACCGAATGATCTCAACTCGTTCGACGAGAGAGCTCGGGATGCGGTCGACCTGGACCGAGCGGCGCGAGCTCCCATCGATCAGGGCCCGCCCATTGACCAGGACTTGAGTGTATTCGGCGCCGATGGCGCGCAGCTGCAGGTCGCGGGCGCGATTGCCACCGGGGAATGTGACGCCGGGCAAGCGGCGCAGCGCGTCACCGAGGGGCTGATCGCCGAACTGATTCAACTGTTCGGATTCGATCACCGTGATGGCGTTCGGCGCCTCCCGCTTGCGGATAATGGCACGCTGAGCCGAACTGCCGACGGGATCGCCTTCGATCTCGATAACGGGCAGGGTGATGGCCGGCCGCGAGGTGTGATCCTGGGTCGTGGTTCCGGTCGGCTCGGATGAGTCCTGAGCCTGTGCCGCCACCGCCGCAAGCATCACAAGACCGCCCCCGAGCATCGCCGCAGGCCGCAGAAAACTGCCCATTGTGGTTCCCCCTTTCCCCCGAAACTCTTATATTGATAATGCAACTCAGAATCACTTGCAAGTTAGAAAAGCTTTCTAACGAATTGATCTACTGGTTGTTGTCTCCCCAAGAGAGGTGTGTCCTCGGCTGCGGTCAGCTTCATCTGTACCGGCTGCGCGGCATGGGGCGTTGGGACGTCAGCCGGCCGCCGTTCGCCAGAGGTGCCGACTGCTTCCGGGTGATATCTCGGTTGTCAGGTGCTACACGTCATCGAACGCGCCCTGCCATAGCCGGCCGGCGCGAGAGGCTGATGACGTGAGCGAAGCGGAGATCCTGGAAGCGATGTCGCTGTGGCTTTCGGTCCGGCGCGAGTGGCCATGTCCCGCGGCCTGATCGTCGCCGCGCCGGCCTCGGGCAGTGGCAAGAGCACGCTTACGCTTGGGCTGCTGCGCCAGCTGCGCAACAGCGGGATGGCGGTGGCCGGCGCCAAGGTCGGGCCGGACTACATCGACCCCGGCTTTCATGCCGCGGCCAGCGGGCGGCCCTGCCTCAACCTCGAGTCCTGGGCCATGCGCCCGGCGCTGCTGCGGTCGCTGCTGCACGAAGCCACCCGCGAAGCCGAGCTCGTCGTGGTCGAGGGTGTGATGGGCCTGTTCGACGGCGCCGCCGACGGCACAGGCAGCATCAGGGGGTCGACCGCCGAGATCGCGCGGCTGACCGGCTGGCCGGTGGTGCTGGTGATCGATGCGCGCGGCATGGCCGCCTCGGCTGCAGCCCTGCTGCGCGGCTTCATCACGCACGACCCGGCGCTGGAGCTGGCCGGCGTGGTGTTCAACCGGGTCGGCGGGGGCGGCCACGGCGCGATGCTGCGGCAGGCCTGCGCCGGGCTCGGCCCGCTACTGCTCGGCGCGCTCCCGCGCACGGCAGGGCTCGGCCTGCCGGAGCGCCACCTCGGGCTGGTGCAGGCATCGGAGCACGGCGACCTGGAGGCCTTCCTGGAGCGGTCGGCTTCGCTTGTGGCGCAGCACCTCGATGTGGCCGGCCTGGTGGCCCTGGCGAAACCCCTGGCCCTTGATCCCGGATCGGGCAAAGGCGAGCTGTCCGCGCCGATCCCGCCGCCTCTACCGCCCCTGGGCCAGCGCATCGCGGTGGCTCGCGACGAGGCCTTCGGCTTCCTCTATCCCTTCGTCGCCGAGGGCTGGCGCCGGGCCGGCGCGGAGGTCAGCTTCTTCTCGCCGCTGGACGACGAGCCGCCCGACGCGGCGGCCGACGCGGTCTACCTGCCGGGCGGCTATCCCGAGCTGCATCCGGGCCGCCTGGCCGGCAACGTCCGCTTCCTGGATGGCCTGCGCGCGGCAGCCGCGCGCGGCGCCGTGCTCTACGGCGAGTGCGGCGGCTACATGGTGATGGGCCGCACGCTGGTGGACGGCGAGGGCAGGGGCCACGCCATGGCCGGCCTGCTGCCGGTCGAGACCTCCTTCGCCGAGCCGCGCCTGACCCTGGGGTATCGGCGAGCCAGCCTCGTGGCCGCGGGACCGCTGGGCGCCGCGGGGCAGGCATTCCGCGGCCACGAGTTCCACTTCGCCCGCCGGCTGGGCGAGGCCGGGCTGCCGCTCTTCGCCTGCCGGGACGCGAGCGGCCAGACGCGGGGGCGGGCCGGCACGCTGCAGGGCCGGGTTATGGGCTCCTTTGTTCACCTCGTGGATCGGGAGGAGACCGCCGACGTTGTGAGCAGCGCGGGGTCCGGGGACGTTCCCGCCCAAGCCCTCGTAAAATAGGCTAAACCTCTCACCCGCTGTTCGGATGCCTGGAGGCTCGATCATGTTGGCACTGTCGCGCGTTCTGACTCTCGGCCTTGTTGCCTTCGCTTTAGCCGTCCCGCAAAGCGCCTGGAGCCTGCCGCTCGGCGGCTCGTCGGCCCCGCATGCGAGCAAGGACGCCATTCGGATCGCCGGCACCCGGGTCGAGGACATGGCGCCGGCACACCGCCGGGCCTACATCCTCGGCATCCAGGAGGAGCTCGCGGCGCATGGCTATCACGTCGGCCCGATCGACGGCGAGATCGGCAGCAAAACCAAGGGCGCGATCCGCCAGTACCAGCGCGACGCCGGCCTGCCGGTCGACGGCATCGCCACCAAGGAGCTGCTCGACCATCTGAAGTTCGCGACGCCGAAGGTCTACGCGCGTACCCAGCGCATGGAGGCCGACAGCGCCTTGGTGCGCGACATACAGACCGAGCTTCAGTTCCGCGGCTACTATCAGGGCGCGCTCGACGGCGTGATCGGGCCGCGCACGCGCGAGGCCATCATCCTGTTCCAGACCGACGCCGGGCTGCCGGCTACGGGACGGGTCGGTAGCGGGCTGTTGAGCGATCTCAGGAACGCCGACCCCAGCATCCGCCGCTACTAGGAAGCGCAGCGAGTCTATCAGTTGGGGTGAACACAATGGCCGGCAAGAGGTCCAAGAAGGCGGCGAAGGTCGCAAAGAAGGCCGCCGCCAAGCCGGTAACCGCACAGCCGGTCCTCCTCTCGGGCGGCAACCCGCAGATCGCGAAGGGCTACGGCGACGCCCCCGTGCAGGCTTACATCGCGGCCATGCCGGACTGGAAAAGCGACGTCGGGCGCCGCCTCGACGCGCTCATCGAGCGCAGCGTCCCCGGCGTGCGCAAGGCCGTGAAGTGGAACTCGCCCCTCTACGGAGTCGAGGACCAAGTCTGGTTCCTCAGCTTTCATTGCTTCACGAAGTACGTGAAGGTGGCTTTCTTCCGCGGTGCGTCGCTGCGTCCTGTCCCGCCCGGCGAGTCCAAGCAAAAGGACGTGCGCTACCTCGACATCCACGAGGATGACCAGCTCGACGAGGCTCAGTTCGCCGCTTGGGTCAAGCAAGCCAGCCAATTGCCCGGCGAACGAATGTGAGCGGTCGACAGCAATGGTGAGGAAGGGCAAGAGCGGCTCGAAGGAAGGAACAGGCGGCGCCTCTCCCTCTCAGCAGATCGACGCGAGAATCGCGGCGCTGGGCGATTGGCGGGGCGAGACGCTCGCCCGGGTCCGAAGTCTCATCAAAGAGGCCGACCCAGACGTGGTCGAGGATGTGAAGTGGAGAAAGCCGTCGAACCCTATGGGGGTTCCGGTGTGGTCGCACGCCGGCATCATCTGCACCGGCGAGACCTACAAGGACAAGGTGAAGCTGACCTTCGCCAAGGGCGCTTCGCTCAAGGACCCTTCAGGCCTCTTCAACGCCAGCCTCGAAGGCAACACCAGGCGTGCCATCGATTTCCACAAGGGCAAAAAGATCGATGAAGAGGCCTTGAAGGCGCTCATTCGCGCCGCCGTGGCGCTGAACACGTCGGTGCGCGCTGCCGCTGGCCAGGCCCGCTCTCAGAAGAGACCAAAGAGCGCTTGATCTCAAGCTCAATGTCATTCACGGCCTTGAGCCACGGCTGTCCGGTTCAGGGCGAGGCGCCAGTTATGTTATCCGCTTTGTTGATGCCCCCCTCCCTAACCCTCCCCCTCAAGGGGGGAGGGAAAAGCTAAGTGGCGCCGGCACTTGGTTCGCCTCCCCCCTTGAGGGGGAGGCGGCGCGAAGCGCCGGAGGGGGCTGGCGCGAAGCGCCGCAAAGGTCCATCGCTGATCCGAGTCCCGTTCCTGCCCAGGAGGCTGCTACGACAATGGAAGCAAAACCCTTGCGACGGAACGCGGTCAGCTTAACCAGACCGCCGTGGCGAAGGCCGACCATGACGACGTGGGGACGATTGCGCACACGCGGCTAACGTCGAACCAGGCTCTTAGACCACTTCCGGCAGATCCTCATAGATCAGGCCGATGGCGCCGCGGGTGTCAGCGTCCTCCAGGTTGGCGCCGCGGGTGTCGGCGCCGCGCAGGTCGGCGTCTGTCAGCTTGGCCAGGCGCAGGTCGGCGCCGCGCAGGTCGGCGCGGCACAACCGCGCGCCCGACAGATTGGCGCCGCGCAGGTCCGCCTCGCTCAGGTCGGCGCCGTCGAGGCGGGCCCCGGCCAGGCGCACGGCGACGGCGGTCTTCGAGGCGCCGACCAGGGTCATCGGCGTCAGGCGGGCGCGGCGCAGCTTCGCCTGGGTCAGGTTGGCGCGTTCCAGCGACACGCCGCGCAGGTCCGCCTGGGTGAAGTCGGCCTCGATGGCCAGCGTGCCCGAGAGGTCGGCCATGGTCAGGCGGCAGCCGGAGAGCTGGCTGCCGCAGAGATTGGTCAGCGCCAGCTTGGCGGCCGAGAGATCGAGGCCGCTCAGGTCAATCTTCTCCAGGTCGTGGCGCGACAGGTCGGCCTGGCGGCCGTGCCGGCCGAGGGAGTCGATCCAGCTCTTGTGCTGGCGCACGATCTGCCGGATCGCCAGCTCGAGGTTGTCGAGCGACTTGGGCAGGATGGCGCGGCTGAGGTCGACGCCGACCAACTCGGCGTCCTTGAAGTGGGCGGCCGTCAGGTCGGCGTCGTCCAGGTTGGTTCGGCTGAGGATGGCGCCGCTCAGGATGGCGCCGTTCAGCAGGCAGCCGCTCAGGTTGGCGTCGGTCAGGTCGGCCCCGGTGAAGACGGCGCCGCGCAGGTCGGAGTTGGAGAGGTCGGCCAGGGCCAGCTTGGCGTTGCAGAAGATGGCGTTGCTGAGATCGGTGCGCGGCCCGATCAGGCGCCCCAGGCGGGCCGAGGTCAAGTTGGCCCCGGCCAGGTTGACGTTGTCGATCGAGGCCGCGCCGTGGTTCATCGGCACCAGGTTGCCCTGCCTGTCGCGGAACAGGATGAAGCCGTTGCGCATGTCGGCTTCCTCCAGGTTGGCGCCCTCGAGATTGGCATTGGACAACGCCGCGCCGCGCAGGTCGGCGCGCGATAGGTCGGCGCCGCTGAGCTCGGCGTGCTGCATCAGGGCGCCGAAGAGGTTGGCGTTGCGCAGGCAGCAGCCCGAGAGGTCGGTGGCGGTCAGGCGCGCGGCGACCATCTCGGCGCCGGTAAGATCGTGCCCGGATAGGATCAGCTTGTGCGCGTCGACAAAGCTGAGGGTCAGCCGCTTGCCGCCGCGGACGCCGGTCATGTACCTGCGGTGCCCGTCGATGGCGGCATCCAGCTCGAGCTGGGTGATGACCCTGCGGGTCGCGTCTAGAACTGGATCCATGGCGTCCTCGGCAGACCGGCCCTGGCAATTCGGACGGCCGGGCCGGCGGCCGGACTCGCGCCGGCCTTCGCCTGGCGGTCCGCAAGCCGGTAAAGGTCTGTTAGCTATAGAAGAGACCTCAAGAAATCCTTTACCCCTCGGGACCGCCCAGGGCGTCGCCGCCAGTTGTCTTAACGGCCGCTGATACTAGATCCCGAAGTCTTTGACCTAGCCCCCATGCTTGGCGGCCAAGGCCGCCTGCTTCGCGCGCGAGACGCCGCTTGCGGGCCAAGGCCCGCTCCTGCGGGCACGCGGCTCCTCAGCATGAGGTTGTAGCATGGTGATATAGAACACCATTCCTCATCCTGAGGAGCGTTCGAAGAACGCGTCTCGAAGGATGGGCCATGGGTTTCGGTATTCGAGATAGCGTATGAGCCGCGCCACCCCGCCAGGGCCGGCGGCCGGCCAAAGAAAATCCCGGGATGACTGGGTCATCCCGGGAGGTGGCTTCCTGAGGAGAGGAAGGGAGAGAAAGGCGGGGGCCAGGCGGACCGGGGCCCCTGCGTGGTCTCAGTTCCCCGCGGCGGCGTTGTTCAGCTGGCTCGACACGACGCCGAAAACGTCGTTGAGGGCGCTGCCGAGAGCATGAAGGGCGCCGATGGCCGCGACCGAGACCAGAGCCGCGATCAGCCCATATTCAATGGCTGTCGCGCCCGATTCGTCCGCGATGAAGTTACGAAGGGTGCGAAGCATTGCCGTTTCCTTCCGCATGGGAGTTGCTGTGTCCTGAAAAGAAACATAGCAATTTTCTTTGAAGATTGCAATAGAAAAAATAGATTTTTCTCTAAAACTTGAAACAATATTTAATAAATACTGCAGAAAATGCGATTCAATTTTTTGGAAAATTACATGCATTTCTTGGGCCGACGTCTCTTGGGCCGACGTCCGCGGCCCTACGAACCGGCGCCAGGAAGAGAAGGAGGGTCGGCTAGAAGGAAATGCCCAGCGCGTCCCAGGCCAATACGCAGGCGATCAAGATCAGCCCGGCCACGAAGGCGCATTCCACGGCTGTGATGCCGGATCGGGCGGCGGTGTGAGCCTTCGGAAGCTTGGACATCCCGGCCTCGCTCTGTTCAGGGCTGCGTCCCGGCTGAATTCGTTAACGGAAGCCTAACATGCCCCAAGGCCCAAAACAATATTAAAATCAGAATTTATTGGTTATTTTGTTTAAGTTAAGATAAAAGTCATGATTTTTACTGTAGATCGTCACTGTATGCCGCTCTGCCGGGCGAGTGCTGCCGGCTTTGATCTTGCCGGCAACGCGGACCGGCGCTACCCCTCGGGGTGACCTTGCCCCAACTGTGAAACAGAATTCCAAGCATATCAACCCGCTAGAGCCGGACCCTGCGGTCGGGGCGTCGGGCCTCCGTCGGGCAGGCGGCTGCCAGCCGGGACGTCGCGGCGGCGCCTCGGCAGTTAACGACGATTGTGTTATTTGCGAGGAGGGTCATTTAACTATAAACAGAACCTTCCCATGTGAAATAAAATCTGACTAAACTTGGTCCAGCTCGCGTTGTTCCGGTGGGCCGCCCCGACTGGCGCATCCCCCGACTGGCGCGTTCGGTGACACAGCGTGCGACAAGTGAAGGCAACGCGCGGAAAAGCGCGGATAAGACAAAGACGAAGGCGGATACAAGGGAACGGGGCCATGCAGGCGATCATATCCGGCGCGACAGTTGTCCTGGTTGCGCTCAGCGTGACGGTCTATCTGTCACTCATGGCCGTGCTGGCCTGCAAGCTGGTGCTGGAGGAGCCCGGCGTGCGCCGGGCCATGGTTCCGCCGCTGCTGCCGGTGTTCTGCCAGAACTGCGGCATTCCCTTCGCCATCCTCGGCTTCGCCCTGCGCTCGACCGACCTCGCGCTGGTCGCAATCCTGCTGATCGCCTTGGGCCTTGTGGTGCGCACCGAGACCTCGGCCTCGCTGCATCCCTCGATCGAGGCGCCGCTGCTGATGACGGCGATCGGCGCGCTTGGCGCCGTGGCCCTCTTCAACGTCATCGCCTGACGCTTCCGGTCAAGCCTGCCTTCAGCCCGGCTTGTCAGCGGGCGGGCGCTGTGCGAAGCCTGCCGCACGACGGCGAGGCAGAGCAGCGGGACAAGGTGATGGCGGGCAAGGGGCTGCGCTCGGGCGGGCAGATCCTGGTCGATCAGCTGCGGATTCATAGTGCCGGGCACGGCGCCGGGCTCACTTTCGGCGTGCCCGGCGAGAGCTATCTGCCAGTGCTCGACGCGCTCTACGATGCGCCCGAGCTGCGCTTCATTGTCTGCCGCCAGGAGGGCGGGGCGGCCATGATGGCCGAAGCCGCCGGCAAGCTGACCGGCCGGCCCGGTCTCTGCTTCGTGACCCGTGCGCCCGGCGCCACCAGCGCCAGCGCCGGAGTCCACATCGCCTTCCAGGATTCGACGCCGATGATCCTCTTCATCGGCCAGGTCGGCCGCGGCTTCCAGGAGCGCGAGGCCTTCCAGGAGATCGACTACCGGCGCATGTACGGGCCGCTCGCCAAGTGGGTGGCCGAGATCGACGACCCGGCGCGCATCCCCGAGTTCGTCAGCCGCGCGTTTTACACGGCGACCGCCGGGCGGCCGGGGCCGGTGGTGCTGGCCCTGCCCGAGGACGTGCTGAGCGAGCAGGTCGCCGTGGCCGACGCCGGGCCCTACCAGCGCGTCGAGACGCATCCTGGTGCCGCGGATCTAGCCGCGCTGCGCGAGCGGCTGGCGGCGGCGAAGCGGCCCTTCGCGATCGTCGGCGGCGGCGGCTGGGACGCCGCGGCCTGCGCCGATTTCCAGGCC
>JBHJOF010000291.1:0-3682 GCA_050330055.1 Kiloniellales bacterium
AGAATGGAAAAGCAAGTCTCCGCCACTCCGTAACCACTGCTTTGCCCACTGCAACAAGGCCCTATAGCAGATCGCCAGTGATTAAACCGGACAGCAGTGGCGAAGGCCGACCATGACGGAGTAGGGGCGAGGCGTGCCTCACAAATACCAGGCATACTCCCGGCGCGAGATGGCCTGGCGGAACTTGTCGTACTCGGTCTGCTTGGTGGCGCAGTAGGTCTCCGTGTACTCCCGGGTCAGATAGTCGGGCAGAATGCCGCCGCCCGCGAGCCGCGCCAGGGCTTGTTCCAGCTTCATCGGCAGGTCGCGGTCGAGCTTGGCCGAGGCGTTGCCTTGCCAGGGCTCGCCCGGATCGATCTTGCTGGTGATGCCGTGGTGCATGCCGGCCAGCAGGGCCGCCAGCAAGAGATAGGGATTGGCGTCCGCACCGGCCACGCGGTGTTCGACGCGCCGCGAGTCGCCCGGTCCGTCCGGAATACGGAAGGCGAAGGAACGGTTGTTGAGGCCCCAGCTCTTGGCCACCGGCACGAAGAGGTTGGCGCCGAAACGGCGGTAGGAGTTCACGTTGGGCGCGCAGATCGCCATGGCCTCGGCCATGGTCGCGGCGAGCCCGCCGATGGCATGGCGCAGGGTCTCGTTGCCCAGTGGATTCCCGGGCTTGCTGCCATCGTCGAAGGCGTTGTTGCCGTCCTCGTCCACCAGGCTGATGTGCACGTGCATGCCGTTGCCGGTTTCCTCGAGATGCGGCTTGGCCATGAAGGTCGCTTCCAGGCCGTGCCGGGCGGCAACGCGCTTGACGATGTAGCGCAGCAGCGCGCAGTGATCGGCGGCGGCCAGGGGATCCTCGACGTGGCGCAGGTTGATCTCGTACTGGCCCAGGCCGTACTCGACGTTGGCGACGGAGCAGGGCACCCTTTGCATGGCCGCCGCCGCCTCGACCTCCTGGAAGAAGTCCGAGAACTCGTCGAGCATGGGGATCGAGTTGACCTGCGACTGCGCGTCGCGCTTGCCGGTCGAGGGGCAGATCGCCGGCTGCGGGAAGCCGTCGGCGTCGCGCTCCGGGTCGAGCAGGCAGAACTCCAGCTCGAAGGCGACCACCGGCCTGAGGCCGGTCTCCTTGAAGCGCTCGACCACGCGGGCGGCAACGTTGCGCGGGTCCCAGATCGAGGGCCGGCCTTCGTTGTCGTACATGGTCAAGAGCACCTGGCCGCGCGGCTGCTTGGCCCAGGGCGCGCGCACCAAAGTGCCCTGCACCGGCATGCCGGTGCCGTCGGGATCGCCGTCACTGAACCCCTTGCCGCGCGGGTCCAGCGACTCGCCGGTCACGTCCAGCAGGTAGAGCGTGTAGGGGAACTGCATGCCGTGCTCGAAGAGCTTCGGCAGGTCGGCCCGGGGATAGCGCTTGCCGCGGACGATGCCGCAGAGGTCGATCAGGATGGCGTCGACGTGCTGGATGTCGGGATTCTCGGCCAGGAACTGTTCCAGCTCGCTCAGGCCGGCGGCGCTGCTGCCCTCCATGGGGTTTTAGAGTCCTTTTAAGCTCTGTCGTTCCAAACCGGGGCGGTCCTATGCTTTGTCGTCGCGATAGCGATAGTACAGATAGGCGGCGCGCAACCCCCAGAGGCGCAGGGCCGGCAGGGGGATGCGGCGCGGCAAGCCGGCCACGACGCCCGGCAGCGCCCGGGTGCCGCTGGGGGCACCGCTGTTCGACCCGGCCATTAGCCTTGCAAGTATCATACCTGTCCAGGGCGCCGAATTGACCCCGTTGGCGTGATAGGCAAAGCCGTACCATACGGAAGGGTCGTCTTCCAGCCGGCCCAGCGAGGGGGCCAACTTCAAGGTGAGACAGACCAGGCCGCGCCAGAAATGGCTGCTAGGCACATTCTTCCACTGCGGGAAGACCTCGCCCAGCCGGCGGGTCAGCCAGGCCCGCATGCGCTCGCCTTCCTGGGGCCGGCCGGTGGTGTCGCCGCGGGCGCCGAACAGCAGCCGCCGGTCGGGCAGCAGGCGGTAGTAGAACAGCAGCTCGCGGGTGTTGCAGACCGGGGTTTCGGTGAAAGTGGTGCCAGTCCGCCAGCCCTGCGCCGCCAGCTCTTCGTCGCTGAGCGGCCGCGTGGTGACGATGTTGGAGAGCGCCGGCAGCACCAGCCCGTCGAAGGCGGGATGCAGGCCCTCGGGCATGAAGCCGTTGGTCGCCATCACCACGCGGCGCGCGCGCAGGCTGCCGCCGGCCGTCACCAGGTGGTGCTCGCCGCCCTCGCGCCGCCACGCGGTGACCCGGCTGTGCGCGTGCAGCCTGGCGCCGCGGCGCGCCGCCGCGCGGCCGAGGCCCATGGCGAACTTCAGCGGGTGCAGCGCGAAGCCGGCCGCCATATGCATGGCGCCGAACTGCTCGGTCGAGTCGTGGCCGAGCTCGGCGAACTCCTGCTTGCTGTAGAGCTTGGTCTTGATGCCGAAGTGACGGCTCAGCGTCTCGGCGTAGTCCTCCAGCTCCTTGAAGCGCGCCGGCATATGCGCGACCAGCAGGTTGCCGTTGCCGCAGCGCTCGTAGTCGATGCCCTCGTCGTCGCCCAGCGCCCGCACCAGCTCCATGCCTTCGAGCTGGGCCGCATAGAAGCGCTTGGTCTCCTCCAGGCCGTAGCGCTTGATCATCTGTGCGACCGAGAGCTTGGTGGCCGGCAGGCAGCAGAAGCCGCCGTTGCGCCCCGAGGCGCCCCAGCCGATGTGCCCGGCCTCCAGGACGCGCACGTCGACGCCGTAGTCGCGCGCCAGGTGCAGCGCGGTCGAGAGTCCGGTATAGCCGCCGCCGATCACCGCCACGTCGCAGCGCTCGTCGCCCTGGAGCGGCGCGTATGTTTCGTGCGGCGGCGCCGTCGCCTCCCAATAGCTCGGCACCGCCTGGTCGAAGTCGTAGATCGAGGGGTGGTAGAGCTGGGTCATGCGGGGCTGACGGGGTGTTACCCCTCGCTCCCCCATCGATGACGCGATGGGACTCTTTTGTCACCCTCACCCTCCCAAGCGACCTTCGGCCGCTTGGGCCCCTCCCTCTCCCCTCGAGGGAGAGGGTACAACAGCGCGCCTTTGTTTTCCCTCTCCCTAGGAGGGGAGAGGGAGGGGCCCGTCGCGCAAGCGATGGGAGGGTGAGGGTGACAAAAGACTCTTATGCGCCACTGCATGCAAGGCGCTTTAAAAATCCGGCGCCGGCGTCGCCCAGCGGCGCGGCGGGTTGTAGAAGGGGCGCTCGACGATCTTGCAGCGGGCCATGACCTTGTCCCACTTCAGCTCCTTCAGCACGTAGATCTCGACCCAGAGGTCGTCGGTGATCTCCGTGCCGTAGGGCGTCGTCAGCGAGGCCAGCGCAATGTTGCGCTTGCAGGTCGGCGACCACATGGCCGAGGTGATGTGGCCGGCGCTGTTGCGCTTGCGGTGATAGACCAGCGAGCCGCCGGCCGGCTTGTTGCCCTCGATGTCCAGCCCCACCAGGCAAGTGCGCGAGCCGCGCTGCTTCTCGGCCAGGAGCGCGCGGCGGCCGTTGAAGTGGCCCTTGTCGAAGTCGACCATCCAGCCCAGGCCGAGCTCGAAGGGCGAGCGGCCGCGCGTGCCGCGCAGCGCCTGCTCGGCGGCCACGAAGTCGGCGTTCGCCTGGATGAAGCCGGCCTCGATGCGCGCCAGGTTGAGCGCC
>JBHJOF010000292.1:0-8189 GCA_050330055.1 Kiloniellales bacterium
TCCTGGCGCAATATTGTGGCCGAGGATGCGGACTTCGCGAATCTTTGCTGCGGCAGAATGGCACTCTACGAATCAATCTTACGTCCGAAAGGCCTCTGCAAGAGTTTTCACACAGCCTGCTTCGCCGACCATGACGTTTGGAGTGAATGAGCACCAACCGGACAGCCGTGGTGAAGGTCAACTATGACGGCGTTGGGGGCTGTTCGCTGTCCGAGACTCGGCAATGACAAACTTGGAAGTCGCGCAGTCAATTCCTGTAACACCCCACTAGCGCCATGTGATTGCGCCTCTTACAGTGACGGCCAGCATGCCGGGAGGGCGCCGTGAGCCTCGACTTCCTGATAACCTCGCTGATCGTCGTTGTCTCGCCCGGCATCGGCGTGCTCTTCACCCTGGCGGCCGGCCTTTCGCGAGGACCGCGCGCGAGCATCGTCGCGGCCTTCGGCTGCACGCTCGGCATCGTGCCGCACATGGCGGCGGCGGTCACCGGCCTGGCCGCCCTGCTGCACACCAGCGCGCTGGCGTTCCAGACCCTCAAGTATCTGGGCGTGGCCTATCTGCTTTGGATGGCCTGGAACACGCTGCGCGAACGGGGCGCCCTCAAGGTGGAGACGGAGCGCGCGCCGCGCACCGCGACCCAGGTGATCGTCTCCGCCATCCTGGTCAACGTCCTCAATCCGAAGCTCTCGATCTTCTTCTTCGCCTTCCTGCCACAGTTCGTGAGCACCAGCGAGCCGCAGCCGCTCGCGCGCATGCTCGAGCTGAGCGCGGTCTTCATGCTGCTCACCTTCGCGGTTTTCGTCTGCTACGGTTTGTTCGCCGCCGCGGTCCGCAGTCACGTGATCTCGCGCCCGCGGGTGCTGACCTGGATGCGCCGCAGCTTCGCCGCCGCCTTCGCCGCTCTCGGCGCCAAGCTGGCGCTGGCCGAGCGCTAGCCGCAGTCCCTGCGCCTTACTGCCCCAGCTCGCCGCAAATCCACTCGGCCACCTGGTCGCGGGCGGCGGCTGGCGGCAGCTCGGGATGGCGCAGGCCGTAGAGGCGCAGGCCGGCCTCGAAGGCGCGGCGGTCGGAAAGGCCGCGCCGGCGCAGCTCGCGGTAGGTCCGGGTCACCGCCTGGCGGCAGCCGTCGCCGCTGCTGCAGCTGCAGGTGACGCCACCGCCAACCGCGGCGGCACGCGGGAAGACCACGACGCGGTTTCCCCGTGGCGTAGCCGCGGCAAAGCCTTTCGGAGGCTGATCGTTCATGACAGGAACAACGCTTCTTGCTTGCTCTCGGTTCCGTCACTGTCCGGCAGATGGCGGTGCGGGGAATTGATCTGGGTCAAATCGAGCGGCCACCCACCCTTCGAGACGCCCGGCTTCGCTAAGGCTTCGCCGGGCTCCTCAGGGTGAGGTTGCAGCGGTTTCATGCACCGCCCTCATGCTGAGGAGGCCGCCGAAGCCGTTGGCGTAGGCGGCCGTCTCGAAGCATGGGCTACCGCACCAATGCGGATTTCCGTTAATGCCGCTCGCGCGTCGCCGAGAAGCGGATCGACGGGTGGTCCTGGGCGGTGCGGTTGAGGTCCCAGGCGTTGCGCGCCAGGAAGACCGGGGCGCCGTCGCGATCCTCGGCGATGGAGCCGCGGTGCTTCTCGATGAAGGCCTTGAGGACGGCCGGGTCGGCGGCGGCGATCCAGCGCGCGGTGGCGAAGGGCGCGGCCTCGAAGCCCATCTTGACGCCGTACTCGCCGGTCAGGCGGGTGCCCAGCACGTCGAGCTGCAGCTGGCCGACCACGCCGACGATCCAGTCGCTGCCGGTGACCGGGCGGAACACCTGGGTCACGCCCTCCTCCGCCAGGTCCTCGAGGCCGCGCTTCAGGTGCTTGGCCTTCATGGGATCGTCGAGCCGCACGCGGCGCAGGATCTCGGGCGCGAAGTTGGGGATGCCGGTGAAGCGGATGTCCTCGCTCTCGGACAGCGTGTCGCCGACGCGCAGCGTGCCGTGGTTCGGCACGCCGATGATGTCGCCGGCCCAGGCCTCCTCGGCCAGCTCGCGGTCCTGGGCGAAGAAAAAGATCGGCGCGTGGATGCCGACCGACTTGCCGCTCGCCACCTGGCGCAGCTTCATGCCGCGCTTGAAGCGGCCCGAGCAGAGCCGCATGAAGGCGATGCGGTCGCGGTGGTTCCTGTCCATGTTGGCCTGGACCTTGAACACGAAGCCGGTGACCTTTTCCTCGTCGGGCGCGATCTCGCGCGGGTCGGCTGCCTGCGGGCGCGGCGGCGGCGCGAAGGCGGCCAGGCCCTCGATCAGCTCGCGCACACCGAAGTTGCGCAGCGCGCTGCCGAAGTAGACGGGAGTCATGTGGCCATGCAGATAAGCCTCGGCATCGAAGGCCGGACAGGCCTCGCGCACCAGGCCCGCCTCCTCGGCCAGGCGCGCGGCCTGCTCCTCGCCGAGCAATTCCACCAGCTTGGGATCGTCCGGCCCGCTGCAGGCGACGGGCTCGCCACTGCCCTTCGCCGTGCCGCCGTAGGGCAGCAGGCGGTTCCCCGCCAGGTCGTAGCAGCCGTGGAACTGGCCGCCCATGCCGACCGGCCAGGCCATCGGCACGGTGTCGAGCGCCAGAGTATCGGCGATCTCGTCGATCAGCTCGAAAGGGTCGCGGCCCTCGCGGTCGATCTTGTTGATGAAGGTGATGATCGGGATGTCGCGCAGGCGGCAGACCTCGAGCAGCTTGTGGGTCTGCGCCTCGATGCCCTTGGCCGCGTCGATCACCATGACGGCGGAGTCGACCGCGGTCAGGGTGCGGTAGGTGTCCTCGCTGAAGTCCTCGTGGCCCGGCGTATCGAGCAGGTTGAAGGTCAGCCCGCCGTACTCGAAGGTCATGACCGAGGTGGTGACCGAGATGCCGCGCTGCTGCTCGATCGCCATCCAGTCCGAGCGCGCCCGACGCCGCTCGCCGCGCGCCTTGACCTCGCCGGCCAGGTGGATGGCGCCGCCGGTCAGCAGCAGCTTCTCGGTCAGCGTGGTCTTGCCGGCGTCCGGATGCGAGATGATCGCGAAGGTCCGGCGCCTGAAGGCCGGATGGTCATCCGCCGCCGGCTTGCCGGCCGACGTCTTCAGGGCTATGGGCGAGCTCAAGCTCAAGGAACAACCTCCTGGGAGGGAGCGTATTTCAACGCCTAGGGGCCCCAGCCTGCCGCCGGGCAGGCCGGGCCGGCCCCTATATAGGCCGCCCCGCCGGCTCTTGCAGCACCCTAGTGAAATCTTTGCTAAGCTGATGTTAATGGAACAGCGCAGCGACATCGACCTGACCGCTCTGCGCAGCCGGCTGCTGGCGCGCCGGGCCGAGCTGGAGCCGCTTGCCGAGCGCAGCCACGAGGAGAGCCGGCCGGTCGAACTCGACCAGACCCGGGTCGGCCGCCTGTCGCGCATGGACGCGTTGCAGGGCCAGGCCATGGCGGCCGAGACCGAGCGCCGGCGCCACCAGGAGCTGGAGTGCATCGCCGCCGCGTTCAAGCGCATGGCCGAGGGCGACTACGGCTACTGCCTCTCCTGCGGCGAGCCGATCCCGGTCAAGCGCCTGGATGCCGACCCCACCACGCCACTCTGCGTCGCCTGCGCCGCCGGCCCCAGCGCCGACCGCTGAGCGGCTGGCCAGACGTGGCTCTCGCATCCTCAAAGGATCACCCGACCGACACACCCTTGGTGTCACCCCCGGGCTTGACCCGGGGGTCCACCGCAAGTTCAAAACGGCACCGTTGCCTGGATTGCCGGGTCAAGCCCGGCAATGACATCGAGTGGTTGCAATAGCTTGAGTAAGCTTGATTGGGTTCGAGCCAGACTTTGGGAGCCAACCAAACGCCAACATCCATGAGGGGAACGAGGTGAGCGAGAGGGAAATCGCCTTGATCGTCGGTGCCGGCAGCGGGCTCAGCGCCTCGCTGGCACGGCTCTGTGCCCGCGAGGGCATGGCCGTGGCGCTGGCCGCCCGCAATGCCGACAAGCTGGCCGGGCTGGCGGAGCAGACCGGCGCCCGCAGCTACCGCTGCGACGCCGTCGACGTTGCCGAGGTTGAGGCCCTCTTCGCCGCCGTCGAGCGCGACCTCGGCTGCCCCGGCCTGGTGGTCTACAATGCCAGCGCGCGGGCCCGCGGGCCGCTGGTCGAGCTCGACTCCGAAGCGGTCCGGCAGAGCCTGCTGGTCTCGGCCTACGGCGGCTTCCTGGTCGGCCGGGCAGCCGCGCGGGCCATGCTGCCGCGCGGCAGCGGCACGATCCTCTTCACCGGCGCCTCGGCCAGCGTCAAGGGCTATGCCCAGTCCGCCCCCTTCGCCATGGGCAAGTTCGGCCTGCGCGGCCTCGCCCAGTCGATGGCGCGCGAGCTGGCGCCGCAGGGCATCCACGTCGGCCATTTCGTGATCGACGGCGGTATCCTGGCCGGAAAGGGTCCGGACGACGATTCCCGGCTGCATCCCGATGCGATTGCCGAGAGCTACCTGCAGATTCACCGCCAGCCGCGCAGCGCCTGGACCTGGGAAGTCGAGCTCCGGCCCTGGATCGAGCGCTTTTAACTCTTGTTAACCATATCAGGTCTTAAGTGGAACGGCTCAGGTAGGGCGCCCCATCCGCCGATGCACAGGTGTTTTCTGATCAACCAGCAAGGCTGCCACCATGAGCAAAGCTGCATACGTCTACGAGATTGGCAATCAGTCGTCGAAGGACTTCGACCGCGGCGAGATCGAAGCGCGCGACGAGACCGACGCCCGCCGGCGCCTGCGCGGCAAGCTGGGCGTGCTGCGCCTGCCGGCCAACCCCCGCCTGTTCCACAAGTCCGAGGTGGCCGCCCGCGAGGCCCAGGCCAAGGCCGCCAAGCTGCGCTACCTGCTGCGCGTGCTGGGCGATCACCATGCCTGGCTGACCGGCAAGCCCGGTGGCCGGCGCGCCGACCTCTCACGCCTCAACCTGAGCGGCGTCAACCTGCGCAAGCGCAACCTGGCGAACGCCGACCTGACCGACGCCGACCTCACGGGTGCCGATCTTTCGGGCGCCAACCTGACCGATGCCACCCTGGTTCGGGCAAACCTGCGCGAGGCCGACCTGCGCAACGCTGACCTGCGCAACGCCGATCTCAGCGAGGCCGACCTGCGCGACGCCGTCCTGACCGGCGTCAAGCTCGACGGCGCCGAGATCTGGCGCACCAACGTCAAGGGCTGCGTAATCTCCCCCAAGGCGCTGCACGCCGCCTTCGAATGCCGTGCGAAGTAGTTTAGCGGCAACAGACTTAGGCCCGAGGGGACTGTCCCCGTAGCGTAGCGAAGGGGGCTGTCCCCGGATTGGCTGCCTCCGCTCGGGGACAGTCCCCTACGGGTCCAGTCCCCTTCTTCGGGCCTGGCGCGATCGACGTTGTTCCCGACCGCCGGCTGCCTGCTAGACTAGCCCGCCGGGGCGCGGCCGCGCCCTTGTGGGTCGGTGCGGGGGCATTCGGCGGATGCGGATCCTGGTGCTGGGCGGCGGCGTGGTCGGCGTCACCACCGCCTACTTTCTCGCCAAGGACGGCCATGAGGTCACCCTGGTCGAGCGCCACGCGAGTGCGGCGGCTGAGACCAGCTTCGCCAACGCCGGCCTGATCGCGCCGGGCCATGCCTATGCCTGGTCCTCGCCGCGCGCGCCCAGAATCCTGCTCAAGTCGCTCTACCGGAAGGACCAGGCGCTGCGCTTCAAGCTGCGGCCCGACCCGCGGCTCTGGGCCTGGTCGTGGCTCTTTCTGCGCCAGTGCAATGCCGAATCGGCGCGCATCAACACCCTGCGCAAGCATCGGCTATGCCTCTATTCCCAGGCCGCACTGCAGGCGCTGGTGGCCGAGACCGGGCTGCGCTATGACGGCCAGCGCGGCGGCCTGCTCTACCTCTACCGCACGCCCGAGAGCTTCGCGCGCGGCACCGCCAACATGCAGATCCTGCAAGACGACGGCCAACGCATGGAGGTGGTCGACCGCAAGCGCGCCGCCGACATCGAACCGGCGCTGGCGCCGGTCAAGCACAAGATCGCCGGCGCCATCTACTGCCCGAGCGACGAGAGCGGCGACGCGCGGCTGTTTACGCAGAACCTGGCAAAGCTCTCCGCCGAGCACGGCGTGACCTTTCGCTTCGGCCGGACCGTGACCCGCATCGAGGCCGAGGGCGACCGCGTCACGAAGGTGATGACCGACCAGGGCGAGTTCAGCGCCGAGGCCTATGTGCTGGCGCTCGGCTGCCAGGCGCCCTTCCTCGCCCGCCCGCTCGGGATCAGGCTGCCGATCTATCCGATCAAGGGCTACTCGGTCACCCTGCCGGTCACCGAGCACGACAAGCCGCCCACCATCGGCGGCGTCGACGAGGACAACCTGGTCGCCTACTGCCGCATGGGCAATCGCCTGCGCATCACCGCCACGGCCGAGTTCGCCGGCTACGACACCAGCCACAGGCCGTCCGACTATCACCATATGCTGGCGGCGGCGCGCGACCTCTTCCCGGACGGCGGCGACTATTCGGAGCCCACATACTGGGCCGGCCTCAGGCCCATGACCCCGGAGGGTACGCCGATCCTCGGGCTCGGGCGCCAGCGCAACCTCTATCTCAATGCCGGCCACGGCCACATGGGCTGGACCATGGCCTGCGGCACGGCGCGCATCGTCACCGACCTCGTCGCCGGCCGGAAGCCGGAGATCGACCTGGCGGGCATGACGCTACGCTAAAACGCAATCCGTTCGGGTTGAATCGGCATTGCGGCCCTCCCCCTTCGACAAGCTCAGGGTGAGGGGGGCTTGTGCTGAATCAGCACAAGCCCCTCATGCTGAGCCTGTCGAAGCATGAGGGATTGCGCGATGATCACAAGTGAACGGATTTTGATCTAAGGCACGGCGATGGCGTAGACTGGTGCCGCAACCGGAGGACCAGGGACATGAGCGAGACCGCTGCCGAGAGCCGCCCGGCCACGGGCGAGCTCGCCGTCAATAAGCACCACATGCCGCACACGCTCGACGCCGGCATCGGTGCGCGCGCCTCGCTCGGCCTCATCGTGCTGGCGACCGACGGCACCATCGAACACGAGTTCCGCGTCGTCCTGCAGGCGCTGCCCGGCGTGGCGCTCTACGAGAGCCGCATCTTCAACAGCGCCTCGATCACGCCGGCGACGCTCAAGGCCATGGAGTCCGGCATCGGTCCGGCGGCCGAGCTGATCCTGCCCGGCGCCCGGCTCGACGTGATCGCCTATGGCTGCACCTCGGCCAGCATGGTGATCGGCGAAGCCAAGGTGGCCGAGCGCATCCGCGCGGCACGGCCGGGGGTGGCCTGCACCACGCCGATCACCGGCGCGCTGGCCGGCCTGCGCGCCCTTGGCGCGAAGCGCCTTGCACTGCTGACGCCCTACATCGACGAGATCAACCGTTTCATGCGCGACTACATCGAGGCGCGCGGCTTCAGCGTGCCGGTCATGGGCTCCTTCAACGAGGAGGACGACCGCAAGGTGGCGCGCATTTCGCCGCAGTCGGTGCGCGAGGCGGCGCTCGAGCTCGGCCGCTCGGAGCTGGTCGACGCGGTCTTCGTCTCCTGCACCAGCCTGCGCCTGGTCGAGGTGGTGGCCGAGCTCGAAGCCGAGCTCGGCAAGCCCGCCACCTCGAGCAACCACGCCATCGCCTGGCACGCCCTGCGCCTGGCCAGCATCGACGACGCCCTGCCGCAGTTCGGCCGGCTCTTCACATTGCCGTTGCGGGGGGCGTGAGTAAGCCGAAGACCGGAGTGCCCAAGGCTGAGATCCGCGGACAAGGGCAAGCGTCATGCCCGGGCTTGACCCGCGGCTGTCCGATTGAGACTCGTTCACACCGACCGTCATGGTCGGCGAAGGCCGACCATCCACGTGCTTCTTTTGCTGCGGCTGCAACCGTTGCTCGCCGCGATGATTGGATGGCAGGCGAGTGGGTCTACATCATGACGAACCGACCGGACGGCATGCTTTACGACGGGCGGCTGATCCGGAGTACCAACCCGGATTGAACTGACATCTACGACACGATGATCTGACGCAGCGCAGATCAGCTACCCGGCCGAAGGCAAAAACACGTGGATGGTCGGCCTTCGCCACTGCTGTCCGGTTTAATTTCATGACCATTGTAGCGCCAACTGGTTGAGGTTTGGCGGGAGGGTTGGCTCGGGTTCGAGCAATCGGTCGATGC
>JBHJOF010000293.1:0-7847 GCA_050330055.1 Kiloniellales bacterium
CAGCCAGGGCGCCGGCGATCGTCGAGGCCCAGCGCAGGCTGCTGCGCCAGCTGAGCAACAGCGGCTATCCCCTGGCCGAGGTCAGCAACCGCCGCGCCGTGGTCGATCACGCCGCCACCACCATGACCGTCGAGCTGCAGGTAGCCGCCGGCCCGCGCGCGACTTTCGGTGCCACCACGATCGAGGGCCTGAGCGAGGTGAAGGATGACTACGTCCGCGACCTGCTGCATTGGCAACATGGCGCGCTCTACGATCAGCGCCAGGTCGAAGCCGCGCGCCTGGCGCTGTCGCAGAGCGATCTCTTCTCCTCGATCCGCATCGCGCACGCCGAGACGGTCGAAGCCGACGGAAGCCTGCCGATGGCTGTCACGCTCGCGGAGCGCGAGCATCGCACCCTGGGCGCCGGCGCCAGCTTCTCGACCAGCGAGGGCCCCGGCGGTCAGATTTATTGGGAGCACCGCAACCTCTTCGGTCGCAATGAGCAATTGCGCCTGTCGCTCCGGGCCGCCCTGATCGAGCGCAGCGCCAGGGCGAACTTCCGCAGACCGCACTATCTGCAGCTCGACCAGGCGCTGCTGGCGGAAACCGAGTTCGCCCAGCGCACGACCGACGCCTTCGACGAAGACAGCGCTCGTGGCTTCGTTGGCCTGGAACGCAAGATTGACGAGACCTGGAGCGTGTCCGGCGGCGTCGCCATCGAGTTCGCCAAGCTGACCGAGAGCGATCTCAAGGCAGGCACCGACGAGGAGGTGACGCGCAACTTCCGGCTCTACAGCACGCCGCTCGGCGTGAGGCGCGACACCAGCAACAGCCTGCTCAACCCGACGGAGGGGACCAAGCTCAACCTGGCCCTGACCCCCTATGTCGGCACCCTGCGGGACTTCGGCGCCTTCGAGGAGAGCCTGTTGTTCCTGGCCAGCGAGCTGTCCGGCTCGGCCTACCTCTCGCTCGACGCCGAGGACCGCATCGTTCTGGCGGGCCGCGGGCGGATCGGCTCGATCGTCGGCGCCTCGACCGAGACCCTGCCGGCCAACAAGCGCTTCTACTCCGGCGGCGGCGGCTCGGTGCGCGGCTACGAGTTCCAGTCGATCGGCCCGGAGGACGCGCGGGGCGACCCAACCGGCGGGCGCTCGGTGATGGAGGGGGGCGGCGAGATCCGCATTCGCGTCACCGAGGACATCGGCGTGGTGCCCTTCGTCGAGGGCGGCATCATCGGCGAAGAAGCCTTCGTCGACTTCGAGGAACGGTTCCTTTGGGCCGCAGGTCTGGGCCTGCGCTATTATACCGCCGTCGGGCCGCTGCGGCTCGACGTCGCGTTCCCGATCAATGGGCGCGATAAGGACGATCTCTTCCAGTTCTACATCAGCCTGGGACAGGCCTTCTGAGATGGCCGAGCAACCGCAGCGCAAAAGACCATCCCTCCTCCGCCGCCTGGCGCTTGGAACCGCTGCGCTGGTCGGCATGGCGTTGTTGCTGCTGGCCGTCGCCGGCATCTGGTTGACGAGCGCACCAGGGCGCGACTGGCTGCGCGGTACGCTCGAGGCTGCCGTGTCGGAACCGGGTGAGCTGGAGCTGCGCATCGCCGCGCTCGAGGGCCCGCTGCCGGGCTCCATCACGCTCAAGGGCGTCACCCTGGCCGATGCGCAGGGCATCTGGCTCAGCGCCGAGCAGGCGAAGCTCACGTGGCGGCCGCTGGACTTGCTGAGGCGGCACTTGGCGATCGACGCGATCGAGATCTCCGACCTGACGCTGGCGCGCCTGCCCGAAAGCGCGGCGGCAGAGGATGAGACGCCGGAAGCGTTCAGCCTTCCCCGCCTGCCGCTCGACGTGACAGTAAAGCATTTGGCAGTCGACGAACTGTCGCTCGGCGAAACCGTCCTTGGCCAAGCTGCGCGATTCCGAGTCATCGGCGCGCTGGCCGCGGATGCGGGCGACGCGATCCGCAGCGCGCTGCACGCCGAGCGAACCGACGGCGCCGACGGCCGGCTCGCTGTCGAGGCCGTCTACCGCCCGGATGACGACAGGCTGACTCTCGATGCCAGGCTGTCGGCGGCCGAGGGCGGTCTGCTGGCCCACCTGCTCGGCCTGCCGGGGCTGCCCGCTACCGAGATTGCGCTGGCCGGCGACGGCGCGCTCAGCAACTGGCGCGGCCGCCTCACCGGCGCGCTGCAGAACATGGCCGATCTGCAGGCCGAACTCAGGATCACGCGCGATCCCGAGCTGCGCCTGACCGCGAGCGGGCGGGTCGAGGCCGGCGCCCTGCCCGACGAGCCGCCCTGGCCCTTGCTGGCCGGCGTCACCGACTTCGAGCTGACTGCCGCCTGGCACGAAGAAACCCTGCTCGATCTGCAGAACCTGACGATCGAGGGCACGGTGCTGCGCGGCACGCTTTCGGGGCAGCTAGACAGCGCGACGCTGGAAAGCGCCCTGCAGGCAGCCCTGACCGTCGAGCGGTCCGACGCCGTGGACCGCATGGTGGCGCCGGCCAGCCTGCGCCGCCTGGACGTCACCGCCGAAGCGCGCGGACCGCTGCTGCAGCCGAGCGTCACCGCCGAGGCGACGGCGCAGGGCTTCGCCGCCCCCGGCTTCGCCGCCGAAGCGCTGACGGCGCGCGTGTCTGCAGTAGCCGAGACAGCGCTTGATGCAGCCTCCCCTCGCCTGGCCATCAGCGCCATCGGCAGGGTCGCTTCACCAGGCCTCGATCCGGCCGAGGCGATGGCGCCGTTGCTCGGCGAGGCGATCGACTGGGAGGCGGAAGGCGAGCTCGATCTCGACGCACTACGCTTCGAGGCCACGCGCTTTTCCCTTGCCACGGTCCGGGTGACCGCCGAAGGGCCGGCCACGCTGATGCTCGAAAGCGGCGACGTCACCACGAGCCAGACCATCATACTCGACGACCTGGCGGCGCTGCGCGCCCTCACCGGCCTGGAGTTAAGCGGTGGCGCGCAGCTGCAGGCGGAGCTGGACGCGACGGACTACTTCGCGGGGCTGCGCATGACCGTGACCGGCACGCTGAGCGATTTCCGTAGTGGAATCTCGGTGGCCGATCCGCTGATTGGACCAACGCCCAGTCTCGGCGCCGACATCGAGCTGGCGCAAGACGGCTCCCTCACAGTGACGGCGGCGCATCTCGATGGTGTGGACAGCTGGCTGGCCGCCGATGCCAGCTTCCCGGCCGACTTCGCCAGTATCACGGCGAGCTTCGCAGCCGGTGCCGCGCGCCTTGACCGGCTGTCCCAGGAGCTGGGCAGCCGCCTTGCCGGCAGCGCCGACGTGGAAGGCACGATCAGCGGAGCGATCGACGATCCCGGCAGCGACGGGCAGGTGGTGCTGCGCGAGCTGCGGGTCGAAGACGTCGACCTGGGACGGATCGACCTCGGCTATGGCGCGACTAACCTGGCGAGCGGACCGCGCGGCCGGGTCGAGCTTGAAGTGGCCAACACCGCCGGCCGCTTCGCCGGCACCGGCCACTTCGCGCTCGATGACGAGCGGCTGGCGCTGAGCAATCTCGCCCTGGCCGGCGAGGGCACCAGCGTCAAGGGTGATCTCTCCCTGCCGCTCGAGGGCGCTGCCATGACCGGCGAGTTGACTGCGCAGGTCGCGCGCCTGGCGCCGTGGCTGACGCTGGCCGGGCAACAGGGCGACGGCGCGGCCGGCGTGCGCGTTCGCCTGACCGCGCCGGACGGCAGACAGGCCGTGCAGCTCGCGGCCAACCTGGCCGACCTGCGCTATCCGCTCGGCGACGACGACGCCCTGCGCGTCGAGGCAGCCGAGGTTTCGGCCAGCATCGCCGACCTGACCCGACCGCTGGCCGCCGACGTCCAGCTGCGCGCGACGGGGTTGCAGGCAGCACCAGCTAACTTGGAGGAGCTCGTGCTGAATGCACGGGGCGACGGTGATGGCGCCGACTTCACCCTGGCGGCGCGCGGCGACCTCCAGGGCGCGCTGGCGCTGGACGCCAGCGGTCGGGTCGCGCTCGAGGGCGATCAGACGAGTCTTGCGCTGGCGAGCCTGCAAGGCACGCTGATCGGGCGGCCGCTGACGCTGCAACGGCAGGCACGCCTCACCATGGGCGCAGACCGTCTGCGACTGGATGACCTGCTGCTCGACTTCAGCGGCGGCACCATGGCGGCGAGTGCCGATATCGATCGCACCAACCTCGCCGCCGAGCTGCGCCTCGACGCGCTACCGCTCGACCTGATCGAGGTGGCAGCACCGCATACCAACCTCGACGGCAGCCTGTCGGGCAGCCTGCAGCTCGCCGGAACGCGCAGCGACCCGCGCGGCAGCGCGCGCTTCGAGACCGCCGATCTGCGACTCAAGGAGGCTGCCGACATCCCCCCCATCGAGGCCGTTGTCGAAGCCGGCTGGCAGGGCGGCCGCCTGGCGCTCGACGGCACGCTGTCGGGCTTCGCCGACGAACCGGCCAGACTCAATCTGGAGGCACCGCTGCGCCTCGACCCGGAGAGCCTGGCGATCACGCTGCCGGGCAGCGAGCCGGTCAGTGGCCGGCTGGCCTGGCAGGGTGACCTGGCGGAGATCTGGCCGCTAGTGCCGCTCGACGGCCATCGCCTGGCCGGACGGGCGGAACTGGGGGCGCAGCTCGCCGGCAGCCTCGATGCCCCCCGTCTGACGGGCAACGCCAGCCTCGCCAATGGGTTCTACGAGAATCTGGGATTTGGCACTTTGCTCAAGGATATATCGCTTGATCTTGAACTGACAGGCGAACAGGCTCGGCTGGTCAGCCTGACGGCCATCGACGGCAAGGGCGGGCGCCTGTCGGCCGATGGCGCGCTGGCGCTCATACCCGAGCGCGGTCTTCCCTTTACGCTCAACACCGACTTCACCGACTTCACCCTCGTCCGCCGCGATGACGCCACCATCGTGAGCGACGGCAAGATAACGCTCGACGGTTCGACCGAGCGGGCCGCGGTGCACGGCACGGTGACCACGAAGCGTGCCGAGATCCGCATCACCCGCGACCTGCCGCCCGAGGTGGTCGAACTGCAGGTCATCGAGGTGAATGCCGCCGCCATCGGCCGGAGCGAAGCGCCCCCCGCCGCGGCAGCACCCGGAGCGCAGATCGCGCTCGACCTGGTGATCGACATGCCGGGCCGCATCTTCGTGCGCGGCCAGGGGCTCGACTCCGAGTGGGGCGGCAATCTGAAGATTACCGGAACCGCCGACGCGCCGATCATCAATGGCGAGCTCAGCGTGGTGCGCGGCCAACTGACCGTGATCGGCCGCACCTTCCAGCTCGACAAGGGAGTCGTCAGCTTTACCGGCGGCGAGGAGATCAATCCGCTGCTCGACGTGGCGGCGCGCTATGAAGGGAGCGACCTGACGGTCACAGCGCTGGTCACCGGCAGTGCGCAGGATCCGCAATTCGAGCTCACCTCGCAGCCCTCGCTGCCGCAGGACGAAATCCTCTCCCGCGTGCTGTTCGGCAAGTCCAGCGCACAACTGACAGCCTTCGAAGCGGTGCAGCTAGCCCAGGTGGCGGCCGATCTCACCGGCAAGGGCGGCCAGGGCGCCGGCCTGCTCGACCGAGCACGTACTGTAATGGGCGTCGACGTGCTTCGGGTCGAGGCGGACGAGAGCGGCGCGCCTACAGTTGCCGCCGGGCGCTATCTCACCGAGAAGGTCTATGTCGGCGTCAGGCAGGGTGCCGCCGCCAGCTCGGGCAGCGTCGGCGTCGAGGTCGAGCTGACTCCGCACATCTCGGTCAAGAGCGACGTCGGCCAGACCGGGGAAAGCGACATCGGCATCAACTTCAAATGGGACTATTGATCGGCCGCGCGCTCGGCTACTACCTTCCTGCTCCGCCCGTCTCCATCGCCTCCCGCGACAACAGGGAACGCTCCATGTCGAAAAAATCGATCACCCTCGACGACCGGCTTTACGACTATCTGCTGCAGGTTTCGCTGCGCGAGCCGCCGCTGGTGGCCCGCCTGCGCGAGGAGACCGCGACCATGCCGTTCTCCACCATGCAGATCGCGCCGGAGCAGGGCCAGTTCATGGGCCTGCTGGTCGAGCTGATCGGCGCGCGGCGCGCCCTGGAGGTCGGCACCTTCACCGGCTACAGCGCGCTCTGCGTGGCATTGGCGTTGCCTTCGGACGGCCGGGTGATCGCCTGCGACGTAAGCGAGGACTACACCGCGGTGGCGCGCCGCTACTGGCAGGAGGCCGGAGTCGCCGACAAGATCGACCTGCGCCTGGCGCCCGCGGTCGAGACCCTGGAGGCCCTGCTGACCGAGGGCGCGGCCGGCAGCTTCGACTTCGCCTTCATCGACGCCGACAAGGCGAACTATCTCGCCTACTACGAGCGGTCGCTGGAGCTGATCCGCCCGGGCGGACTGATTGCGGTCGACAACGTGCTGTGGGATGGCGCGGTGGCCGATCCGACCCGGGAGGACGAGGACACCGAGGCGATCAGCGCGCTCAACGAGAAGCTGCACAAGGACGAGCGGGTCAGCTTGTCGCTGGTGCCGGTCGGCGACGGTCTCACGCTCGCTCGCAAGCGCTGACAGCACGTCGCCCCGGGGCATTCAAGGCGGCCAAATCTATCCACAGCGGCGCGACGCCGTTAACTTCTCGTCAATTAAGATTTAAGCCGATATTTACCCGAGCCTGAAAGACTCATGGCAACGGTCATGGCTCGGACCGTCCGTTAGGAACCCATGAGGTCGGTTATGCGTAACATTATTACTCTAGCCGCTGCCATCGCATTGCTTGCCACCCCTGCCCTGGCGGGTCAGAAGCAGTGCAACCAGCGGGACGAGGTGCTGAAGCTGCTGTCCAACAAGTACAGCGAGTCCCCCGTCGCCTTCGGCGTGACCAACAATGGCGGCCTGGTCGAGGTCCTCAAAAGCACCCCCAGTGCCAAGGAAGACACCTGGACCATCATCATCACCACGCCGCAGGGCGTGAGCTGCCTGGTGGCCGCCGGCGAGGGCTGGCGCGGCATCGAGCAGATGGCGCTCGACCCGGAGACCTGATCGCCGCGTTTGCGAGGCTCGCGCCTGCTAACGGGCCTCGCCGAAGACTGGGTGCAGCACCCGGTCGCCCGGCGTAATGCCGAGACGTGCGGCGGTCCCGCCATTGAGCTCGAGGACGCCGCGCACCGGATGGTCGGATGAGATGGTCCTGGTCGACAGCGGCACGGTCCGCGCGACCACCTTTGCGATCCGGCCGTTCCCCTCGATGAAGAGCATGTCGAGCGGGATCAGAGTATTCTTCATCCACATCGAGATCGTCTGCTCGCTGTCGTAGATGAACAGCATTCCGCTGTCGTCCGCCAGCTCGCGGCGGAACATCAGGCCCTGAGCCTGCTCGTGCGGGCTGCGCGCCAGCTCGACCCGGAAATCATGACGCTCGCCCGCCGCCGTCTCGATCGCCAGACTGTCAGTCTCGAAGCTGATGATCAGGCCGTCGCCCCGTCCCCCCGCCGGCAGGGACAGCCACGGCGCGACCAGCGCGCAGAGCAGCAGAACGATCGGACCAAGGCGTCGCATCATGGGCGGCAGAGATAGCCGCTCGGCGAGTCCCACACAAGATGGTGCCCCGTCCAGCGAGCGCATGGCAGGACTTTCGTTGCGCCGAGTTCCCTTCGCTGTCATCGCTGGCCCTGACCCACGGCTGTCCAGTTTAATGGCCTGCCGAGTGCTGTTTCGGCGTAGGTTCCAGCCTGTTGCGCACTGTTCGAGGGTTCTTCGACACCGAATCGCCCCCACCGTCATGGTCGGCGAAGGCCACTGCTGTCCGGTTTAATCACTGGCGATCTGCTATAGGGCCTTGTTGCAGTGGGCAAAGCAGTGGTTACGGAGTGGCGGAGACTTGCTTTTCCA
>JBHJOF010000294.1:0-36303 GCA_050330055.1 Kiloniellales bacterium
CTGGGCGGCATGGGCGGCGCGCAGCCGCTGGCCGCGACCATGGCCGGCGCCTCGATGCTGGCGGTCGAGTGCCAGCCGAGCCGCATCCAGATGCGCCTCGACACCGGCTATCTCGACAAGCGCGCCGACACGCTGGACGAGGCCTTGCGCCTGATCGAGGAGGCGACGGGCAAGGGCGAGGCGGTCTCGGTCGGCCTGCTCGGCAACGCGGCCGAGGTGCTGCCCGAGCTGGTGCGGCGCGGCGTCCGGCCCGACGCGGTGACCGACCAGACCAGCGCGCACGACCCGCGCAACGGCTACCTGCCGGCCGGCTGGAGCCTCGACCGGTGGGAGACCGCCAAGGAGCGCGATCCGGCGGGCCTGGAGCAGGCCTCGCGCGCCTCGATGGCGACGCACGTGCGCGCCATGCTGGACTTCCACGCCATGGGCGTGCCGACCTTCGACTACGGCAACAACATCCGCCAGGTGGCGCTGGAGGAGGGCGTTAAGGACGCCTTCGCCTTCCCCGGCTTCGTGCCGGCCTACATCCGGCCGCTGTTCTGCCGCGGCATTGGTCCCTTCCGCTGGGTGGCGCTGTCGGGCGACCCGGAGGACATCTACAAGACCGACGCGCGGGTGAAGCAGATCATCCAGGACAACGCGCATCTGCACAACTGGCTCGACATGGCGCAGGAGCGCATCCACTTCCAGGGCCTGCCGGCGCGCATCTGCTGGATCGGCCTCGGCGAGCGCGCCAAGGTGGGCCTCGCCTTCAACGAGATGGTGGCGCGCGGCGAGCTCTCCGCCCCCGTGGTGATCGGCCGCGACCACCTCGACTCCGGCTCGGTCGCCAGCCCCAACCGCGAGACCGAGGGCATGAAGGACGGCTCGGACGCGGTCTCCGACTGGCCGCTGCTGAACGCGCTCCTGAACTGCGCCAGCGGCGCCACCTGGGTCTCGCTGCACCACGGCGGCGGCGTCGGCATGGGCTTCTCGCAGCACGCCGGCATGGTCATCGTCTGCGACGGCAGCGACGCGGCGGCGCGGCGCATCGAGCGCGTGCTGACCAACGATCCCGCGAGCGGCGTCATGCGCCACGCCGACGCCGGCTACCGGATCGCCATCGACTGCGCCCGCGAACAGGGCCTCAAGCTGCCCATGCTGCAGGGGTGAGGGGCGCGGGGGTCCTGGCTCCGCCCCACCCGCCGTCATGGTCGATGTGAACAAGCCTTAGCCGGACAGCCGTGGGTCAAGCCCGGCAATGACACCGTGATTGGCGTCCGCGTTGGCCGACGACCTCACGTGCTTTCCACGTCGGATCATTTGACACGGATGAACACAGATGAACATGACCGAGTATCGCATCAAATGGTGGCGTCTATAGACTGCAATCACCTGGCTCGCCTGTAGAACCAGTTTATTCAGTTTGTGTTCATCTGTGTTCATCCGTGTCAAATTCAGTTTGTTCCTTCTGGCATTGCCCACTTCCCGCCGCCCCACCCCGCCTTAGCGACTCGTTTACGATTTCCTAGCTTCTCTGCGGCACAACTAAGGGTCGGCGGCGGTCGCGGCGCCGGCTGGCGCCGCGGGGCCAAGCCCTTGACGTCGCGGGAAAACCACCACGGAGACCGGCCATGGCCTCGTTGGACAGCGAGCGGTTGGGCAGCTATCTGGTCGCCAGCGGCCTGGCCAAGCTGGACGACATCGTGCGCGCGCTCGAGCGGCAGAAGCGCGAGGGCGGGCGCCTGGGCGACAACCTGGTGGCGCTCGGCATCGTCTCCGAGGAGCGCCTCGAGGCCATGATTCACGCCAAGCCCACGGCGCCGCGCTCGGTCCAGGAGACCGGCATCTCCGAAGGCTTCCTGCTGCAGCTCCTAGTCAAGGCAGTGCACAGCTCGAACCTCGAGACGCCGTCGCAGATGAAGGACATGCTGAGGCTGCCCTATGCGGTGATCACCCGCCTGCTCGAGGAGGCGACCGACCGCAAGCTGATCCTGAGCGCCGGCGCCGGCGAAGGCGTGGCTTTCGCCGAGACCCGCTACACGCTGAGCGCCGACGGCCGCAACTGGGCGCGCGAGCTGCTGTCGCAGTGCCACTACGTCGGTCCGGCACCGGTTTCGCTTCACGCCTACCAGAACCGCATCAAGCGCCAGCGCATCACCAACGAGCGCATCGATCAGAAGATGATCGACGAGGCCTTCTCCGACCTGGTGGTGACGCGGCAGTTCATCGAATCGATCGGCCCCGGCATCAACTCCGGGCGCTGCATCCTGCTCTACGGCCCGCCGGGCAACGGCAAGACCTCGGTCGCGGCCAAGATCGGCAGCATCTTCCGCGACATCATCTACATTCCTTACTGCGTCGAGGTCGACGGCCAGATCATCAACGTCTTCGACCCGGCGATCCACAAGTCGGTCGAGCCCCAGCGCGACGAGACGAAGGGCGACAAGCCGAAGGCGAGCCTGGTCGAGGACGACTTCGACCACCGCTGGGTGGCCTGCCGCCGTCCCATCGTCATCGTCGGCGGCGAGCTGACGCTCGCGATGCTCGATCTCGAGTTCAACAGCTACGCCAAGTTCTACGAGGCGCCGCTGCACGTGAAGGCGCTCGGCGGAACCTTCATCATCGACGACTTCGGGCGCCAGTTCGTCAAGCCGGCCGACCTCCTGAATCGCTGGATCGTGCCGCTGGAGAGCCGCGTCGACTTCATGAAGCTGCACACCGGCAAGACCTTCACCATCCCCTTCGACGAGCTGGTGATCTTCTCGACCAACCTGGCGCCGGGCGACCTGATGGACCCGGCTTTCCTGCGCCGCATCCCCTACAAGCTGAAGACGCGCGGGCCGAACGACAAGGACTTTCGCAAGATCTTCGACATGGTCTCGAAGAACGCCAACCTGAGCCCGAACGACGACGTCTTCGACATGGTGGTCGAGGAGCTGCGCGAGAGGCGCGGCGTCGAGCTCGCCTGCTACCAGCCCAAGTTCATCGCCGATCAGGTGGTCTCGGCCTGCAAGTACCGGGGCGACGCACCGAAGTACTCGCGCGAGCTGGTCGCCAACGCGCTCGCCAACCTCTACGTCGCCCGCGAGGAGGACGAAGAGCAGGCGGGCCTCGCCGGCGCCGCCTGAGCGGCGGTGAATGGCACGGGAGCGGCGCCAAGGCCGCCGCACCGGCGGTGCGGGCGCACTTTTTTTTTTGACCCTCACCCTCCCAACGCTTGCGCGTTGGGCCCCTCCCTCTCCCCTCCAAGGGAGAGGGGAACAAACAAGCGCGCTACAGAATCCCTCTCCCTTGAGGGGAGAGGGAGGGACCCAAGCGACCGTAGGTCGCTTGGGAGGGTGAGGGTGACAAGAAGAAAGGGCGCAGCGTCAGAGAACGCTGCGCCAGTGCGAAGCTCCGTCGTACCGTGACCCGCCGCTACTGCAGGATCACGTTGTACTTGTAGGTGACGCCGGCGGTCACTTCGATGGTATGGCGCACCTCGCGGCCCTTCACGGTGGCCCGCGCCAGGTAGAAGCCCTCGCGCAGCACGAAGCGCGGCTGCGACTCCTGCGATCCGGCGACGAAGTGCCGCTTGCCCTCGGCGTCGCGGCCGAAGGTCAGGATCTCCCACTTCACGTCCTGCTTCATGGTCGGGCCGCCGACGTGCTTGATCAACTTGAGCTGCACGGTGCCGGCGTTGAGGTTGATCTCGTGGCTCAGCGGCGACCGGCCGACCAGGATCTCTTCGACCGCCTTGCTGTGGCCGTAAGAGGCGACAACGCGGTAGCGCCCCGTCGGCAGCTCTACCACGGCCGGCCCGTTGCTGCTCTTGGCGACGATCTCGCCGCCGGTGTCCGGGCCGATCTTGGTGACGGTGAAGGCCGCATCATTGAGCGGCGCCGCGCCGGGCACCACCACGGCGGTCAGCGACACTGCCTGCAACGCCACCGAAGCGGCGGCCTGATCCTCAGCCTGTGAAGGTTGTACCGGCAATGACAGCGAGACAATGGCAGCGAGGGCACAGCCCCCGATCAAACGGCCAATATGCATGGCGAAAGAGACTCCCCAATGAAGCGTTCCCTGCCCTGCTTCCCTTTTACTCCCAGCCGGCCTGCCCTGACAAGTTTGCGGGGCCAGGTGCCGGTCCGGGCTGTCGTTTCAACTTGCTCGAGACCAGCTTGGCCGGGGCGTACTTAAGCTTCCGTTAAGCGGCGTTCAGTCGCTGGCCTTGTCACAGGCTACGCTCTAGAAAAGCCCTTCGATGTCACCCCTGTGGTTAAGGAAGATGTTGTTGGCCGCCGGCACGCGCGGCAAGCCCGGCATGGTCATGATGGCGCCGCAGATCGCCACCACGAAGCCGGCCCCGGCCGAAAGGCGCAGCTCGCGGATCGGGATCTCGAAGCCCTCGGGCGCCCCCTTGGCATCGGGGTTGGTGGTGAAGCTGTACTGCGTCTTGGCCATGCAGACCGGCAGGTCGCCATAGCCGCCCTCCTGCAGCTCCTTGAAGCGGTTCTTCACGCTCGCATCCGCCGTGATGCCGCTGGCGCCGTAGACCCTGGTCGCGATGGTCTTGACCTTGTCCCACAGCGGCAGGGCGTCCTCGTAGAGCGGCCGGAAGGTGCCCGCGCCCTGCTCGGCCAGGCCGACCACGTGCTTGGCCAGCGCCTCGGTGCCGGCGCCGCCGTCGGCCCAGTGGGTGCAGAGGATGGCTTCGGCGCCGTGCTCCTCGGCCGCCGCCTTGACCGCCGCGATCTCGGCGTCGGTGTCGGAGATGAAGCGGTTGATCGCCACCACAGCCGGCACGCCGAAGGACCGCACGTTGTCGATGTGACGCGCCAGGTTGGCGCAGCCGGCCCTGACCGCGGTGACGTTCTCGCTGCCGAGATCGCCCTTGGCCACGCCGCCATGCATCTTGAGCGCCCTGACGGTCGCCACGATGACTGCCGCATTGGGCTTCAGCCCCGCCTTGCGGCACTTGATGTTGAAGAACTTCTCCGCCCCCAGGTCGGCCCCGAAGCCTGCCTCGGTGACCACGTAGTCGGCCAGCTTGAGGGCCGTCTTGGTGGCGAGCACCGAGTTGCAGCCGTGCGCGATGTTGGCAAAGGGCCCGCCGTGGATGAAGGCCGGGTTGTTCTCCAGGGTCTGCACCAGGTTGGGCGCGATGGCGTCCTTCAGCAGCACGCTCATCGGCCCCTGCGCCTTGAGGTCGCTGGCGTAGATCGGCTTCCGCTCCCGGGTCTGGCCGACGATAATTTTGCCCAGGCGCTCTTCCAGGTCCTGCAGGTCGCGTGACAGGCAGAAGATCGCCATGACCTCCGAGGCCACCGTGATGTCGAAACCGTCCTCGCGCGGAAAGCCGTTCGCCACCCCGCCCAGCGAGGACACGATCGAGCGCAGCGAGCGGTCGTTCATGTCGACCACCCGGCGCCAGGCGATGCGGCGCGCGTCGAAGCCCAACTCGTTGCCCCAGTAGATGTGATTGTCGATCAGCGCGGAGAGCAGATTGTGCGCCACACCGATGGCGTGGAAGTCACCGGTGAAGTGCAGGTTGATGTCCTCCATCGGCACGACCTGGGCGTAGCCGCCACCGGCCGCGCCGCCCTTGACGCCGAAGCAGGGGCCGAGCGAGGGCTCGCGCAGACAGATCGCCGCCTTCTTGCCGATGCGGTTGAGGCCGTCGCCGAGCCCGACGCTGGTGGTCGTCTTGCCTTCGCCCGCCGGGGTCGGCGTGATCGCCGTGACCAGGATCAGCTTGCCGTCGGGCCGGTCCTGCAGCGAATTGATGAAGTCGAACGACAGCTTCGCCTTATGGGGCCCGTAGTGCAGCAGCTGGTCCCCGGGAACGTCTAGCTTCGCGGCGACCTCGTCGATCCGCTGCATCGACGCTTCGCGGGCAATCTCGATATCGCTCTTCGGCATCTCGCCCCCCTATAGGCTTAATGGGTCATTGGTTGCGAACGGCTCTGGTCGAATGTATACCAGACTTCTATTTTTCCGGCCATGCTCCAGTCTGCGACGGCCGAACGTTTCGGATCCTGGTCACCAAAGTCTTGTTAGGCTTGAGATTATCCTAGCTGGCGCAGGGCGGTGAGGCCGACCGGCCGGCCCTGGAACTCGTCCATGGCGTCCAGCAGGCAGTCCCAGAGGTACCCGGCCGAGGCGCTGTCGGCAAGCAGGTGATAGGCCAGGGTGGCACCGCCCTGAACCTCTGGCGGGCCGGTCAGGTCGTCGCGGATGACGATCCCGGAGATGCGCGCGATCTGGGTCTGCGCGATCGCCAGGTCGGGGAACTTGTGGACTCGCAGGTCAACGCCGCAGAGCTTTGCGAAGGTGACCGGCGCGCAGGCGCCACTCAACAGGAACCAGGCGTGGCTGTCGGCGCGCGGCACCGGAAAGCCGCGCGGCCGCGGCGGCGGTATGGGTTCGGCCCGCCAGGCGGCCTCGAGCCGTGACACCGGCGCCGCCTCGCCGTCGAGCCCGCCCAGGAGCAGCAGCTCGCCCGGCGCCAGGCGCGCCGCCAGCAGGCCGTCGGCCTGTCGGGCCGCGCGGTTGCTGTCGGCCGGCACCACGATGCCCTGGCCGGCGAGCCAGTCGGCCGTACCGGCGCCCTTGAAGCCGCTGCGCGGCAAGGGCGAGAGGTCGGCCAGGCCGAGGCGCCGGGCGACCACGGCCTCGCCCTCGGCATCATCGAAGTCGAGCGCAACGGCGGCGCCGTTGCAGTCGCCGAAGCGCGCACCGGCCGCCGCGAGCCTGCGGCCAACGAAGCTGCGGCGCGGCAAGTCGGTTGGCTGCAGGCTGGCGGCGCTCATGGGCTCAGATCTCCTGGCGCTTGCCGTCGGGGTCGTAGAACGGCAGCGGCACCACCGTCCCGGTCACAAAGCGGCCGCTGTCCAGCTTGATATGGAAGCTGCTGCCCGGCGCGGCGTCGTCCGGATGCACGTAGGCGAGACCAATGGTCCTGCCCAGCACCGGCGAGTGCGCGGCCGAGGTGACGCGGCCAACGATATCGTGACCGCGGATCACCAGGTTGCACTCGAATGGGACCGGCGCGCCCGCGGGCAGGGTGAAGCCGACCAGCTTGCGCTCGAGCGGCCGGTTCTGCGCCATGATCTCGATCGAGCGCTTGCCGACGAAGAAGGGCTTGGCCTTGGCGATGGCCCAGGCCATGTCGGCCTCGTGCGGCGTGGTCAGGCCGTCGGTGTCCTGGCCGATGATGATGTGGCCCTTCTCCAGGCGCAGCAGACGCTGCGCCTCGACCCCGAAGGGCTGGATGCCGAAGGGCGCGCCCGCCTCCATCAGCAGGTCCCACAGCGCCTCGCCGTAGGAGGCCGGGCAGTGAATCTCGTAGCCGAGCTCTCCGACGAAGCCGACGCGAAGCATGCGCACCGGGATTCCCTCCAGATGGCCTTCGCGCACGCCCATGTAGGGGAAGGCCTCGGCCGAGAGGTCGAGGTCGCAGTCGAGGCTCTGCAGCACCTGGCGCGACTTGGGTCCGGCGATGTTGACGCCGGCATAGGCGGCGGTGACGTTGGCCACGTCCACATCGAGCCGCCACTCGGCGTTCCAGCGCAGCATGGCGCGATAGACGGCATCGACGCCGCCGGTCGTGGCCGTCACGTAGAAATGCTGCTCGCTGAAGCGACAGGCCACGCCGTCGTCGACCACCGCACCGGTCGGATCGGTCATCAGCACGTAGCGCGAGCGTCCGACCGGCTGCTTCACATAGGCGAAGGTGTACATGCGGTTCAGCAGCTCGGCCGCGTCGGGCCCGCGCACCTCGAGGCCGCCAAGGGTCGAGACGTCGATCAGGCCGACGTTGTGGCGCACCGCCAGCGCCTCCTCGCGGATTGCCTCCCCGCGCTCGGCCTCGGACCCATAGTAGGCCGGGCGCAGCCAGAGTCCGGCCAGCATCATCTGCGCGCCGAGCTCGAGGTGGCGCTCGTGCATCGCGCTGTGACGCACCGGCTCGAAGCCGCGCCCGGCGAGGTGCGCGAAGGACTCCGGCTTGAAGGGCGGGCGCTGCGTCGTCACCACGGCGCCCGGCAGGCCACGACCGTTCGCCCTGGCGGTGATGCGCACGGCATTGAGCGCCGAGTGCCGCCCCTGCGACGGCCCCATGCCGGTGGTGGTGTAGCGCTTGACCAGCTCGATGTCCTCGAAGCCGTCGGCCACCGCGTTCTCGAGGTCGTGCACCGTCTGGTCCTCGTCGAAGTCGACGAAGTCCTTGCCCTTGGGATGCGGGAAGATCGGCCAGGGATGATTGATGTGCCTCGCGCTGGGATCGTCGGCACGCGGCGGCTCGGTGCCGACGGAAAGACCGGCAGCCTGGGCCGCCTGCCAACCGGCGTGGCGGCCGTCGGCGAGCACCGCGTCGAGTTCGTGCAGGCCGTTGACCGAGCCCGCGATATGCGCGCCTTTCGGCAAGGTATCGACCACGAAGCCGGCGCGGCCTTCGTCGTAGACCATGCGCCCGCCGCTGTGGCAGAGCAGCTGGCCGAGCGGCGAGTAGCCCACCGAAGTGACGATCAGGTCGCAGTCGAAGCGCTCGCCCTTGCCGGCCACCCGGCCCTCGCCGGCGATCGCGTCGATCACCGCGCCCGCGACGCGCTGCCGGCCGGGCAGCGCCTCCCAGACCGTGTGGCCCGGCGCTATGCGCAGGCCGCGCGCGCGAGCCGCGGCCACCATGGGATCGTCGGGCACCTCAGGGCGCAGGTCGGCCAGCGCGGCAATTTCGACTCCGGCATCCAGCAGGTCGAGCGCCACGGCGTAGCCGTGACTGTTGCCCGCCGCGACCACGGCGCGTCGGCCCGGCTTCACGCCATAGAGGCGGATCAGGCGCTGCACGGCCGAGCCCAACAGCACGCCGGGCAGGTCGTTGTTGCGGAACACCATGGGCTGCTCGACCACGCCGCCGGCCAGCACAGCCTGCTTGGCGCGCAGCTTGGTGAAGCGGTTGCCGCGCACCACGGCGAGCCAGGTATCGGCGAACCAGCCGGTACAGGTCGCCTGGTCAAGCACGGTGATGTTGTCCTGCGCCGCGACCTGCTCGGCCAGCTCGCGCGACAGCTGGGCGCCGCGCACGCCGGCGGCGTCGAAGCGCGCATAGTCGAGCGCACCGCCGAGCCGCGCGTTCTCGTCGATCAGGATCACCTCGCCACCCGCCTTGGCCGCCTCCAGGGCGGCGCTCATGCCGGCCGGACCGCCGCCGATTACGGCCACGTCGGCGAAGAGGTATTGCTTGTCATGATAACCGTGCGGCGTGTCGAGGTGGACGACGCCCAGGCCCGCCTTGGCGCGGATGAAGCGCTCCCAGTAGTTCCAGATGCCGCGCGGCCGGAAGAAGGCCTTGTAGTAGAAGCCGACCGGCAGGAAGGGCGCCATCCACTCGACCCAGCGGTCACGGTCGAACCGCAGAGAGCCCTTGACGTTCTGCGCCGTCGCCTCCAGGCCCTCATAGAGAGGTAAACGGTCGGCCAGCACGTGCGGCTCGTCGCCGAGCTGCACGTAGCTGTTGATGTCGAGCCCGGCCATGGTGAGCGCGCCGCGCGGCCGGTGATACTTGAAGGAGCGCGACAGCAGGTGCACGCCGTTGGCGGCCAGCGCGCTCGCCAGCGTGTCGCCGGCCAGGCCCTCGTAGCGCCGGCCTTCGAAGCGGAAGCCGACCGGCGTGCCGCGCTCGATCAGGCTGCCGGCCGGCGCCGGCAGGCGGAAATTGCTGGCCGCGCTCACGCGCCCTCCTTTCCGCCGGCCGGCTTGGCAAAGTCGCGGCGCGCCTTGTAGAGCTCGCTCGCCGGATAGGTGCGCAGGAACTCGTCGCTGGCGGTGTCGCGCTCGGCGATGAACCAGAAGTTGGTCGGCGCGTGGCACCACCACTCACGGATCACGCCCTTGCGGTTCTCCTCGAGGAAGATGTAGTCGGCCCACGCGGCGTCCGAGCAGGCGGCGGGATCGGGCATCTCGCCGACCTCGCCGCCGTAGACGAACTCCTGCGCGTTCCTCGGGCCGTTCAGCGGGCAGTGGATGATCTTCATGGTCTTAGCGTCGTGACACTGACATTTGATTTCGCTCATTGGGCGCTTCGCGCCAGCCCCCCTCCGGCGCTGCGCGCCGCCTCCCCCTCAAGGGGGGAGGCGAACAAACCGCGGCGCCGCTTGAGTATTCCCTCCCCCCTCGAGGGGGAGGGTTAGGGAGGGGGGCGTCATCACAGCGCATGCAGTGGACTGTCATCCGTCGTTGCATGTCAGTGCCCCACCGAGGCCGCGCCCTTCTCGCCCACCTGGTGGAAGCGGGTGAAGCGGTCGAGCGCGAAAGGCTGCAGGATGTCGGGCACCTTGCCGGTCGCCAGCGTCTCGGCCATGCGCTTGCCGCAGACCGGCGTCGCCTTGAAGCCCCAGGTGCCCCAGCCGGCGTCGAGGTAGTAGTTCTCGACCGGCGTCTCGCCCATCACCGGGCTGAAGTCCGGCGTCATGTCGGCGATGCCGGCCCACTGGCGCATGACCTTGGCCTTGCTGAGGAAGGGAAAGAGCTCGAGCATGTGCGCGATCAGCCCCTCCTTGAAGTCGAGGGTCGAGCGCGTCGAGTAGAGATTGTAGGGGTCGACAGAGGCGCCCATCACCAGCTCGCCGCGCGACGACTGCGAGACGTAGACGTGCAGCGAGCCCGAGACGATGATCGGGTCGAGGAAGGGCTTCAGCGGCTCCGAGACGCAGGCCTGCAGTGGAATACTGCGGATCGGCAGCTTGAAGCCGGCCATGCGCGCAATCTCCGACGACAGGCCGGCCACCGCGTGCATCACCTTTCCCGCGCGGATGCTGCCGCGGTTGGTCTCGACGCCGACGACGCGGCCCTTCTCGATCTGGAAGCCGGTCACCTCGGTCTGCTGATGGATCTCGACGCCGCGCTCGCTGGCGCCGCGCGCATAACCCCAGGCGACCGCGTCGTGCCGCGCGATCGAGCCCGGCGGATGATAGAGCGCGCCCAGGATCGGATAGCGCACCTCGCGGCTCAGGTTCAGCTCAGGGCAGATGCGCCGCAGGTCGTCGGGATAGGCGACCGACGAGTTGACGCCCAGGTGCTTGTTGACCTCGGCGCGCCAGCGCGTGGTGCGCATGGCGGCGTCTGTGTGCGCCAGCGTCAGGTGGCCGCGCTCGGAATAGAGGATGTTGAGGTCGAGCTCGTTCGACAGGTCCTGATAAAGCCGCACCGACTCGTCGTAGAAGTGCACGCCCTCCGGCGTCAGGTAGTTGGAGCGGATGATCGCGGTGTTGCGCGCCGTGTTGCCGGAAGCGAGCCAGCCCTTCTCCAGCACCGCGACGTTGCTGATGCCATGATCCCTGGCGAGATAGTAGGCGCAGGCCAGGCCGTGCCCACCGCCGCCGACGATCACCATGTCGTAGGAGGGCTTCAGGTCCTTGGCCGCCGGCACGTGCCGCCGCGCCGGATAGCGCTTGCTGAGCGCGTACTTGATCAGGCCGAGCGGCATGTCGTCTCCCCCCTGGTCACGGCCAGCGACACCGGCCGTGTGCGGCGGCTTGCGGTTGGATCAGGTCGAGCCCCAATTGCATTCCAATTACGCCCAATTACGACCAATAGCAACCAATAGCGGCCCGCCAGGAAAATTTTGTTCCTGGCGCGGCCGCCCCCGCGCCGGGCATTCTGCCGGCTTTCCCGCCGCCCGATGCTCCAGGCGCGCCGCTGTTCTGCCGCGCGACGCCATCGGCCCAACGCCATGGGGGGCGGACCCTGCGCCGGTCCCGCGGACGGGTGGGTTTGCGGCCGGCGCAGGCTTCGGCTAGGGTCTGGCCGGAGCAAGCAACCAATTTGCAGGGAGAAGGGCATGTTCAAGACACTACTGAGCAGCGCCGTGCTGGCGCTGGCCGCCCTCAGCCTGGCGACGGGCGCCGCCCAGGCCGACCTCGCCGCCGCCAAGGAGCGCGGCAAGCTGATCGTCGGCGTCAAGGCCGACTACAAGCCCTACGGCTACCGCGATCCGAGCGGCGCCATCGTCGGCATCGAGCCAGAGCTGGCGCAAGACGTGGCCGACCGGCTCGGCCTCGCGCTCGAGATGGTGCCGGTCGTCGCCGCCAACCGCATGGAGTTCCTGCAGCAGGGCAAGACCGACCTGATGATCGCCACCATGACCGACACCGAGGATCGGCGAAAGGCGGTGAACATCGTCGAGCCCAACTACTACTCCTCGGGCACCAACCTGCTGGCGCCCAAGAAGGCCGGTTTCACGGCCTGGGAGGATCTGAACGGCAAGCCGATCTGCGGCATCCAGGGCGCCTTCTACAACAAGAAGACGCAAACCGAGTTCGGCGCCGAGATCGTCGCCTTCAAGGGCACGGCCGAGGTGCTGACCGCGCTGAGCCAGGGCCGCTGCCTCGGCTTCGTCTACGACGATTCCTTCATCGTCTCGAAGCTCACCGAACCGGAGTGGGCCGACTACGAGATGCCGCTGCCGACCATCGACGACTCGCCCTGGGGCCTCGCCGTGCAGCACGGCGACCAGGAGTTCTACGACATCATACACGAGATGATCGTCGAGTGGCACAAGAGCGGCCGCATCCTCGAGCTGGAAGCCAAGTACGGCGTCCCCAACACACCCTTCGCGAAGCAGATGCACGAGCAGCATAAGGGCATGTAACCGCTCCGCTGCTGTAGGCGGCCTTCCGGGCGGCGCAAAACCGACGCGTCGCCCGGGACGCCGCCGCGGCCGAATGCCGGCTTTTGCTGAAAGCCGTGCCGTGGCTTCGGCCCTCATCCTTCGACAAGCTCAGGATGAGGCTTCGACAAGCTCAGGATGAGGCTTCGACAAGTTCAGCATGAGGCTTCGACAAGTTCAGCATGAGGGCCTCCCCAATTGCCTCATCCTGAGCTTGTCGAAGGATGAGGGTCGTGGCCGCATACTGTGAGTCGGGGGAACGAGGGAGGCCATGGACGCGATCGCCGACTGGTTTCTCTGGCTCTATCAGGAAACCGGCATCAATCTGACCATCGTCTACGATTCCTTCGACCGCGGGCGCTTCGTCGAGGGCTTTCTGACGACGGTCTGGCTGTCGCTGGTCTGCCTGGTCTTCTCGGTCGTGATTGGCATCGTCGGCGCCTGGCTGCAGGGCTCGCACCTGGTTTGGACGCGGCGCATCGTGCAGGGCTACATCCAGTTCTTCCGCAACACGCCGCCGCTCGTGCAGCTGTACTTCTTCTTCTTCGCGCTCGGCAGCCTGCTGCCGACGGTGGAGAACCAGTACGGCTTTCGCGAGCCCCTGCTCAGCAGCTTCACCTGGGCGGCGATTTCGCTGTCGTTCTTTGCCGGTGCCTTCAACGTCGAGATCTTCCGCTCCGGCATCGAGGCGGTGCCGACCGCGACCCGCGAGGCGGCCGAGGCGCTCGGCTACAGCCGCCTGCAGGCCTACATCCACGTGGTCTTCCCTTTGGCCTTCCGGGTCTGCCTGCCGGCCCTCAACAACAACCTGGTCAACCTGGTCAAGACCACGACGCTGGCCTATGCGATCGCGGTGCCGGAGCTGCTCTACGTCTCGAACCAGATCTGGTCGGACAACGTCAACGTGCCGGAGATGATGACAGTGCTGCTGTTCTTCTACGTGGCGCTGGTCGGCGTCCTGGTCTGGGGCATGAACCGTTGGGAGCGGGCGATGAGGATCCCCGGCTACGGCGCATGAACCGCCTGCCTGCTGCCACCACCGACCTGCCGGTTCTGCTGCCGGCGGCCGAGCGCCTGGCCCGGCGGGCGCGGCAGGAGCGCGAGGCCGGCGGCGCGGCGCCGCGTCTCACGGCCCGTCACGGGCTCTGGCTGGTGCTGCTGCTCGTGCTCTCGGCCGGCGCCGCCGAGGCCCAGGCAGGACCGGAACGCGAGGGCATCATCGCCGTCATGATTAAATGGACGCCGCTGCTGCTCGACGGCTTCCTCTTCAACATCGTCATCTCGTTCCTGGCCATGGCGATCGGCACGCTCGCCGGCGCCTTCCTCGGCATCTGGCAGATCTCGCTGCTGCCGCCCGTGCGCGCCGGCTCGTGGTTCGTCACCCAGTTCTTCCGCAACGCGCCCTGGCTGGTTCTGCTCTTCTTCTGCATGTTCCTGCTGCCGTTCCAGATCAAGCTCTTCGGCCTGGTCATTCCTCTGCCCGACTGGCTCAAGGCGACCTTCGGGCTCGCCCTGCCGGTCATGGCCAACGTCTCGGAGATCATGCGCGGCGCCATCCTGTCGATCCCCTCGGGCCAGTGGGAATCGGCCGAGTCGCTGGCCTTCACCCGGCGCCAGACGCTCTGGATGGTCATCCTGCCGCAGTGCGTGAAGCGCATGATCCCGCCCTGGATGAACCTCTACGCGATCCTCACCATGGCGACCGTGCTGGCCTCGGTGGTCGGCGTCTCCGAGGTCATGACGCTGACCGGCGAGGCGCTGAGCGCCGAGGGCGGGCGCATCGACCTGCTGGTGCCCTTCTACAGCTACGTGCTGGTCTGGTTCTTCCTCTACTGCTATCCCATCGCCCGCTGGACCATCCGCCTGGAACGCCGCTTCGCGGTCAGGATCTGAGGCCAGACATGACGGAAAGCGCCATGAACGGACCAACGCTTAGAACGGGAAGTCCGTTTCCTGTTGTCCGCTTCGCGGACGCCCCCCTCCCAACCCTCCCCCTCAAGGGGGGAGGGAATGTGTTGGCGAAGCGGCAGTTTGTTCGCCTCCCCCCTCGAGGGGGAGGCCCAGGGGATCAACGGGCGCAGCGCCGGAGGGGGGCCCAGGGACCACCGGGCGCGAAGCGCCGAAAGAGTACGCTGCTTAAGCAGGACACGCTCGCGCCAGAGATTCTCCTGTATCGGATGCAGCGCCGGGGCAACGCGAAGCTCTGCAATACCCGGCGAAAGACAGGCGGCGCGCGATGACCGCAAACGCCACCTGGACGCCCGATCAACCGATGGTGCACCTGGAGGACGTGCACAAGTCGTTCGGCTCGCTCGAGGTGCTGAAGGGCATAAGCTTCGACGTCATGAAGGGCGAGGTGATCTGCATCATCGGGCCGTCGGGCTCGGGCAAGTCTACGCTGATCCGCTGCATCAACGCGCTGACCCCGATCGACCGTGGCTCGATCACGGTCGAGGGCCAGGAGGTGCACGACCCCAAGCTCGACAAGCTGGCGCTGCGCAAGAAGGTCGGCATGGTGTTCCAGCAGTACAACCTCTTCCCGCACAAGACGGCGCTGCAGAACGTCATGATGGCGCCGATCCACGTGCTCAAGCAGGACCGGCAGAAGGTCGAGGCGCGCGCCTATCGCCTGATCAAGAAGGTGCGCCTGGAGGGCAAGGAGGCGAGCTATCCGGGCGAGCTCTCGGGCGGCCAGCAGCAGCGCGTGGCAATCGCCCGCTCGCTGGCCATGAACCCGGACGTCATGCTGTTCGACGAGGTCACCGCCGCGCTCGACCCCGAGACCGTCAAGGAGGTGCTGGTCACCATCAAGGAGCTGGCCGACGAGGGCATGACCTGCATCCTGGTGACCCACGAGATGGGCTTCGCCCGCGAGGTGGCGGACCACATCTACTTCACCGACCGCGGCGTGATCGTCGAGCACGGCCCGCCCAAAACCTTCTTCAAAGAGGCCAAGGACCCGCGCACCCGCGAGTTCCTGAGCCAGATTCTCTAGGTCGGGCCTGGGCGTATGGGCGGCGTACGGGTGGCGTTGGACAGCCGCTCCCGGCGCTCCTATTCTCGCGCCATGGATCGTTCTCGCCCCATGGATGACGTCCGCATCAGGATCGACGAGATCTACGTGCCCACGGCCCGGCGCAGCAAGCTCAACGCCGAGACCGTGGCGGCGCTGGCCGACAGTATCCTGGAGGAAGGCATGAAGATTCCGATCAACGTGCGCAAGGACGGCGCGCGCTACGTCCTGGTCGAAGGCCTGCACCGCCTGGAGGCCTGCAAGGCGCTAGGCGAGGAAGAGATCACCGCCATCATCGTCCGCGCCAAGCAGCATTGAGACATCCACTCGGCCCGCACCGTTATGTGATGGCAGGCCATGAAGCCGGAGAACATGGCCGATAGAAACAAACGATGATTGACACGGATGAACACAGATGAACACGAATGACGATCTTGCCAGACGGTGGTGCCTTTAGACTGCGGTAATCTAGCTCGCCAACGTAAATTCCTTTGTTCAGTTTGTGTTCATCTGTGTTCATCTGTGTCAAAAACAGTTTGTTATCGCCGGTCATGACAATTGAGCGCGCCCCGGGTACAAATCCGCCTCCACTCTGACACTTTAGGAGCAAACGCCATGGAACCGGCGGTCAGCTTCGATATCAGGCGCTACGCCCGCGCCGCGGTGACGCACAGCCACCCGCACCATCAGATCGTGCTGCCGATCCGCGGCCGGCTGGAGATGGAGGTCGGCGCCCGGCTCGACCAGGTGAGCGCCCGCAAGGCCGCGCTGGTCCCGGCCGGAGAAGCGCACAGCTTCGCCGCCTTGCCGGGCAACGCCTTCCTCGTGGTCGATGTCGCGCGCGGCGGTCTGCCGCACGACCCCCCGTGGGACTCACTGTGGGACGAAGCCCAAGCGCGGCCCTTTGTCGGCCTGGATGGGCACTTGCGCGGGCTCTGCGCCTTCCTCGCAGGCGAGGCCGACGCCGGGCGCCTCAATGGGCTGCAGGCCCAGCTCGCGGGCGCGCTGCTGCTGGGCGCGCTTGGCCGCGGGCTCGGCCTGGAAGCGGCACCGATCGAGCCGGCGCTGCGCGAGGCCCGCGCCTTCATGGAGCGCCATCTGCAGCGGCCGATCACCGCCGAGGCGGTAGCGCGCGCCGCCGGGCTCAGCGTCAGCCGGCTGCACGCCCGCTTCCGCGCCCGCTTCGGCGTCGGCCCGATGCGCTACCTCACCGCCTGCCGGCTGGCCCGCGCCGCCCGCCTGCTGGAGCAGAGCCACCTGCCGCTGGCCGAGATCGCGCTCGCCGTCGGCTATGGTGACCAGAGCGCCTTCACCCGCGCCTTCCGCCGCGAGTTCGGCACGGCCCCGGCGCGCTATCGCCTGAGCCGGCAGGAGCGAGAGACGCGGCACAAAGTCCAGTAGCCCCGGCCAAGACCGGGGCGCCGCGGTCCGCTATGGTCTGCCCTTTCGGATGACAGGCAAAAGGGCTGGCGACCATGGGCAAGCGCTTCACCGACTTCAAGGTCCTGACCTTCGACTGCTACGGCACCCTGATCGACTGGGAGAGCGGCATCTGGGACGCCTTCCAGCCGCTCTTGATGGCGAACGCCACCGACCGGGTCACGCGTGCCGCCTTTCTCGAGGCTTTCGGGGCCGCCGAGAGCGCGCAGCAGGCGGCAACGCCGGGCATGCTCTATCCGGAGCTGCTGGCGCGCTGCCACGCCGCGCTGGCCGAGCAGTTCGACCTCGAGACGACGGCCGAGCTCGACGCCGCCTTCGGAGCCTCGCTGCCGCACTGGCCGGCCTTCCCCGACACGGCCGACGCGCTGCGCGCGCTCAAGCGGCGCTACAAGCTGGTCATCCTGTCGAACGTGAACCGCGCCGGCTTCGCCGCCTCGAACCGCAAGCTGGGCGTCGCCTTCGACGCGATCTACACGGCCGAGGACATCGGCTCCTACAAGCCGACGCCGCGCAATTTCACCTATATGCTGGAGCACTTGAAGAGCGACCTGGGCCTGGCGCCGGGCGACGTGCTGCACACGGCGCAGAGCCTGTTCCACGACCACGTCCAGGCCCGCGCGCACGGCCTGGCCAACTGCTGGATCGACCGCCAGGGCCTGGCCAAGAGCGACACCTGGGGCGCCACCGCCAAGCTCGCCGAGCGCCCCGAGGTCGACTTTCTGTTCCCGACTCTGGGCGCCATGGCCGACGCGGTGGCGAAGGAGCGCGGCTGAGGGACAGCAGTCCGCGCGTTTTCACCCTCACCCTCCCATCGCTCACGCGATGGGCCCCTCCCTCTCCCCTCAAGGGAGAGGGAAAAACGGCACGCCGGCAAGGGTTTATTCCCCTCTCCCTCGGAGGGGAGAGGGAGGGGCCCAAGCGGCCGCAGGACGCTTGGGAGGGTGAGGGTGAATAAAGAGTCCGCGACGCGGCCGCGCCGCAGCGGCACCGGGACAGCCCCCTCCGCTTCGCTGCGGGGACAGTCCCCTAGCCACCGTGCCCTCACCCCCGCCCGATGAACGGCATCTTGGTGGCCATGATGGTCATGGAGAGCACGTTGGCGTCGAGCGGCAGGCTGGCCATGTGGACCACGGCGTTGGCGACGTGTTCCACGTCCATCAGCGGCTCGGGCACGGTCTCGCCGTTCGGCTGCAGCGCGCCCTGGCCGAGGCGCCGCGCCATGTCGGTCTCGGCGTTGCCGATGTCGATCTGGCCGCAGGCAATGTCGTAGCGCCGGCCATCGAGCGAGGTCGACTTGGTGAGCCCGGTGATGGCGTGCTTGGTCGCCGTGTAGGGCGCCGAGTGCGGCCGCGGCCGGTGCGCCGAGATCGAGCCGTTGTTGATGATGCGGCCGCCGCGCGGGCTCTGGTCCTTCATGATCTTGAAGGCCTCCTGGGTGCAGAGGAAGGGGCCGGTCAGGTTGGCGTCGACCACCGCCTGCCACTGCTCGACCGTCAGCTCCTCGAGCGGGATGGCGGGCGCGCCGGTGCCGGCGTTGTTGAACAGCAGGTCGAGCCGGCCGAAGGCCTCCCTGGTCCTGGCGAAGAGGTTGCGCACCGAATCCGCCTTGCCGACGTCGGTCGGCACCGCGAGCGCCTCGGCCCCGACGGCGCGCGCCTCGGCGGCCGTCGCCTCCAGCGGCTCGGCCCGGCGGCCGGCCAGCACCACCGCATAGCCCGCCCGGGCCAGCGCCAGTGCCACAGCCCGACCGATGCCGGATCCCGCGCCGGTGACGATCGCGACCTTGTGCTGCTCTGCCATGATCGGCATCTCCCCTTGTTGTTAGCCCACCGCCTTCCTCGACCGGGCTCCAACTAGCACTTTTGCACGGGACCACGCACGTCTCTATCGCACGGCTCCTGCCGCGACGCGGGCACGCGCCCGGCTCTGTGGCCAGGTTTCGCTCGCGGCGCCCCGCCACCCGATCATGGCGCGACCATGCCCCGATCGTGCCCCGATCATGCCGGGCGCCGGCTAGACGACTTGTGGGCTTCCGAATCGCCGCGAGAAAGGCCATACTATCAACCATCTGCAGGGGAACTGTCGGCGCGGCCACGGGGCTCGTGGATCGTGCCGGTTGGTTTTCCTGCGCGAACGCAGAGAAGCGATGCACAGGGGACTCGCCGTCGGCGCGCTGACGGCTATTGGGGCGGCACTGGGGGCTCTTTTGCTGTCGTCCCTTGCCGGGCCTGTACAGGCACAGGACAGCGCTCGCCTCGAACGCCACGCCTGGGCGGCCGGAACCGGCTGGGCTCCGGCGCTCGGCTGGATCGAGCAGCAGCTCGAGGCCTGCCACGCCGGATCCGGCAGCTACGCGCCCGAGCCCTGCGACCGCTTCATCAGCGAGGTGCTGGACCGCATCTACGGCATCGCCGACTTCCGCACCGGTGACGGCCAGGGGGGCTACCTCGGCATGTCGGCGGTGCTGTCGGCGGTGCGCTACGGCGGCTCCGGCTGGGTCCAGCTCGGCCATGGCGGCGACCAGGCGGCAATCGAGAAGGCTCAGGACCGCGCCAACGCCGGCGACGCCGTGCTGGCGGCACTGCCGACCGCCAGCGGCGGCCACGTCGCCCTGGTGCTGCCGGGCCAGACGGTGCCCTCGTCGAGCTGGCAGCGAAGCGCGCCCAACTCGGCCAGCCTGTTTATCTCGAACAGTAAGCGTTCCTACATCGGCAAGCCGCTGTCGTTCTCATTCGGCGGCGATGATGCCGCCCAGGTGGCTTTCTTCGCCCGCAGCCCGGGCAGCGCGACCGCTGTGGCGCAGGGCCCGGCAGGGCTGGAAGCCTCCGTCCGGCCGGCCGCGCAAGGCTCGGTGTCCGCCGAAGACGTCGCGGACGAGGCCGCGCCCGACGATACCACGACCGACGATCCCACGACCGCCGATCTGGTGGCGCCGCTCGAGAACGACTTGGCGGAGCTCGGGGCCGATGCACCGCCGCAGCTCGCCGAAGCGCTGGCGGCGGCGGATCAGGCCACGCGCGCCGACCAGGCGGCACAAGCGGCCACGGGAGTCTATGGCCTCTGGTGCGAGGCCGGCGGCCTTGCCGACCCCGCGCTCGACAAGGTCAAGGCGGTGGTGATCAACGGCACCGGCGGGATGCTGAGCTGGGGTCACGTCAACAGGGCGCGCGCCTATACCTTTGAAGGCGAGTTCGCGCGGCCCATCGTCGAGATCGAGCGCAACGGCGCCATCGTCAGCGTCTCCTTTACCGATGCCACCGGCCAGGCCGCGCCGTCGACCGCCTTTTTCGTCATCGATGGTGAGGACAGGCTGTTCGAATCCCACATATTCGACGCCAAGGGCGTGCTCCAGCCCAAGGACACCATCCTGCAGCGCTGCCCAGGCCGCGAAGAGCAGACCGCCGCCGGCGGCTGATACGCCGTCTCGCATTCAGAGACTCATGGCCCATCCTTCGAGACGCGTTCTTCGAACGCTCCTCAGGATGAGGAATGGCGTTCTATATCAACATCCTACCACCTCATGCTGAGGAGCCTGCCGTAGCCTTTGGCGAAGGCAGGCGTCTCGAAGCATGGGAGCCCAGTCGCGGGTATCGTGATCTAGTATTACCCACGCACTCAGCTTCGCCGTGCTGCCTCGCGCGCCTGCTCGGCAGCCGCCTCGGCCAGCAGGAAGTCGCGGAAGGCCTTGACCTTGGGCCGCTTCAGCGCGCCCGCCGGATAGACGATGTAGTAGGCATAGTCACTCGCCAGCGGCAGGTTGAGCTCGAAGGGCCGCACCAGGCGTCCGGCCGCCAGGTCGTCGGCCACCAGGGCGAGGTCGGTCAGGGCCACGCCCTGCCCCTCCAGGGCCGCCTGGATCACCACGTTGGTCTCGTCCAGGATCGGCCCGCGATAGGCCTCCACGTCCTCGACCCCGGCGGCGCGCAGCCAGGCGAACCAGTCGTCGTAATCGTAGTCGTGCAGCAGCGTGTGGTGGCGCAGGTCGGCCGGCTTGCGCAGCGGATGCGGGCCCTCGAGCAGCTTGGGGCTGCAGACCGGCGTGATGGCCTCGGCCTTGAGGAAGTCGATGCCCAGGTTGGGCCAGCCGCCGCGGCCCCAGCGCACCGCCAGGTCGACGTCGTCGCGGCCGAAGTCGACCGGCAGGGCCGAATGGTGCAGGCGCAGGTCGATCTCGGGATGCTGCTGGCGGAAGCGGCCGAGCCGCGGCACCAGCCATTTGCCGGCGAAGGAATGGGTCAGGCTGACGGTCAGCAGGCGGTTGACGCCGCCGCTGGCCAGCTCGCGCACCGCCCGGTCGATGCGGTCGAAGGCCTCGCTCACCGCCGGCAGCAGGGCCCGTCCCTCCTCGGTCAGGGCGAGGCGGCGGGTATAGCGGCGGAACAGGGCGACGCCCAGGTGCTCCTCGAGCTGGCGCACCTGGTGGCTGACCGCGGCCTGGGTCACGTGCAGCTCCTTGGCCGCCTTGGTGAAGCTCAGATGGCGGGCGCCGGCCTCGAAGGCGCGCAGGGCATTGAGCGGGGGCAGGCGGCGCATGGGGTTCCTCTATGAACAAATTTTTCTTATCCATAGCATGAAATCTCGTCGTTTGTCAGGTTTAATACAAAGCCCTAAATATATAGCGTGAAAGGAAAACACTGGCCGAGACAGAATCTTTCCGGCCCAACAAAGGATAAGGTGTCATCATGTTTTACGATACCGCAACACTGGAAATAATCGTGCGCAGCGTGGCGCTCAGCGCCTTCGTCGAGACGCCGCGGGACGCCGTCATCATTGCCCAGCGGAGTGCCGGCCGGTCCCGCCTGGCCGCCGCCAAGACGGCCCGGGACAGCCTGAGCGGGAGCCTGCGGGCCCTGCGCCGCGGCCTGCCGCTGGCCGGCAAGCGGCTGAGCCGCCTCGTCGAGGCGGGCCGCCCGAGCGACCGCCCAAGCGATCCCTTCCCGGCCTGAGCACGCCATGAGCCGATGCACCGGCGGCGCTGGTCGGCTATGGTGCCGCGCCAACTGACCCGGGAAGCGGGAGCGCGCCATGCATCGCAGCCGGCTGGGCGGACTGATCATCGATTGCCGGACCGACGACCTGGAGGCCGCCGCGCGCTTCTGGGGCGCCGCCCTTGGCCTCAAGGTCCGGCCCTCGGACGCGCCGGAGGACAGCGGCTACGTGGTCTTCGAGCGCGAGGGCGACGAACTCGACATCGAGGTGCAGAGGGTCGACCACGAAAGCCGCGTCCATCTCGACATCGAGACCGACGACGTCGAAGCCGAGGTGCGCCGGCTGGAGGGCCTGGGCGCCAGGCGCGTCAGGCAGATCCGCGACTGGTGGGTGCTCGAGGCGCCGACCGGCCAGCGCTTCTGCGTGGTCAAGGTGCAGCGCGCCGACTTCGCCGAGAAGGCCAACCGCTGGGACTGAGGCCGGCGGACAATCGGCGAACCTCCGGTCAACAAAACTCCCTCTTTTCATAAATATACGGGATCTTCTTCACCTCCCCCCTTGAGGGGGAGGTCGGCGCGCAAGGCGCGCCGGGTGGGGGGCGTCCGTGAAGCGGACCACGCATAGGGAGAGCTGTCTCTCCCTTGTGAAAGCCTGTCAGCACTGAGTTCTCGGCTGCTCATAGTCTTGGCTCCGCTGCGCGGAGCGCCCCCCTCCCTGGCCCTCCCCCTCAAGGGAGGAGGGAAATAAATCAATAGCTTGTTGTGGCTTTCTTGGTTGTTCTCTGAAGCAGCCGCGCCGGAAGGCCTATTCCTCCGCCAGCCAGCCATCGAGGAAGCCGACCAGCCAGGCCTCCATGGCGGCGTCGAAGCGCTCGGCGTCGGCGATCTGCTGCTCGGGGCTATGGGCGCCCGGCCGGTCCACCGCCTCGCTGGCCTCGCTCAGCCAGCGGCGCATGACCGGCGGCGAGACCTCGGGATGGAACTGGATGCCATAGGCCCGCTCGCCGTAGCGGAAAGCCTGGTTGGGGAAGGTCTCGCCGCTCGCCAGCAGGGTCGCCCCGGGCGGCAGCTCGAAGCCTTCCTTGTGCCACTGGTAGACGTGCAGGGGCGCGCCCAGGAAGCCGTTGGCGCCGGGCGCCGGGGTGATCGGGTAGTAGCCGATCTCGTGCAGCTTCTCCGGGTGCGGCGCCACCGGGGCGCCGAGCGCCCGGGCCAGCAGCTGCCCGCCCAGGCAGATGCCGAGGAACGGACGTCCCTGGCCGGCCCAGCGCGCGATCCAGTCGATCTCCTGGCGCAGGTAGGGCCGGTCCTCGTCGACGCTGAGGTTCTCGGTGCCGCCATAGACCACGGCGGCGGCATGCTGCGGCCCCAGGGCCGGCAGGCTCTCGCCCTTGCCCGGGCAGCACCACTGCAACTCGTAGCCACGCTCGGCGATCAGCCGCGAAGCGCGGTCGTCCCTCTGGCCCACGGGATGATCGATCAGCACCACGGTTCGCTTCATCGTTTCCCCGTCTCTCTCCGCCCCATCTCCCTTTGGCGAGCAGCCAGGAACGCCTCCATGTGGAAACGCGCCTGGGCCCCATCATACAGATAGTCGCGGCCGATGGGACAGGCCCGCCGGGCCCGGCAGCCGAGGCCCAGGCAATCGGCTCCGGCCGGCGCCCCGACGTGGCCGGCACAGGCGGCCACATCGTAGCTGGCGGGGCCGCAGCCCGCCGGCGTGAAGGCGCCGACCGGGCAGGCCGAAAGGCAGGGCTTGCCAGAACAGGTCTCGCAGGGCTTGGCCCGCACGCGCCGTGGCGGCAGGGCGATGCGCTCGGGCAAGGCAAGCGCGCCGCGATAGGCATGCCAGAGGCCGTAGTCGGGGTGGATCAGCATGCCGAGCGGCGACTCCCAGACCGCCTCGGCCCGCTTGGCCCAGGCGACGAAGGGCCAGTAGGGCGGCCCGCCGAAGGGATAGAGCGCCCGGCCGCCGAAACGGCCGGCGAGATCGCCCAGCACCCGCTCGCTCCAGCGGTTGAGCGGATCGGGCGCGCCGGCCGCCGCCTCCGGCGCCGCGGCGAAGACGCGCCACAGCGCCGGCCCGGCGTTGCCGACGATCACCAGCGTCCCCGCCGCCCGTCCGTCCGGCAGGGCCGGCACGCCGTCTTCCGTCCGCGGATGGAAGCCGCCGCGCGCGACCAGGCCGAGCCCGGCCAGATGCCGCTCGATCGCCAAGTAGTCGGATGCACCTTCAGTCATCCGGCATCCCTGTCGCCACGCTTGATTACCGCCCGCGCATAGCGCGGCGGCCACGCGGCGTCCAGGCGAAAGCGCAGGGTCGAGCATCGGAACCGGGACCGGGGCACCTTGTTAATGGCAATGGTCGTCCCAGGTCGAGTGCGATGCTCCGCCTGGAAGATCTTCGGTTCTCCTAGGGAGAACAACGCATCATGCCAGCGACGTCCAAGGCGCAGCAGAAAGCGGCCGGCGCGGCGCTCGCCGCCAAGCGCGGAGAGACCAAGGTCTCCGAGCTCAGGGGCCCGTCGCGCCAGATGTACGACTCCATGAGCGAGAGACAATTGGAAGAGCTCGCCTCGGCCGATCGCAAGACGAAGCCGAGCAAGAAGCGGTCTTAGCAGACCCTTGTGAGGGCAGTGAAAGCATGGAAGCCAACAACCTGTTCGTCCTGCATCGTGCGCAGGAGGGTGAGGAAAGCCCCGAGCGGATGCGCGACGCGGTCGCGGCGCTCGGCACAGTCGTGGAGCTGATGCCCTGCGTCTGGATGGTGAAGTCGGAGCAGCGCGGCACCCAGGCCTTTGTCGAGCTCAGGCAGTGCCTGGGCCATGGCGATCAGCTCGTGGTGGTCGACGCCAGCAACGACGACTTCGAGTGCTGGCCGGAGCGGCCCGACTTCCCCGACATCACCGGCTAGAGCATTTTCAGGCGAAGTGGAAGCCGGTTCGCCGTCCGAAAATGCGACCAATCAAGAAGTTATAGAGCATGATCCGATTCAATCGGATCGGATCATGCTCTAGGCGGCACCTGCGCGGGCAGACCCTCAAACCCACTTCATCAGGGTCTGCGGGTGCGGCATGTAGTCGTTGGGCTCGATGCGGATCCAGGCGGTCGAGTTCTGGGCGCGCTGCAGGCGCTCGATCAGGTGCATCATCGTAAAGCGGCGCTGAGCCACCAGGTCGGTCAGCGCGCGGCGCCGCTCGGCCGATTGGCCGAGCAGGAAGCGGCGCGGCACCTTGCCGTGGCGCAGCTGATCGATGAGCTGCTCGAGGAAGAGATAGCCGACCACGCTGGTCGAGGCCGAATCGATGAAGATCGAGGCGCTCTCCGCCATGTGCGGCAGGAAGGTGACCAGCGTGTCGAGGATGTCGTCGGGCGTGCGCGCGATATCGAGGAACAGGAAGTCTATCGGCTCGGCCAGGAAGCCGTAGTTCTGCGCCGAGAACTCGTCCTGCCTGGCATAGTCGATACGCTTGTTGAGGAAGGTCAGGCGCTCTCCGAGGCCCAGCAGGTCGGTCAGGTTCCGGATCAGCTGCGGATAGGTCAGGGTCTCGGGATCGAGGCAGTCGAAGGGCGCCGCCTCGAGCAGCGGGCCGAGCGCCGCGCGCAGCTTGGCGGGCTCCTGCCAATGGCTGCCGTCGTCGATGGTCCAGACCCGGCCGGCGCCGTTTTCGCGCGCCGCCTGCGCCATCCAGAAGGCGGTGACGCCGAGCCCGGTGCCGAGCTCGACCATGTTCACCGGCCGCTCGCGGCGCACCAGGCTGTAGAACAGCGGCGCCAGCTCCTCGCTGCCGTAGACCGCGCCCAGGCGGTTGCGCAGCTCGAGCAGCGGCACCAGCGCCTGGATGTCGGCCGGCCGGCTGTGCTCCTCGCGCCGCGGCGGCGCTACTTGCTGTCCTTCCATCATGCGCGGGACCGTGCCAGACGCCGCCCGAAGCGGCAACTGGATTGGGGGTGCTGGATTAGGAGTAGTGTCGAAGGCTACGTGCCGCGGTTGCCCCACCCTCACCCTCCCAACGCTTCGCGTTGGGGCCCTCCCTCTCCCCTCAAGGGAGAGGGCTCAGTGCCGCGGCGATCAAACCCTCGCCCCTTGGGGGAGAGGGTGGCCGACGCGAAGCGGCGGCCGGGTGAGGGGTTGCAGCGCCCGAACGCGCGTCCCTACCGCGGCCAGTCGACGATGTGGTCCTCGAGCTCTTCGTCGGGCACGGCCTCTTCGCTGACGGCGCGGCCGCGCACCGAGATGCCGGCGCGGTGCACGCTCTCCGGGTCGCCGGTGACCAGGGGGTGCCAGTCGGGCAGCGCCTTGCCCTCGGCCAGCAGGCGGTAGGCGCAGGTGGCCGGCATCCAGCCGAGCGCCAGCACGTTGCGCGCGGTCAGCACGACGCAGTCAGGCACCAGCTTGCGGCGCCGGCGGTAGTTGGTGCAGCGGCAGCTCCCGAGGTCGAGCAGGCGGCAGGCCACGTCGGTGTGGACGATCTTGCCGTCGTCCTCGTCTTCCAGCTTCAAGAGGCAGCACTTGCCGCAGCCGTCGCAAAGCGACTCCCACTCCTCGGTGGTCATCTCGGCCAGCGTCTTGCGGCGCCAGAAGGGCTCTGCGTCCATGGCTATGGACTCGTGGGCTGCGGGCTCGTGTGACCGGAGACTTTGACGCAGTCCAGTATAGCCGCCAAGCAGCCCGCCGGGCACGGCGCAATTTAACGTTTAGGCCGCCGGGCGCATGGATGATTCCGGCAGCAGGATGCGGAACCGGCGGCGCAGTTCGGCGTCGAGGTCGGGCGGGATGACCTGCGGCCAGTGCTCGGCCAGCACGCGGCGGGCCTGGGCGCGGGCCGCCTCGCGGATGTCGCGGCCGCCCTTGGCCTCCCAGTCGTCGCGGCTGTCGCGGTCCATGAGCGTCGGATAGAGGTACTCACTGTTCATCAGGGCGAGCGTCTGGGGATGGCCGAGGAAGTGCCCCGGTCCCTTGCAGACCTCGTCGATCACCTCGATGGACAGCGCCTCGTCGCTGACCTCGACGCCTTTGACCAGGCGCATGATCTCGCCGTTGATGTCGTTGTCGATCACGTACTGCTCGTAGGCCACGGTCAAGAGGCTCTCCAGGAAGCCGGCCGAGTGGTGGATGTAGTTGGCCCCGGCCAGCGCCGCGGCCAGCCCGGTGATGCCCTTCTCGGCGCCGGCCTGGGCATCCGGCAGCTTGGCGTCCGAGATGCCCGAGGAGTTGTAGAGCGGCAGCTTCAGGTGCTGGGCGAGCTGGGCGCAGGCGGCGTTCAAGAGCGCGAACTCGGCCGAGCCGCCGACGAAGGCGCCGCTGCGCAAGTCCGCCTGGGCCGGCACGCAGCCCATGATCAGCGGATGGCCGGGATTGAGCAGGTTGACGTAGACGAAGCCGGAGAGTTGCTCGGCCACGATCTGCACCAAGGTGCCGGCCAAGGCCGCCGGCGAGGTGGCGCCGGCCTGCGGCGCCGAGGAGATCACCACCGGCAGGCGATGCTCGACGATGCGGTCGAGGATCTCGACCGTCTCGGTGGCGTAGCGCAGCGGGCTCACCGTCCAGCAGGCGGTGAAGGAGATGATCGGCCGGGCGTCGAGCGCCGCTGCGCCGCCGGCCATCATCTCGGCCATGCGGCGCAGGTCGGCCACCCGCTCGGGCAGGTAGGCGTTGGCCATGACGTGCTTCGGCGTCGCCGCCAGGCAGGCGTAGAACTGGTTGAGGTCGATGTCCTCGGTCGCCAGGTCGCGGCAGACCACGGGCCGCATGTAGAAGTGGATGTGCTCCAGCGTGTCGCAGAGCCGGCCGATGTCATAGTTGTCGGAGAGCCGGCTGTCGCGCACCCGGCCGTCCAGGTCGAGCAGCTTCACCGCCTGGCCGCCGGTGCCCATGTAGACCCGCGCGCCGCCCAGGCGCAGGTCGTGCGCCGGCTCGCGGCCGGCCAGCAGCACCTCGTTCGCCGCGCTGGCGAGCGCCTGCTCGACCATCCGGTGGCCGATGAAGACCCGGTTGGCGGCCTCGTCGATGCGCGCCCCGGCGCGCCGGAAGACCTCGCGGCAAGGGCTCGGCTGGACCTCGATGCCGGTGCGCTCCAGCACCGTCATGGCGGCGGCGACGATGCGCTCGATCTGGTCCGGAGTCAGCGGCCGGTACATGCCGCCGGCCAGGCCGGCCGGGGCGATGTTGTCGCTGGCTTGGCTGCGCTGGGCAAGGCGCGCCGACCGGCCGCGCGCTGCGCGGGACATGGCGCCTGGGGCTCCCTCGTGGGGTTGCTGAAAGGTGTTGTTCCTGGACGCCGGAAATGTCACACAGCGCGTCGCCCATGAGTGTTCCTGAGGCGACAGGGAATGTTCCAAGGTTTACCCGAAGGGGCCAGAGCCGTCCGCCAGACTGGCTTGCTCCGCGAAGAGCCGGGCCATGAGCGCTGAGCCGGCGGAACGCGCCCCGGCAGGCCCCGGACCGGCGGCTCCTGAATCGGTGATGAGGCAGCCGGCGCCGCAGCTCTTCGGCTTCCTGCTGATGCCGCGCTTCTCCATGCTGGCCTTCACCTCGGCGGTGGAGCCGTTGCGCGCCGCCAACCGCCTGGCCGGCCGCAGCCTCTACCGCTGGCAGGTGCTCAGCAAGGACGGCCGACCGGTGGCCGCCTCGAACGGCATCGAGGTGGTGCCCCAGGCGGCCATGGCCGAGGTCGATCGCCTGCCCAATCTGCTGGTGGTCGCCGGGATCGACGCCCAGTTGCTGCGCGACGAGTCAGACCTCGCCTGGCTGCGCCGCCTGGCCCGCCAGGGCTGCCGCATGGGGGCGCTCTCGACCGGCGCCTACGTTCTGGCGCGGGCAGGGCTGCTGAACGGGCGCCGCGTCACCGTCCACTGGGAGAACCTGGACGGCTTCCGCGAGGACTTTCCGGACATCGAGGTCTCCGGCGAGCTCTACGAGATCGACGGCAACCGCCTGACCTGCTCCGGCGGCACCGCGGCCCTCGACCTGATGCTGTCGCTGATCGGGCTGGACCACGGCCGGGAGCTGGCGGTGCAGGTGGCCGAGCAGTTCATCCACGAGCGCATCCGCGACAACCACGACCAGCAGCGCATGGGCCTGCGCAGCCGCCTGGGGATCAGCCATCCCAAGCTGCTGCGGGTCATCGCGCTCATGGAGGAGCACCTGGAGGAGCCGCTGACGCGCCGCGAGCTGGCGCGCCGGGCCGGGCTCTCCACCCGCCAGCTCGAGCGTCTGTTCCGGCGCTATCTCAGCCGCACGCCGACCCGCTACTACCTCGAGCTGCGCCTGCACCGGGCCCGCGCCCTCTTGAAGCAGACCGCGCTCTCGGTGCTCGACGTGGGACTGGCCTGCGGCTTCGTCTCGGCCTCGCACTTCTCCAAGTGCTACCGCGAGTTCTTCAACCGCACCCCGCGCGAGGAGCGCCTGCCGCCGGCGTGAGGGACCGCCGCTTCGGGCCACCAGTCCCGGGCCACCCGGGACGTCCCGCTCCGGGGCGTCCCGACGGACGTCGCCGCAGCGAGGCAAATATTCGCTCACAAACTATATGGCACTGCGGCTCTGCAGAAAGCACTAGTTCGATAGCTCTGCAATAAAACCACAACCACCAAGAATTGAATCGGTTAAGTGTTCAGCAAGAAAGTCCGTAAAATACTTCTCATACCCGTCTCAATTGTCCGCCCTTACGCAGAGCAACGAAGCGTCGTGCCCAAGGAACTCAAACAGCTGGTCCGCCGGGTCAAGCCGGTGCCGCCCCACGCGACCTGCGCCGAAGTCTACGAGATGATGGCGGCGGACCCCGATCTGCTGGTGACCGGGGTGGTCGAAAGGACCCAGCCGGTCGGCCTGGTCGGCCGGCACGAGTTCTTCCTGCACCTGGCCCAGACCTACGGCCGCGCCCTCTATGCCGACAAGCCGATCACCACCCTGATGGACCGCGACCCCCTGATCGTCGACGTCGAGAGCAGCCTCGCCGCCTTGAGCGCCCGGATCATCGGCGAAAAGCCGAGCGCCCTGCTGAAGGGCTTCATCGTCACCCAGCAGGGCCGCTACCTCGGTGTCGGCACCGCCCTGTCACTGCTGCAGCTCACCGCCTCTCGGCTCGACGATCACGCCAAGGGGCTGGATATCGCGCGGCTGCAGGCCGAGCAGGCGAACCGCGCCAAGTCGCACTTCATCGCCAACATGAACCACGAACTGCGCACGCCGCTCAACGCCATCATCGGCTTCGCCGAGCTGCTGCAGAAGGGGCCCTGGGGCCCGCTCGGCGACCAGCGCTACTGCGACTACGCCACCGACATCGCGCGCAGCGGCCAGCACCTCCTGGAGATCATCAACGAGATCCTCGACGTGGCCAAGATCGAGGCCGGCCGCATGGGGCTGCACGAGGAAACCGTCTGCATCGAAGACGTGATCCGATCCTCACTGCGCCTGGTGCAGGGCCAGCTGTTCGAGCGCGACATCGCCTTCGAGCTCGACATCGAGCCCAACCTGGCGCGCTTTCGCGGCGATCCGCGCCGGCTGCGTCAGGTGCTGCTCAACGTCGTCGGCAACTCGGTGAAGTTCACGCCGGACGGCGGCTCGGTGCGGATCGGCGCGACGTCGACGCCGGAAGAGGGCCTGATCATCGAGGTCGCCGACACCGGCATCGGCATCGCGCCGGGCGACCTGGACCGCGTTCTGGAGCCCTTCGGCCAGGTCGAGGACGATCTCGACCGGAGCTACGCCGGCACCGGTCTCGGGCTGCCGCTCGCCAAGGCACTGACCGAACTGCACGGCGGCACGATCGAGCTCACCAGCCGCGTCGGGCGCGGCACCACGGTCCGCATCCTGCTGCCCGTCACCCGCCTGGTAAAGCAGGCCGCTGCGTAGCGGGCCACGGCATTCACCAATCTCAGGCAGGAGCAGCTTGCCCTTGCCGTACTCACGGCTGTCGTCCCGGGCCTTCGCCGCGCCGAAGCGGCTTCGGCCGCGCAGGCGGGGCTTGTCCCCATAGGCGCTAAGTTAAGTCGCCGAGCGGGCCAAATCGCTTCACTGTCATTCCCGCGAAAGCGGGAATCCATGGTCGTGAGCCCCGTTACTTGGCCTGTGGACCCCCGCTTTCGCGGGGGTGACAATCGAGAAACTGCGACGAAGACGCTCCTAACTTAGCGCCTATGGGGACAAGCCCCGCCTGCGCGGCCGAAGCCGCTTCGGCGCGGCGAAGGCCCGGGACGACAGCGGTGTGTGTAGAGGCCTTGCGAGACCGCCGCCCGAGTTATGTGAATCTTTTACGGCTGGAAGGAGGAAAGACTACCAGCGCCGCACGCGGCCGATGTCGACGTGGATGAAGCCGCTCTTCTGGTAGTAGCCGACGCCGCCCTGCTGCAACTTCCAGGCCGCGTCGCGCAGGTCGCTCAGCTTGCGCCCGGGCAGGTTGATGTCGATCGCCATGCCGCGCATGTGCAGGCTCTTCTTGGCCACGCCGCCGCTGGCCGTCGCCAGCTTGGCATTGGTCTTGGGCGAGCGGTAGCCGGAGATCACCTCGAAGGGCTTGTCGCTGCCCATCACGCCGTGCAGCTTGTTCAGCAGGTCGAGCAGGCCCGGCTCCATCGGATGCACCTCGTCGGTCCGCCAGTCGCGCAGCACCAGGTCGATCTCCGCCAGCGAATCGGGGATGTAGTCGCCGGCCGCCCAATAGACGCGGTTCAGCCGCTCGCCGGTATGGATGTTGTGCAAGGCGATGGCCCGCTCCTGGCTCCTGGCCGCCCGGGCCCGGGCCAGCGGACAGAGCGTCAAGGCCATGGCGCCGCCGACCAGCAAGAGGCGCCGCCGGGAAACAAGATCAGGCTTCGCATTGCGACTCATCAGGTACACCCCTTCACGATCCGTCCTGCTTCAAACCGCGCCCGTCGCGGTCCCCCCGCACAGGCACGTCCGTGATCCGACGCGTAGGCCGGAGACGGGACGCGGGGCAACCTCGAAGCGGCCTCGAAGACCGGCCTAAAGTGCCCGAGTCCCGATAAAGGAAAGCTTAACGAAGTCAACGTCCGGCGCAAGCGCGGGTTCCGCGGCCGGCCGTGAGATTATTGTGCCAGGCTGCGCCCGAGGCTGCTGCGCGAGAGCTGCAGGGCATCGGCCAGCCGCTTGTCGCGGCCGTAGATATCGTCGCGGAAGTGCACGCTGCCGTCCTTGTTCACCCAGGCGGTCAGGTAGGTGATATGGACCGGCATCGGCTGCTTCAGCGTCACCACCTGCCGCTTGCCGCTGGCAATCACGGCCTCGATCCGCTCCGGCGACCACGCGGGATCATTGCGCAGCAGCAGCTCGGCCAGCTCCAGCGGATACTGCACCCGGATGCAGCCGTGACTGAAGCTGCGCACCGTGCGCTGGAACAGCGCGCGCGACGGCGTGTCGTGCAGATAGACGTTGAAGCGGTTGGGAAACATGAACTTGACGCGGCCCAGCGCGTTGCCCTCGCCCGGGTCCTGGCGCAGCTTGTAGGGGAAGCTGCCGGCGGAGACGGCGGCCCAGTTGATCGCCGTCGGATCGAGCTCGCTGGCGGCGCCGTCCCAGCCGCTGAACACGCGCATGTTCTGCTGCGCCAGGTAGCTCACGTCCTGCTTGATCTTGGGCAAGAGCTCCTTGCGCGCGATGCTGGGCGGCACGTTCCAATAGGGATTGAGCTCGAGATAGGTCATCTCGCCGCTGAACACCGGCGTGCGGTGATAGCTGGTGCCGACCACGACGCGGCTGTCGAAAATGGTGCGCTCGCCGTCGACTACTTTGAGCTCGAAGTCGGCCAAGTTGACGAAGATGTAGGAGCCCCCGTTGTCCCTTGGGCGGTCGCCGGCCATCCAGCGGCGGCGCTCCATGTTCAGCAGCATCTGCTCGATACGCGCCTCGACGGGGACGTTCAGCGCGGCCAGGGTCTTCTTGCCGACGGCCCCGTCCTGCTCCAGCCCGTGCCGGAACTGGAAGCGCTTTACCGCTTCCACCAGAGAATCGTCGTAGAACAGTGTCAGTTCGGCGGAGACGCTCGTCGGGGCGAGATCGCCGATCTGGATCAGCCGTTCGCGCAGCAGCGGCACCCGCGGGTCGCTCATGCTCGGCTTCAAGGTCTCGCCCTGCGGCAACGGCCGCCAGCCACCCTGGCGCGCCAGCGCGCGATAGGCCGAGAGCGCGTTCTTGAGGCGCAGGTACTCGCGGCTGTCGGGCGCCAGATCCGCCAGATAGCCGGCAATGTCCTCGGCCACCGTGGCCTCGGCCAGCAGCCCGAGTGGATCGATGCTGCGCGGATAGATGAAAAGCTCGCGATCCACTTCGCCCGGCTTGACCCGGCCCGAATGCAGGTCCCTGCCGTAACGCAGCAGCATGCGGCTCAAGAGATAGTCGAGCTGCCCCCGACCCTCGCCGCCGCTCGCCTGGCGCAGCGCCTGGATTCTGCCGACGCCGTAGTCGCTCGGCTCGAGCCCGTTGTCCCAGGCGTTCTGCAGCACGGTGGCCAGCGCCCGACCCTGCCCGGTCAAGCCGTCGGCGGCAAGCCAGGCCGGCGCGTAGCCGCGCTCCAGGTAGAACGTCTGAAGGGCCAGGAACTCTGCATGCTCCGCGGCGCCGCGCGGCCGGTCCGACTCCTCGGCGAGCCGCGCTTCGATCGCCACCGCAACGCCATCGGTCAGCCCGTTCGCCCAAGCGGACCCTGAGGCCGCCTTGCCAAGGCCACCGAAGCCCGCCAGCAGTACGCTGACCACTAGAAGTACCGCAGGGGCCGTCGCGTCGTGTTTCGTCCTGCCCAGCATCCTGGTCCCAACCCGCTTGATCGGTTTCGCCCAAATCGTTGCCGCTCTTAGCACATATGCAAGGGAGCGCGTCAGGCAAGCGGCAGCGGACGCCTTGACCGGGCCGCCCACTGCGCTAATGATCGGCGCCCAAAGTTGTATAGACAAGCTAGCGAGAGCGCCATGAGCCCAGCCCAGCCGGCCGACCAGCCGCCCCTCCTGCTCAAGCCCGGCCTGCTGACGCTGGCGGAGCTGCACGCCTTCTGGCGCCAGCCGCGACCGGTCGCGCTCGACCCGGCGGCCTGGCCGCAGGTCGAGGCCGCCGCCGAGGCAGTCGCCGAAGTGGTGCGGAGCAAGCGCACGGTCTATGGCGTCACCACCGGCTTCGGCAGCCTGGCCAAGAAGCGCATTCCGGCCGAGCAGGTCACCGAACTGCAGCGCCGCCTGGTGCGCTCGCACTGCGCCGGCGTCGGCGAACCGCTGCCGCCGGCGGTGGTGCGCCTGACCCTGCTGCTCAAGATCAACGCCCTGGCGCGCGGCCATTCCGGCGTGCGCCGGCCGGTGCTCGAGATGCTGCTGACGCTCCTGAATGGGGATGCCTGCCCGGTCATGCCGGCCCAGGGCTCGGTCGGCGCTTCGGGCGACCTGGCGCCGCTGGCGCACCTCTCGGCCGTGCTGATCGGCGAGGGCGAGGTCGAGCTGGCAGGCGAGCGCCTGCCGGGTGCCGCGGCGCTGGAACGCCTCGGCCTGGCGCCAATCGAGCTGGCCGCCAAGGAGGGGCTAGCGCTGCTGAACGGCACGCAAGTCTCGACCGCGCTGGCGCTGCACGGCCTCTTCGCCGGACTCGACGTCTTCGCCGCCGCGATGGTGGCCGGCGCACTCAGCGTCGATGCGGTGCTCGGCAGCGACGTGCCCTTCGACCCGCGGATCAGCGCACTGCGCGGCCAGCCGGGACAGATCCGCGTCGCCCAGGCCATGCGCGCGCTGCTGCACGGCAGCGCGATCCGCGCCTCGCACCTGGACTGCGACCGGGTGCAGGACCCCTACTCGCTGCGCTGCCAGCCGCAGGTCATGGGCGCGGCACTCGACGTGCTCGAGTCCGCCGCCGCCATGCTGGCACGCGAGGCCAACGCCGTGTCAGACAACCCGCTGGTCTTCGCCGACGCCGGCGAGATTCTGTCCGGCGGCAACTTCCACGCCGAGCCGGTCGCCTTCGCCGCCGACATGATGGCGACCGCACTGTCCGAAGTGGGCGCCCTGTCGGAACGCCGCATCGCGCTCCTGACCGACGCCACCATGTCGAGCCTACCGGCCTTCCTGGTGGCCGAGCCCGGACTCAACTCGGGCTTCATGATCGCACACGTCACGGCTGCAGCGCTGGCCAGCGAGAACAAGAGCCTGGCGCATCCCGCATGTGTTGACAGCCTGCCAACTTCGGCCAATCAGGAAGACCACGTCAGCATGGCAACCTACGCTGCCCGACGCGTGCAGCCGATCGCCGCCAACAGCGGCCGTATCGTCGCCATCGAGCTGCTCGCCGCAGCGCAGGGAATCGAGTTCCGCGCGCCGCTCGCCACCAGCGCCGCTCTATCCAGGGCCATGGCAGCAGTCCGCAATATTGCGCCCACGGTCGAGCAGGATCGGGCACTGGCCGGCGACATCGAACGCTTATATGTTCTCATACAAGCTGGCGAATTCCAGTCCCTGGCCTGGCCTGCCAGCGGCATCCCATTGGTTGAACGGCCGGCGTGAATGGAGTCGATCCGGCGCCGCTTCGCCGGTCCGTACGCCACGAAAAGCGATTAATACAGTGCGCCAGGCTTCTATAGTTCGAAGAGATTAGAACACAGTTGCGAAAGACGCCGGTTTCGGGATAGCTTGTCCCAGTCACCAATTTAGAGGGGGAACAGGTGTTGAACGTTGCGCCGGTTCCAGAAGCGCACCAAGTAGGGCTCGACGAGCAAATCATTCATCTCCTGCGCCGTGCCCACCAACGTGCCTCGGCCATGTTCGTGTCCGAAACCGGAGACGAGCAGGTTACGCCTGCACAGTTCTTTGCCTTGTCGCGTCTGGCCGAGTTCGGTCCTTTGTCGCAGAACCGACTGGGTCGGCTCGCGGCGATGGACCCGGCGACGATCCAGGGCGTCATTCGACGCCTCGCCGAGCGCGGCATGATCGAGCGCACCAGCGATCCGACCGACCGCCGCCGCATGGTGGTGCGCCTCACGCCGAAAGGCGAGGCTCTGCTCGGTCGCTTGAAGTGGGCCGCATCGAGCGTGAATGCAGCCGTGCTCCGCCCGCTGTCGCAGGCCGAGCGCGAACAATTCATTTCGCTCTTAAAGCGTTTGGTCTAGCGAAGTTCGGGGCCGGCGAACTCACGAAGGGGTACCCCATTGTCATGCCCGGACTTGATCCGGGCATCCAGAGTTTGTCGGAACTACTTCCTGGATTGCCGGGCCTCCGCCGCGCCGCAGGGGCTTCGGCCCCGCAGGCGGGTCAAGCCCGGCAATGACAATGAAGGTTGCAGGCCGCGATCTATGCGCCGACGCGCCAGG
>JBHJOF010000295.1:0-2903 GCA_050330055.1 Kiloniellales bacterium
CGCCCCCCTCCCTAACCCTCCCCCGCGAGGGGGGAGGGGAAATTTGAGCGGCGGCGCTACTTGTTCGCCTCCCCCCTTGCGGGGGAGGGTTAGGGAGGGGGGCGTCCGCGCAAGCGGACAAAAAAGAGTCCGCAATACTGGTTGTCGGACTGCAGCGACTCGGCGCCGCGCGTGACGCGGCTTCGCGGCACTCGCTATACTTCTGCGGCCATGCCACCCCCGCACGCGACCGGCCCACAAGCGCCCGCTCCTGAAGCGCCGCCTGACTCCGCCTCGACCGCCCCCCAGGCGTCGCCGACCGCACTGCGGCTGCCCGAGGCGCCGCTGCTGGTCGCCGGGCTGGGCCGCGCCGCCTGGCTCACGAACGAGGGCGAGCTGGCGCTGATCGAGGCCGGCGAGGCGCTGCGCCGGGCGCGCGAGGTGCCGCCGATCCTCTGCCACGCGCCGGCCACCGCCAGGCGGCTGGGCGCCGATCCCTTTCCGGCCTTCGACGTGCTGGAGCTGCTGGCCTTCGTTCGCCCGGCCGTGTTCTGCCCGCCGACCCCGGCCGGTCTGGCCGCGCTCCTCGGCCTGCCACCGCCGACAGGCCTGGAGCCGGCGGCCACGACCCTGCACCAGGTCATGGGCCTGCTGCTGCGCGAGCTGGCCGCCCGCGGGCCGCACAACGACCCCTATGCCGGCGGCATCGCCTGGACGCTGGCGCAGGCGGGCTGGCGCTGGGGGCCGGCGGTGCTCGCGGCGGTCGGATTGGAGGGCGCGAACGCCTCGGATAAGCGCCGGCCGCTCGACGTCTGGCTGCGCCTGCCGGAGTGGTCGGACGGCCCGGGCGAGCCGCCGCCCGGCAACCAGCCGGTCAGCGCCCAGGAAGCGCGCCGGCGCCTGGCCGCGCTGCTGGGGGAGGACGCCGAGCCGCGGCCGCAGCAGGCCGACTACGCCTCGGCCGTGACGCAAGCTTTCCAGCCGCGCGACGAGCCCGACGGCCCCGCCCTGGTGCTGGCCGAGGCCGGCACCGGCGTGGGCAAGACGCTGGGCTACATCGCGCCGGCCAGCCTCTGGGCCGAGAAGAACAAGGGCCCGGTCTGGCTCTCGACCTACACCCGCAACCTGCAGCACCAGATCGACGGCGAGCTGGATCGCCTGTTTCCGGAGCTGGCCGAGAAACGGCGCCGCGTGGTGATCCGCAAGGGCCGCGAGAACTATCTCTGCCTCTTGAACTTCGAGGAGGCGGTGAAGGGCCTGGGGAGCCGGCCCGGCGACGCGCTCGCCACCGGCCTGATGGCGCGCTGGGCGGCGCGCACGCGCGACGGCGACATGGTGGGCGGCGACTTCCCCGGCTGGCTGCCCGACCTGGTCGGCCGCGCGCGCAGCCTGGGCCTGACCGACCGGCGCGGCGAGTGCATCCACTCCGCCTGCCAGCACTACGGCCGCTGCTTCATCGAGCGCTCGATCCGCCGCGCCCGCCGCGCCGAGCTGGTGGTGGCGAACCACGCCCTGGTGATGATCCAGGCCGCCATGGGCGCGGAAGAGGGCCAGCTGCCGCTGCGCTACGTCTTCGACGAGGGGCACCACCTGTTCGATGCCGCCGACGGCGCCTTCGCCGCGCATCTCTCGGGCCAGGAGACGCACGAGCTGCGCCGCTGGCTGCTTGGCGCCGAAAGACGCTCCGCCAGCGCGCGGCAGATCCGCGGCCTGAAGCGGCGCATCGAGGACCTGATCGCCGCCGACGAGGAGGCGCAGGAAGCTTTGGAGGAGGTGCTGCGCGCGGCGCGCGGCCTGACCAGCGAGGGCTGGCTGGCGCGTTTAGGGTCGGGTGCGGCGCAGGGGCCGGCGGAAGCCTTCCTCGCCCTGGTGCGCGAGCAAACCTATGTGCGGGCGCGCAACAGCGACAGCCCCTATGGCCTGGAGTGCGACGTGAAGCCGCCGCTGCCCGGCCTGCTCGAGGCGGCCGAGCGGCTCGACCAGGCCTTCGCGCGCCTGCGGGCACCCTTGCGCGCGCTGGAGAAACGCCTGGCCGCGCGGCTCGACGAGGACGCGGACGCGCTCGACAGCGAGACGCGGCGGCGCATCGAGGCGGCGCGGCGCGGGCTGGAGCGGCGCGCCCTCATGCCGCTCGTCGCCTGGCGCGGCATGCTGAGCGCGCTGGAGGAGGAGACGCCGGCCGACTTCGTCGACTGGTTCCAGGTCGAGCGCCTCGGCGGGCACGACAGCGACGTCGGCTTCTACCGCCACTGGATCGACCCGACGAAGCCTTTTGCCGCCGCGGTGCTGGAGCAGGCGCATGGCGTGGTCGTGACCTCGGCGACGCTGACCGACGGCAGTGACGATGCGGACACCAACTGGGCCGGCGCCGAGATGCGCAGCGGCGCCGTGCACCTGGCGCGCCCGGCGATCAGGGCCCGCGTGCCCTCGCCCTTCGACTACGCGGCGCAGACCCGCGTCTTCATCGTCACCGACGTGCGCAAGGACGCGCTCGACCAGGTGGCGGCCGCCTATCGCGCGCTGTTCCTGGCGGCGGGCGGCGGCGGGCTCGGCCTCTTCACCGCGATCGCCCGCCTGCGCGCCGTGCACGGCCGCATCGCCGGCGCGCTCGACGCGGCCGGCATCCCGCTCTACGCGCAGCACGTCGACCGGCTCGACACCGCGACCCTGGTCGAGATCTTCCGCGCCGAGGAGCGCTCCTGCCTGCTCGGCACCGATGCGGTCAGGGACGGCGTCGATGTGCCGGGCCGCGCGCTGCGCCTCATCGTGTTCGACCGCGTGCCCTGGCCGCGCCCCGACATCCGCCACCGCGCGCGCCGCGAGGCCTTCGGCGGCCGCGCCTACGACGACCGCCTGACCCGCCTCAAGCTGAAGCAGGGCTTCGGCCGCCTGATCCGCCGCGCCGACGACCAGGGCGTGTTCGT
>JBHJOF010000296.1:0-10236 GCA_050330055.1 Kiloniellales bacterium
CCAGCGCCGCCAGCGCCTGCTCGGCCGGGCCCGCGGCGCGCAACAGCTCGAGGAACAGGCCACTGTGCCGCCCGGCAAGCGCGCTCACCGCCGCGGCGTCCTTGCGATCGAGCGTGGCGCGCAGCTGCGCCACCTCGGCCGGCGCGAAGCCGAGCCCCTCCGCGATCGCGCCGACCAGCGTCGGCTGATTGAGGTCGGCCGAGAGCTGGCCGACGCCGACCGCGGCCAGCGTTTCGGCGGCCAGCACCACGACCTCGGCATCGGCCTCGGGCCCGGCCGCGCCGATCAGCTCGACGCCGGCCTGGCTGACCTGGCGCTCGGGGCGGAGCTGGCTGCCGCGCACGCGCAGCACCTGGCCGCCGTAGCACAGCCGCAGCGGGCGCGGCGCGTTGCGCAGCCGGGTCGCGGCGATGCGCGCGACCTGGGGCGTGATGTCGGCGCGCAGCGCCATCATGCGCTGGCTGACCGGATCCATCAGGCGGAAGGTCTGCTGCGCCACCGCGGCGCCGGCACCGGCCAGCAGCGTCTGTTCGAACTCCATCAGCGGCGGCTTGACCCGCTCGTAGCCGAAGGCGACGCAGGTCGCCAGCAGCCGGTCAACCGTTGCCGCCTCGTGCTCCGCCTCGGGCGCCAAGAGGTCCTGCAGGCCTGTGGGCAACAGGGCCTTTTCGCCGGCTTCGGTCATCGCGTGGAGCGCCTCTCCGTGGAACGCTGGCCCAGGTCTTGCGAATGCGGAACGCCGAGCATCTGTCGGGCGGGGCGGGTGGCCAGGCGGGAAGCGCGTGAGCGGTTCCCGCCTCCTCACTCGGGAACGGGCCACCGTCCCCGGGGTTACTAGCGCCTTTGCCGGCCGCCGGCAAAGGAAATCCGGGCCGCGGCGACTGCAGTTTTGAGAGATTTCGGGGACTTCGCGGGCCTTTCGGCCCCGCCGGGCTGGCCGCGTGCGCCCCTGGCCGATATGGTTCGGGCCAGGGCAGGTTCGGCACCAGCGGGTGGGTGGAGGAACGCCATGAACGATATGAATCAAGCGATGAACAATCTGCTGGAGCAATACGGCCAGCTCGTAGTGACCTACGGTCTCGATCTGGTCGGTGCAATCCTGCTGCTGATCGGCGGCTGGATCGTCGCCGCCTGGGCCCAGCGCATGACGCGCCGCGGCCTCGGCAAGATCAGGGGTTTTGACGTCACGGTCAGCGCCTTCCTGTCGAACATCGCCCGTTACCTGGTGCTGATCCTCGTTCTGATCGCGGTGCTGGCGCAGTTCGGCGTGCAGACCGCCAGCATCCTGGCCGTGCTCGGCACCGCCGGCCTGGCGGTCGGCCTGGCCCTGCAGGGCACGCTCTCCAACATCGCCGCAGGCTTGATGCTGCTGGTGCTGCGGCCGTTCCGCTCGGGCGACTACATCGACGCCGAGGGAACCGCCGGCACGGTGCAGGAGATCGGACTCTTCAACACCGAGCTCACCACCTTCGACGGCGTCTACCTCAGCGTGCCGAACAGCCAGATCTGGAACCGCTCGATCCTCAACTACTCGCGCCTGCCGACCCGGCGCCTCGACGTTCCGGTCGGCATCTCTTACGGCGACGACATCGACAAGGCGATGGCCGCGTTGATGGAGCTGATGAAGGGCGACGACCGGGTGCTGGGCGAGCCGCCGCCCCAGGTGATGGTGACGAAGCTCGCCGACTCCTCGGTCAACCTGAACCTGCGCTGCTGGACCCAGGCGAGCAACTACTGGGCCCTGCTGTTCGACCTCAACAAGCGCGCCAAGGAAACCGTCGAGGCGGCCGGCTGCACCATCCCCTTCCCGCAGCGCGAGATGCGCATCGTCGGCGGCCCGGTCCCGCAGGCAGCGGAATAGCAGGCCGAGGGCGCGCATTCGAGAAGAGCCAGGCCGCAAAGTCGTGGGCGCTTGAAATCCTAGCTTGTCATTGCCGGGCTTGACCCGGCAATCCATGGCAAGTGCCAGGTTTCGCTCGCGGCATGGACCCCCGGGTCAAGGCCGGGGGTGACAAATAGAGATGTCAGGACAGACGCCAAGACAGCGATGAGCAATTCAGACACCGCACGCAGTCAGCGCCGCACCCTGGCGGCGACGGCCGAGGGTGGCGACCGCTGGCTCGGCTTGCTGCTGGTCACGGCGGCCGGCCTGCTGCTGCTCGGCTGGATGCTGCCGATCATGACGGTCGAGAAGCTGCTGATCCTGAGCGAGCGTGTCTCGATCCTGCGCGCCTGCGCCGAGCTGTGGAGCGAAAAGCACTACTTCCTGTTCCTGGTGATCGGCGTCTTCTCGGTGGTCTTCCCGCTGATCAAGCTCTGCGTCGCCCTCGGCCTGTGGCATTGCGCCGATCTCGCCAATCCGTCGCTGCAACGCTGGCTGGGCTGGCTGGAAGTGATCGGGCGCTGGTCCATGCTCGACGTCTTCGCCGTCGGCATCGGCGTGGCGGCGACGCAGATCTCGCTGATCAGCGAGGTGACCCTGCACGCCGGAATCTACCTCTTCACGGCCGCCGTCGTGCTGTCGATCGCCGTGGTGCAGCGCATGACCCTGCTGGCGCGCCGAGCCTGTGCTATGCTGGCCGAGAGGGGACGGCACGAATCCTAGCCGTGATTCGGGCAGGGAGAGGCCCGGAGAGGCGACCCATGTTTCGGCACTATCCGCAGCGGGCGAGCCGCCTGGAGTCTGCCGTTCAGCTCGTGCTGCTGATCAGCCTGCTGGCCTTCACCGCCTTCTACGCCACGCTCAAGGCGATCGCGCCGGAGCCCGACGCCGCCGAGCGCATTGCAATCATCCTCCAGGCGGTCAAGATCACCGGCGTCTCCTTCCTGCTCTCGCTCGGCGTCTCCTTCCTGCGCATGGTGATGAAGGAAACGCCCCTGGTCCTGATCTGGGGCGCCCTGCTGGTCGTGGCGGTCATTGCCTGGGCGCTGGCCTGCCTGATCCTGCTCTCGGCGCTCTAGCCGCGGCCTGCGGCCGGCGCCGTCCAGGGGACTGTCCCCGATACGCGCGTACGCCCGGTGGAATCTCTCTACCGCGGCGGTCCGGGGACAGCCCCCTACGGGGACAGTCCCCTCACGCCGAAGCCCCGGCCGGCTGCACCCAAGGGTCAGTCATCTCTCGATATTCGCTAGAACTTCAGCGGCATGGCCTGCTTGATCAGGGGCAGGCCGCGCACCTTCTCGAGCACCTGCGGCGGGATCGCTTCGTCGAGCTCGATCAGCGCGATGGCGTCCTCGCCCGGCGCAGCGCGGCCCAGGTGGAAGGTGGCGATGTTGACGCCGGCGTCACCCAGCAAGGTGCCGAGGGCGCCGATCAGGCCCGGCTTGTCCTCGTTGGTGATGTAGAGCATGTGGGCGCCGAGCTCGGCCTCGATCGGGATGCCCTTGACCTCGACGAAGCGCGGCTTGCTGTGCCCGAACAGGGTGCCGGCGACCGAGCGGGTCTGGCGCTCGGTGCGCACCGTGAGGCGGATCAGCGACTGGTAGTCGCAGTCGCGATCGTGCTTGACCTCGCTCACGTCGATGTTGCGCTCGCGCGCGATGGTCGGCGCGTTGACCATGTTGACCGCGTCGAGCATTGGGCGCAGCAGCCCGGTCAGCGCCGCCTGGGTCAGCGGCCGGCAGTTCAGCGTCGCCACCTCGCCCTCGTACTCCAGGGTGACGCCCTCGAGGCCGGTGCGCGTAAGCTGGCCGGCGAAGCTGCCGAGCTGCTCGGCCAGCGTCATGTAGGGGCGCAAATTCCGCGCCTCCTCGGCCGTCAGCGACGGCAGGTTGAGCGCGTTGCTGACCGCGCCGGTCAGGAGGTAGTCGGCGACCTGCTCGGCGATCTGCAGCGCCACTTTCTCCTGCGCCTCGTTGGTCGAGGCGCCGAGATGCGGCGTGGCGATCACCTGCTCGAGGCCGAACAGCGGGTTCTCCTTGGCCGGCTCCTGGCTGAAGACGTCGAGCGCGGCGCCAGCCACCTGGCCGCGCTCGATCGCCGCCCGGAGGTCGGCTTCGACAACGAGGCCGCCGCGCGCGCAGTTGATGATGCGCACCCCGCGCTTGCACTTGGCGAGCGCCTCGGCGTCGATCATGTCGCGGGTCTGGTCGGTCAGCGGCACGTGCAGCGTGATGAAGTCGGAACGCGCCAGAAGCTCGTCGAGATCGACCTTCTCGACACCGAGGCTCTCGGCCCGTTCCGGCGTCAGGAAGGGGTCGTAGCTGATCACCCGCATCTTCAGGCCGAGCGCCCGGTCGGCGACGATCGCGCCGATGTTGCCGCAGCCGATCACGCCCAGCGTCTTGTTGCTGAGCTCGACGCCCATGAAGCGCGCCTTCTCCCACTTGCCCGACTGGGTCGAGCGGTCGGCCGCCGGGATCTGACGCGCCAGGGCGAACAGCAGGGCGATCGCGTGCTCCGCCGTGGTGATGGCGTTGCCGGCCGGCGCGTTCATCACCACCACGCCGCGCTGGGTGGCGGCCGGCACGTCGATGTTGTCGACGCCGATGCCGGCGCGGCCGACCACGCGCAGCCGCGTGGCGGCGGCGAGCACTTCGGCCGTCACCTTGCTGGCCGAGCGCACGATCAGGCCGTCGTAGTCGCCGACCCGCGCCAGCAGCTCCGGCGCCGAGAGGCCGCCGGGATCGTCGGCCTCGAGGCCGCGGCTGCGCATCGCCTCGGCCGCCTGCGGCCCCATCTTGTCGGCGATCAGGACTCGGGTAATCGCGTTATCCATCACGCTGCCGCCGCCTGCCCTGACTTGACCTGGGCATAGGCCCAGTCGAGCCAGGGCAGCAGCGCCTCGATATCGGCGGTCTCGACCGTGGCGCCGCCCCAGATGCGCAGGCCCGGCGGCGCGTCGCGATAGGCGCCGATGTCGTAGCCGGCGCCTTCCGCCTCGACCAGCGCCGCCAGCGCCTTGGCGATGCGCGCCTGGGCCTCGGCCGGCTGGCCGGTGAACCAGGGGTCGACGATCCTGAGGCAGATGCTGGTGCTGGAGCGGTTTGCCGGCGCCTCGGCCAGGAAGCCGGCCCAGTCGCTCTGCTCGACCCAGGCGGCGACCGCCGCCAGGTTGGCCTCGCTGCGCGCGATCAGGGCCGGCAGGCCGCCGATGCCCTCGGCCCAGGCCAAGCCGTCGAGGGCGTCCTCGACGCAGAGCATGGAGGGCGTGTTGATGGTGGCGCCCTCGAAGACCTGCTCGTCCAGCTTGCCCTGCTTGGTCAGGCGGAAAATTTTCGGCAGCGGCCAGGCCGGCCGGTGGCTCTCCAGGCGCTCGACCGCGCGCGGCGACAGCAGCAGCATGCCGTGCGCCGCCTCGCCGCCCAGCACCTTCTGCCAGGACCAGGTGACCACGTCGAGCTTGTCGAAGGGCAGCGCCATGGCGAAGGCGGCCGAGGTGGCGTCGCAGATGGTCAGGCCCTTGCGGCCGGCGGCGATCCAGCCGCCGTCCGGCACCCGCACGCCCGAGGTGGTGCCGTTCCAGGTGAAGACCACGTCGCGGTCGTCATCGACCTGCGCCAGATCCGGCAACTCGCCGTAGGGCGCCTCGAAGACCCTGAGATCAGGCAGCTTGAGCTGGCCCTTGACGTCGGAGACCCAGCCCTTGCCGAAGCTCTCCCAGGCCAGCATGTCGACCCCGCGGGCGCCGAGCAGGGCCCAGAGGGCCAGCTCGACCGCCCCGGTGTCGGAGGCCGGGACGATGGCCAGGCGATAGTCCTGCGGCACCCCCAGCAGGGCGCGCGAGCGCTCGATCACCGCCGCCAGGCGCGCCTTGCCGGCCTTGGCCCGGTGCGAGCGGCCGACCAGCGCATGCTGCAGCGCAGCAGGCGACCAGCCCGGACGCTTGGCGCAGGGCCCGGAGGAGAAGCAGGGGTTGGCGGGCTTGGCGGACGGGCGTCCCACGGCAGGCGGCATCGGTGCGGTCCTCGGCTCTGGCGGACGGAGTTGGCGCCGCGGCGGAAGGCGCGGCGGGCGCGGAGTTTAGCACCATGCTGCAGTGCGTCAACGGAGCCCAGGCCCGGCTCCGCTATGATAGACTCGCCGGGGTCGGGCCTGTACAAGAGCCGGCTTCGGCCTCCGGGGTCAAGGGGATCGGCCCTCCCCGGGGCGGCCCGCCGGCCGGGGCGAGCAGCGGGGCAAGCAACAGAGACGAGGGAATGACGGCCGAGCAGATCACGCTCTTTGCGATCCTTGCCGCCGCCCTGCTGCTCTTCATCTGGGGTCGCATCCGCTATGACGTTGTCGCGGTCCTGGCCCTGCTGGCCGCGGTGGTGACCAGCCTGGTGCCGGCCGACGAGGCCTTCCTCGGTTTCGGCCATCCCGCCGTCATCACGGTGGCGGGCGTGCTCGTGCTGTCGCGCGCGCTGCGCCATTCCGGTCTGGTCGAATGGGCGGCCCGGGGCCTGCAGCCGCTTACTCGGCGGCCCACGGCGCACGTGCTGACCATCAGCGGCCTGGGCGCCGTCTGCTCGGCCTTCATGAACAACGTGGGCGCCCTGGCGCTGATCCTGCCGGTCGCGCTGAAGAGCGCCTACGATCGCGGTCGGCCGGCCAGCTATCTGCTGATGCCGCTGTCCTTCGGCACCCTGCTGGGCGGCCTGCTGACGCTGATCGGCACGCCGCCCAACATCATCATCGCCAGTTTCCGCGGCGGCGAGACCGGCCAGCCCTTCGGCATGTTCGACTTCACGCCGGTCGGCCTCGGCGTCGCCATGGCAGGCATCGCCTTTATCGCGCTGATCGGCTGGCGCGGGCTGCCGGCGCGGGCCGACAAGCGCGAGCACATCGAGGAGCTGTTCAACATCGAGGACTACATCACCGAGGTGCGGCTGCCCGACGATTCGCCCTTCATAGGCAAGCGCATCGTCGAACTGGAGACGCTGGGCCAGGGCAACGTCGCAGTGGTGTCGCTGGTACGGCGCGGCGACCGCATGCTGGCGCCCTCAGGTTTCCTGCGCCTGCAGGCCGGCGACATCCTGATCCTCGAGGCCGATACGGCGACCCTGCGCCAGGTGGTGGAGGACGCCCACCTCGACATGGTGGGCGCGGCCGAGATGACGCCCGAGTCGCTGCGCTCCGACCGGGTCAGCGTAATCGAGGTGGTGATCACCCCGGGCTCGCGCCTGGACGGCCGCACCGCCCAGGGCATGCGCCTGCACACCCGCTACGGCGTCAACCTGCTGGGCCTGGCGCGCCAGGGACAGGCGATCAACGAGCGCCTCGGCGACGTACGCTTCATGGCCGGCGACGTGCTGCTGCTGCAGGGCGAGCGCGAAGCAATGCCCGAGACCCTGGCGCAGCTCGGCTGCCTGCCGCTGGCCGAGCGCGGCGTCGCCTTCGGGCGCCAGCCGATGCGCCTGGCCGGACCGGCCGCCTTCGCCATCGCGATCCTGCTGGTGGTCGGCGGCGTGCTGCCGCCGCAGATCTCCTTCGTCGCCGCCGCCACGCTGCTGGTCGCGATCGGCGAGATCAGCCTGCGCGAGCTCTACGAATCGATCGACTGGTCGATCATCGTGCTCTTGGGCGCGCTGATCCCGGTCGGCATGGCGCTGGAGACGACCGGCGGCAGCACGGTGATCGCCATGCCGATCCTGAGCCTGAAAGACACGCTGCCGGTCTGGTGCCTGCTGGCGCTCCTGATGATGGTCACCATGGTGCTTTCGGACATCATGAACAATGCCGCCACGGCGGTGCTGATGGCACCGATCGGGATCACCATCGCGCATGGCCTGGGCGCCAGCGTCGATCCCTTCCTGATGGCTGTCGCGATCGGCGCCTCCAGCACCTTCCTGACGCCGATCGGCCACCAGTCGAACCTGCTGGTCATGGGCCCCGGCGGCTATCAGTTCGGCGACTACTGGCGCATGGGCCTGCCACTCGACGTGATCATCGTCGCCGTCGCCGTGCCGCTGATCCTCGTCGTGTGGCCGGTTTAAGCCGCCACCGTTAGAGAACGCGCGGCCGGATGTGATAGGTGAGCGCGAGCGCGATGCAGTGCTTCAGCGCGTCTTCGGGCGGCTCGCCGGCAAGCGAGAAGACCAAGGCGCGGTTGCCCTGGAAGACGAAGCGGTCGGGGTAGAGCTCGCGAAAGGTCGGAACCAGCCGCGTCTGGCAGTGGAAGAACATGGCATAGCCGTCGTCGCGGCCCTTGAGGGCGTCGATGCGGATCGTGCTGCCGCTCCTGGGCCGCTCGGTCAGGTAGGCGGGCTGGGACCATTTCAGAGTCTCGACCAGATCGCCGACGCCATCGGTCTCCGCCGCCGTATCGAGAATGAGCCGGCGCAGCCGCAGCAGGCGCGGGCGCAGTTTCGCCGGGTAGGCGTCGAAGACCGCCTTGACCCCCGGATCGCGGAAGGGGGCATCTGCAAAGGGCCGGTGTTTCATCGCAGCCTCCCTCAGCCGGCTTGCGGAACTGTGGGGACACCATGCTTGAATGGTGTCCCCACAGTTCCGCCGCCCCAGCCGGGGCAGAGCTTTCGCCTTAACTGACCTTCCGCTTCATGATGTGGATCGCGGTATAGCTCATGACCGCCTCGCCCGCCTGGTTCAGGACGCGGTAGTCCATGTGCAGGATGCCGCGGTCGGGCTTCGAGTTGGAGGGGCGCTTGGCCTTGACCTCGGCCTCGACGTGCAGGCTGTCGCCGGGGCGCACCGGCTTCAGCCAGCGCAGCTCGTCCAAGCCCGGCGAGCCGAGCGAGCAGGCGTTGATCACGTTCGTCTGGTAGAACAGGCGGAATGACAGCGCCAGGGTCTGGAAGCCGCTGGCCGAGAGGCCGGCGAAGGGCCCCTCCTCCGCCGCTTTGAGGTCGAGGTGGAAGGGCTGCGGATCGTAGAGCAGCGCGAAATCGAGAATCTGCGACTCGGTGATGGTGGCGCCGGGACTGGTGAAACGCTCGCCGATCTCGAAGTCGTCGAAGCCGCGCGCCGCCATGCCGCTCTCCCCTCTGCCGTTGCGGGCGGCATTATGCCGCGTGCGCGGCGGCGCGCACCAGACGAAGTTCCGAAGCGGAATTTCGCCCTTTTACCGGATGTCACATGCCAATCGCCCACACGCCGTCATGGTCGGCGAAGGCCACTGCTGTCCGGTTTAGCGGGCGACGATCCGTTGTACGGCCTTGTTGCATTGGGCTTAGTGGGCATTGCGCCAGGATCGAGACACGCTTTACTGCTGTGCCCTTTCGGCGCTTCGCGCCAACCCCCCTCCGGCGCTGCGCCCGGTGATCCCCTGGGCCTCCCCCGCAAGGGGGGAGGCAAACTAAGGCGCCGGCGCGGCCCACATTTCCCTCCCCCCTTGCGGGGGAGGGTCAGGGAGGGGGGCGTCCGCGAAGCGGACGACAGAACAGGCATCTTGATTTCAACCGGACAGCAGTGGCGTAGGCCGACCATGACGGTCGGTGTGAACGAGCCTTAACTGGACAGCCGCGGGCCAAGTCCGGGCATGACAAGCCGGGAATTGACTCGGACGAACAAGGATGAACACGAATAGGTACAACAGGCCTATCGATCACATGACACGCCTTTGGTTTGTCATTCCTGTCCATCCGTGTTCATCCGTGTTTTCTACCGAGGTCGGCAGCGGGTCCGGTCACACCCGCCAGAAGGGCTTGCAGCATTCGCCTTCGACGTCGGCGCGGCTCAGGCCGATGTCGCTCAGCATGCGGTCGTCGAGGCTGCGCAGGTCGTGGCGCTGGCGCGCGCGCTCCTGCCACTCGAAAAGCAGGTCGAGGAGCAGCGTGAGGCCGCGCGTACGCCGGCCGTGACGCTGGAAGCGGCGGCTGTAGCCGGTGAGCGGCGGCTTGAGCGCCGCCGAAGGCGATTGCGGTATCGGGGACATGGCTTCGCTCTTTCCTGTCAGTTGCTGGAACGAAACTAGTCACTTGACCGATTCGCCTCTATCCGCTCCTTGCGGCGGGCGCGCGCAAGTCGAGCGCCATGTAGACCACGCCGGCGACGGGATTGTGGTAGTAGGGCGTCGTCTCGCGGAAGCCGAGCGCATCGTAGAGCCGCCGCGCGTCGGCCATCTGCGGCAGAGTGTCGAGCAGCATGAGGCGGTAGCCGGCGGCGCGCGCTGCGGCGAGCGCCGTCTCAACCAGGCGGCGGCCGAGCCCGAGGCCGCGGAAGCCGGGCCGCAGCCAAAGCCGCTTCAGCTCGCAGACACCGGGTTCGGCCAGGGGGCGCAGGGCGACCACGCCCGCCACCTCGCCTTCCACGCGGGCGAGCCACAGGCCGCCGCGCGGCGGGACGTAGCTGCCGGG
>JBHJOF010000297.1:0-2328 GCA_050330055.1 Kiloniellales bacterium
GGGGCGATCTCGGGGCCGATGGCGAGCTGGCGCACGCGCAGCGCGGTCACCACGGCGCCGGCGGTCTCACCGCCGGCCACCACCAGGCGCGCCACGCCCTGGGCGCGCAGGCCCTTGGCGATCTCGCCCATGGCCCGCTCCAGCAACGTGCTGGCGCGGCGCGCGCCGACCCGCGCCTGGCTGGCCGAGAGCTTGTCGGGCGGCACCGTCGAATGGATCAGGATCGGCCCCTCGCCCAGGTGGCTGCGCGCCCAGTCGAGCGCCGCCTGGATCGGCGCGTCGCCGGAAGCCAGCTTCTCGGGGTCGAGGCGGAAGTGAGGATGCTGGGCCGACATGGCCTCGACCTGGCGCACCGTCGCCTCGGAGCAGCTGCCGGCCAGGACGGCGGCGAGCGGACCGAGCGCCGGGCTCGTCACCGGCCCGGCGGCGCCGACCGCGCCGTCACGGCGCAGCAGCGCCGGCAGGCCGAGCCCGAGGCCGGCGCCGCCGGTCAGGAGTGGCAGATCGACCGCGCCCTCGGCCAGGTCCGAGAGATGCCGCTCGGAGAGCGCATCGGCGATGGCGATGCGCACGCCGGCCGCCCGCAGGTCGTTCAGCGCGGTGCGGATCATCAGCGCCCCGCGGTCGACCACGGCATAGGGCAGCAGGCCGACCTTGCCCTTGCACTGGCGCTGCAGCACACGCACCAGGTTGCTGTCGGTCATGGGCGTCAGCGGATGGTGCCTCATGCCGCTCTCGGCCAGCAGGGTGCCGCCGACGAAGAGGTGGCCCAGGTAGACGCTGCGGCCGTTCTCGGGTAGCGCCGGGCAGGCGATGGTGAAGTCCGAGCCGAGCGCCTGCAGCAACGCCTCGGCCACAGGGCCGATGTTGCCGCGCACCGTCGAGTCGAAGGTCGAGCAGTACTTGAAGTAGAAGCGCTGGCAGCCGTTGGCGCGCAGCCAGGCGAGCGAGTCGAGCGACTGGCGAACCGCCTCCTCGGGGGCGACGGTGCGACTCTTGAGCGCGACCACCACGGCCTGGGCGTCGACCGGCGGCGCCTCGGGGTCGGGCACGCCGTTGACCTGGATGGTCGAGAGCCCACCGCGGCAGAGGCTGTTGGCCAGGTCGGTCGCCCCGGTGAAATCGTCCGCGATGCAACCCAGAAGCAACGCCGCCCTCCCGCGCAGGCCCTGCAAAGCCTGACCCCTGTATACGTCAGCGGCCGTCGGCTCGAAAGGCCCCTCGCGCCCCTACTCCTTGACCGCGCCGGTCATGGAGGAGACGTAGTGCTCGACGAAGAAGGAATAGAGGATGGCGACCGGCAGCGAGCCCAGGAGGGCGCCGGCCATCAGCGAGCCCCAGTGATAGACGTCGCCCTCGACCAGCTCGGTCACCACGCCGACCGGCACGGTCTTGTTCTCCGAGGAGGAGATGAAGGTCAGCGCGTAGATGAACTCGTTCCACGACAGGGTGAAGGCGAAGATGCCGGCGGAGATCAGCCCCGGCACCGAGAGCGGCAGCAGGATCTTGATCAGGATCTGCAGCCGCGAGGCGCCGTCGATCAGGGCGCACTCGTCGAGCTCGTAGGGGATCGAGCGGAAGTAGCCCATCAGCAGCCAGGTGCAGAAGGGCACCAGGAAGGTCGGATAGGTCAGGATCAGCGCCAGGTTGGTATCGAAGATGCCGTAGGCGAAGACCATGGTGGCCAGCGGGATGAAGAGGATCGAGGGCGGCACCAGGTAGGCCAGGAAGATTGCCATGCCGACGAAGCGCGAGCCGCGGAAGCGCAGCCGCTCGATCGCATAGGCGGCGCAAACCGCGCAGAAGATCGAGATGAAGGTCGAGACCACGGCCACCAACATGGTGTTCCACAGCCAGGTCGGATAGCTGGTCTGGAACAGCAGGCGGTTGATGTTCTGCAGCGTCGGCTGCACCACCCAGAAGGGGCTGAAGTCGCGGAAGTTGTAGAGCTCCTCGTTCGATTTGAAGGTCGTGACCCCCATCCAGTAGAAGGGGAACAGCAGCACGAAGACGAAGATCGCGAGCGGGATGTAGACGGTCACGACCCGGCGCGGCAGCGATTCCAGGTAGCCCATGCCCTCGACCTCGCCCCGCCTGGCGCGGCGGCGGGCAAGGAAGCCGGACTTGACCGCGCTGTCGCGGGCGCTCTCGGGCGTGACGGTGGGCGTGGTGCTCATGGGGGCGCCCTCAATCCTTGCCGCCGTGCTGCCAGCGGCGGCGCTGCAGCCCGAAATAGCTGAACAGGATGGCGGCCAGCAGGAAGGGGATCATGGAAACCGCGATGGCCGCGCCCTCGCCGAGCTGGCCGCCGGGGATCGCGCGCTGGAA
>JBHJOF010000298.1:0-12511 GCA_050330055.1 Kiloniellales bacterium
GGGTGCCGGTGCGGCGCGTCTATGCCGCCGCCTTTGCGCTGGGCGGCATGCTGGCCGCGGCGGCCGGCGTGCTGGTGGTGCCGATCCAGCAGGCCCATTACCTGATGGGCCTCGACCCGCTCCTGCTGTCCTTCATCGTGGTGATCGTCGGCGGCCTGGGCAGCCTCAAGGGCACCCTTGTAGCGGCCTTCATCGTCGGCATCAGCGACGGCGTCATCTCGGTCTTCTTCTCGCCGACCCTGGCCAAGATCATCGCCACCCTGCTGGTCGCCCTAGTGCTGGTGGTGCGTCCCGGCGGCCTGTTCGGGCGGGAGGAAGCGTGAGACGGGTGACGCACAGCCGCGGCAGCCTCACCCTTCGCTGCGCTCAGGGCAGGCCCTCATGCTGAGCTTGTCGAAGTATGAGGGCCGGGGTGCGTCGCCGTACACGACGGGCGAATTGCCATGAGACAGGCCGCGAACGGCAAGGTGCTCGCCCTGCACCTGGGCGTTCTCGCGCTGCTCTTCGCGCTGCAGTTCGTGCTGCCGGCCTATCACCACACCAACGCGGCGCGCATCATGGTGCTGGCGGCCTACGCGGTCGGCTACAACGTGGCGCTCGGCTACACCGGCCTGCTCAGCCTGGGTCACGCCATGTTCTTTGCCGCCGGTCTCTACGGCGCCGGCCTGGCGGTCTATTACCTGGGCCTGAGCGCAGTGCAGGCGCTCGGGCTCGGCGTTCTGTCGAGCCTGGCTCTCGCGCTGGGCTTCGGGCTGGTCGCGCTGCGCACGCGAGGTGTCGCCTTCCTGATCGTGACCCTGATGTTCGCACAAGCCTGCTTCCTCGCCACGCTCTACTTCAACGAGATCACCCTGGGCGACCAGGGCTTCGTGCTGACTGGAAAGCTCCGCCCGCTGTACCTCGCCGGCACCGAGCTGCCCTTCGCGGCACCGGCAGTGAAGTACAATGTCGCGCTCCTGGTCTTCGCCGTCTGCTTCCTCGCCAGCCTGGCGCTGGTGCGCTCGCCGACGGGGCGCGTGCTGATCGCGATCCGCGAGAACGAGCCCAGGACGCGCATGCTCGGCTACAACGCCTTTCGCTACAAGCTGCTGTCGCTCGCCATCTCGGGCACCATGGCGGGAGCGGCCGGGGCGACCTATGCCCTGCTGTTCTCCTATGTCGGCTCGACCTTCGCCTCGATCCAGTACTCGATCTATCCGCTGCTGTGGGCGCTGCTCGGCGGCGTCGGCACGATCACCGGCCCGCTGATCGGCACAGCCGTGATGTTCTACCTGGTCGATTTCTCCAGCGATGTCACCAACGCCTACCTGCTGGTGGTCGGCGTCGTGCTGGTCATGCTGATCCTCTGGTTCCCCAAAGGCATCATGGGGACGATCCGCGCGAGGTGGCTGCCATGGCTGCCGTGAGCCTGCTGGAGACGGCTGGACTGTCGCGCCACTTCGAGGGCCTGCGTGCCGTCGAGGAGGTCGACTTCCAGCTTCCGCAGGGCCAGATCCGCGCCATCATCGGCCCCAACGGCGCCGGCAAGACCACGCTGGTCAGCATGATAAGCGGCCGCATTCGGCCGAGTGCCGGCCGGATCAGCTTCAAGGGCCAGGACATCACGCGTCTGCCGGCATGGGATCGCGTCATGCGCGGCATCGTCTACACCTTCCAGGTGACCAGCATCTACAAGTCGCTGTCCTGCTACGAGAACGTGGCACTGGCCGCGCAGCGGCGCCTGTTGGCCGGCCTTCTGGCTCGCATGAGGCTCGGCGAGCACGCGATCGCCGAACGGGTCGAGGCGGCCCTCGCCCGGGTCGGCCTCGTCGGTGCGGCGACGCAGGAGGCCGGCGCCCTGCCCTACGGCCACCAGCGGCTGCTGGAGGTGGCGATGGGCCTGGCCCTCGAGCCTGAGCTGCTGATCCTCGACGAGCCGACCCAGGGCCTGGCCGAGGAGGAGATCAATAGCTTCTGCACGCTGATCCGCGAGATCGCGCGGGATACCACGATCCTCCTGATCGAGCACAACATGTCCGTCGTGCTCGAGCTGGCCGAACGGATCACCGTGATGGACAAGGGCGCGGTGCTCGCCGAAGGCACGCCGGCCGAGATCGAGCGCCACCCCGAGGTGCAACGGGCCTATCTGGGGACATGATGCTGCAGCTCGACCGCATCGATTGCCACTACGGCAGCGTTCAGGTGCTGAAGCAGGTCTCGCTTCGCCTGGCGCCGGGCGAGATCCTCGGCCTCCTGGGCCGCAACGGCGCCGGCAAGACCACGCTGCTCAAGGCCATCATGGGCCTGGTCAAGGTCAGCGCCGGCAGCATCCAACTCGACGGCGCCGACCTGACGCACCTGCCGGCGCATCAGGTGCCGCGGCTCGGCGTCGCCTACGTGCCGCAAGGCCGCGGCCTGTTCAGCGACCTGAGCGTGGCCGAGAACCTGCGCATGGGCCTGCTGGTGCGCGACGGCGAGCGCGAGGCGCTCGATTGGGTGCTGCAGCTCTTTCCGGCGCTGGCCGAGCGCCTGGGCCAGCGCGCCGGCACGCTCAGCGGCGGCGAGCAGCAGATGCTGGCCACCGCCCGCGCGCTCTGCCTGCGCCCAAGCGTGCTGCTGCTCGACGAGCCGAGCGAGGGCTTGGCGCCCACCCTTGTCGCCAGGCTGATGGACACCGTCGCCGGCCTGAAGGCGCACGGCGTCGCCGTGCTGCTGGTCGAGCAGCGCGTCGAGGCCGCCCTGCACGTGGTCGACCGCGTCGTCTTCCTGGAGAACGGCACGCTGCGCGCCGAATCGACGCCGCAAGCGCTTGCCGCCGATCCCGAGCCATTGCACAGGTACGTCGGTGTGCGGCGGTAAGCAAAACTCGCTACGCCCCGCCCGGCGGTCTCGCGATTCCTCTACACACACCGCTGTCGTCCCGGGGCTTGTCCCCGGGACCCATTGGCGTGCGAGCGTGGCACGGTTAGGCCATTGGACCCCGGCAACAAGTGCCGGGGCGACAGGTTTGGCTGTAGCAGAGGCGAGACTCTCCTGCGTCACCTCAATGCAACCGCCTAGAGCATTTTCAGGCGAAGTGGAAACCGGTTCGCCGTCCGAAAATGCGACCAATCAAGAAGTTATAGAGCATGATCCGATTCAATCGGATCGGATCATGCTCTAGGCCCCTGCTTCCCTGCGATTACCGAGACGTTCGAGCAGTGCGAGCAAAGTCGCCCGTTCCTCTGGCGCAAAGTCGCCAAGGGTGCGTTCGCTCACCTGAGGGCCGAGCGTGATCAGGTGGGCTGCCAAGTCCTGCCCCTGGCGGGTGAGCTGCGCGATGCGGCGGCGGCCGTCCTCCGGGTCGCCGCGCACCACCAGCAGCTTGCGTCGGGCGAGGCGCCGCACCACACCGAGCAGCGTTGCCGGGTCCATGGCGGTCAGCTCGCCCAGGAGGCCGAGCCCGGTCTCGCCGCGCTGCAGCAGTGTGATCAGCACCGAAAACTGGCGTGGCGTCACGTCGATGCCGTCCATCGTCGCTAGAAAGGACTCGGTCGCCGCCTGGTGTGCCTTGCGCAGCAGGAAGCCGACCTGGGCTTGCAGGCGATAGTCGTCGGAGGCGGCGGGCCGCGGCTTGCGCTTGGCGGCTGCGGTCACCGGCTCATCCCTTCACCAGCCCAGCTTTGACAAGTTCCGGCAGACGCTCGGCCGGCGGCGTGTTGCGCGAGCGTTGGCAGCGTACCTGCCCGTCGATGATCACCATGCCAATGCCCGGCAGGTCTCCGAGCTGCAGGCTGTCCAGCAGGTCCCTGCCGGCGGTGTGCTGCGCCCGGTCCATCAGCACGAAGTCGGCGGCGCGGCCGACTTCGATCAGGCCGCAGTCGAGGCCGCGCATGCGCGCCGTGTTGCCGGTGGCGAAGCAGATTGCGGTCTCGGCCGGCACCTCGCCCAGGCTGCTCAACATGGCGATCATGCGCAGGATGCCGAGCGGCTGCACGCCCGAGCCGGCCGGCGAGTCGGTGCCGAGGATGATGCGCTCGGGCTGCATAAGCTCCATGGTCGTGCGCATGGCGTGGAGCGCGGCGCGCTCGTTGCCGTTGTGCACGATCTCGACGGCGCGGCCACAGCACTCGCAGAGCCGGCCGATCTCGCCCAGCGGCAGCGCCGTGTGGCCGCCGTTGATGTGGCCGATCACGTCGGCGTCGGCCTCCAGCACCACGTCGGCGTCGATCAGGCCGGAGCCGGGGATCGAGGGGCCGCCGGTGTGGATCGTGCTCTGGATGCCGTACTTGCGCGCCCAGCCGACCATCTGCTTGGCCTCGTCGCCCTGCTTGACGCCGCCCAGGCCGACCTCGCCCAGCAGCTTCACGCCGGCCTCGGCCAGGTCCTTGAAGTCCTGCTCGACCATGCCCTTCTCCAGCACCGGCGCGCCGGCATGCACCTTCACGCCGCCGAAGCGCATGTTGGAGAAGGCGCGCTGCGCCGTGATCGCCAGCGCTTTCAGGCCGACGATGTCCTTGGGCCGGCCGGGCAGGTGCACCTCGCCGGCCGAGATCATGGTGGTGACGCCGCCGTTCAGGAAGGAGTCGATCCAACCAAGCTGGCTCTGGCGCGGCGTCCAGTCGCCGAACACCGGATGCACGTGGCTGTCGATCAGGCCGGGCGCCAGCGCCATGCCCTTGGCATCGACCGTGACGTCCGCCTTGTCGGTGTCGAGATCTTGCGCCTTGCCGACCGCAGCGATCTTGCCGTTCTCCGCGACCACCGTGTCGGCGTCGAGGATCGGCCCGCCCAGGTCGCCCGACAGCAGCAGGCCGATGTTGCGCACCACCAGCTTGCCCGCCGCCGCCTGCCCTCCCGTTGGCTCCGCCATGTCATTCTTCCCTTTTCTTGTCCCGAGCCCCTTTTCCTCACCCTTCGACAGGCTCAGGGTGAGGTGGCAACCCACGCCTCATGCTGAGCCTGTCGAAGCATGAGGAATACGCACGGGCGTGCCTGCCCAAGCGATCACCGCCTACCGCAGCCCGTCCTTGCCCTCGATCTGATCGACCGTCAGGCCGCCGACGCGCGGCAGCGGCCGGCCGCTGTCGGTGACGGCGACGGCGACCACGATCTCGCCCGGCCGCGGCGCGTCGGGCACGCGCACCTCCATGCCGTCGAAGTGGCTGCGCACGTAGGCCGCGTCCTTGTGACCCAGCGGCACGTCGATCGCCGTGCCGGCGCCGCCCATCTTCTTCGACGAGGGCACCAGCGCCGCTCCCTTCTCCACCGCCTTGCGCAAGGGCGCGCCTAGCTTCGGGTGCAGGATCGCCGCCGCATGCTCGAGCTCGCCGTTGCCGCCGACGATGGCCGCCTTGCCGTAGCTCTCGATCGCCGAGGGCTCGACGCCGAGCGCCGCCACCGCCTTGCGGCCGAGAAGGTCGCCCAGCTCGGCGCCGATCTCCATCAGCTCCTCCAGGTCTTCGACGTACTTGCCGGCGCAGGGGTTCTCGATCACGGCGAGCGCCGCAGCCTTGCGCGTCGGCGGCTCGATCGTTCGGCCGATCTCGCGTTGCGTCTCCTCGACCAGCACCAGGAACTTGCGCACTCTCGCCTTCATCGCAAACCGTCCTCCCCCTTGATCTCCGAGGCCTTCAGGCCGCCGACGCGGGCATGGACGCGCGGCCCCGTGGTCATGACCAGGATGAACACCAGCTCGTCCGCCTGGGGCGCGTCGGGCACTGAGACCTCCATGGCGTGGAAGTGGCTGCGCACATAGCTGGCGTTGATGTGCGTGACCGGAATGTCGATGCGCCCGCCCATCTCCGCCACCTTCTTGGTCGAGGGCACAATGGCTTTGGCGTCGCCCAGCAACTCGCGCATAGCGTAGCCGCCCGGCACGTGCCAGAGCGCGCCATGCTCCAGCTCGCCGTTCACGCCGACGATGGCACCCTTGCCGTAGCCCTCGATCGCCGCTGGATCGCCGCCCATGGCGTCAATCAGCCGCCGGGCCATCTCGAGGCCGAGCGGCTTCAGGTCGTCCATGAAGGGCAGGATGTCTGGCTCGTAGCGCCCGGCAAAGGGATTGGCGATCACCGCCGCCGCCGAGCCGACGCGCAACGGCGTCTGCGCCGGCGGCCCGCCCTCGTGCAGGGTCTCCTCGACCGCGATCTGGATCTTACGCAGTGAGGGCCTCATGGCGGCTCCCGTGCTGACTATTCTGCTTCGTCCTTGATAGCGTGCGGGCATCCCCAACCGTCGCGCAGCATCCGCTCAGCGTAAGGAACGCAGCGGCAATCGTACTGGCTTGGCGCATTCCTTCCGCAACCTGCCGCCCACGCAGCAAGGCGTCCTTGATTTCACCGTCATCGAGCGGCCCAAGACCGACCGTCACCAGCCGGTCACCGAGATCGCTGTCGGGATCGAGCTCGCGGGCGGACACGCGCTCGACCGCCGGATGGCCGGGCAGGTCGACGGCGTTGGCGATCAGGGTCGCCGCCACGTCGGCCGCCGCCGCGTTGGCGGCCAGGACCGTCACGGAATCCGCGATGCCGAGCGAGAAGCTCCGCCCGCCCTGGCCCTTGGTGGCGCGGCCCGAGGTGGCGATGCCGCGCACCGGCATGTCATGGGTCAGGCGCACGGTGCCGTCGATCGCAGGCCGCGCAACGTCGCTCACGATGCCGCAATCGAGCGCATCGCCCGGCACCAACAGGAAGGCGATGTCGCCGCCGTTATTGACGTAGGCACGAGTCAAGTTGCGCCCGGCGTTCATCGCCGCCAGCATATGATCGGCGACTGCGCCGGCCACCGCGGCCATTGGCGTGACGAAGCCCGGCAGATGCGGGCGACAGGCCGCCGCCATGCGTCGCGCGACCGGCCCGCGCAAGTCTGGCGCTTCCGACATCGGACGGCGCAAACGTGGCAGCTCGCTGACCAGGCCCGGCAACACTCCATCAAAAGCCTGCGCCGCCTGCACATAGGCGGTTTCCACCTCGCCCGGCTCTCCCCAGGCCTCGATGATCAGGTCGATCGGACCGTGGTTCAGGTGCAGGCGCCGGCCCCTCTGGCCATCTGGACGCCGCGCAGTGATGCCGCCGCTCATGGCGCGCCCCGCCTGCCGGACGACAGCGGCCAGGGGTTCCCGGGATTCCAGTCGGTCACCTTGGGTCGCGGCGCGCCGATCACCTCGGCCAGCGGGCGGACGCGCTCTACGTGGCCGCCGAGCTCGGCGTAGACCGAAGCCGGCATGGTGAACTCGATCGGCCCGACGATGGCGGGCGTGGGCACGTAGCCGAAGGAGCGCTCGGGCATGCGCAGCACGTCGACCATCAGCGTGATGCCGCCGCCCGGCCAGACGTAGACCGGCGCGCCGCCTGCCGTGACGCGCGTCAGCGCCTCGCGCACCGAGCGCGTCAGCTGCACCGGGTTCTCGGTCGCCCCGGCGCGCAGGCTGCCGCCCGCCCCGGCCATGAAGAGCACCGAGGTCAGCGCCGGCTCGCAGTTCTCGCCGATGCGCTCGACCACCGTCCGGATCGGCGCCGGCATCTCGGCTTCGCGCGGCTTCAACTCGTCATCCAGCTCGAACCAGGCGGCGTGCTCGCCGGTGGTGCTGACCATCAAGAGGCGCAGGCCCGGCCAGGCGACCCTGGGATCGATCCTCTCGACGATCTCAAGCGGGTCATGGATGTCGGTGCCGCCCCAGCCGGCGCCGGGCTCGGCCACCCTGAAGTAGCGTCCCGGCGTCGAGCGCCGCCCGCGCACCCGGATGCCGGCCGGCTTCATGCCGAGGAAGCGGCCGGCCTGGTGCTCGCTCAAGACGCCGGTGATGTGGTCGTCGACCACGATCACCTCGTCGGCGTGGCCGTGCCACTGCTGGGCGAAGATGCCGATGGTGGCCGAGCCGCAGCCGACCCGCATGCGCTCTTCTTGGACGCCGTTGATGACCGGTGCCTGGCCGGCCTGGATGGTCAGTTCCGCGCCGCCGTCCACCGTCAGCTCCACCTCGCCCTTGTTGCAAAGGGTCAGCATCATGTCGCAGGTGACGGTGCCTTCCTTCTTGCTGCCGCCGGTCAGGTGGCGCACGCCGCCCAGCGCCAGCATCTGCGAGCCGTACTCGGCCGTGGTCACGTGGCCGACCTGCTCGCCCTGGCAGCGCACCGCCGCCTGCTCGGGCCCGACGTAGCGGTCAGTGTCGATCTTCACCTTGAGGCCGCAGTAGCTGAAGATGCCTTCCGAAACGACGGTCACCATGTCGACGCCGTCGACCTCGCTCGAGACGATGAAGGGCGCCGGCTTGTAATCGGGATAGGTGGTGCCCGCCCCCACGCCGGTGACGAAGAGATCGGCGCCCTGGACGATGTCACCGCTCCACGCGCCGTCGCCAAGGAAGGGCACCATGGCCTCGCCACCGTCCCTGGCGCGCGTCGCCAGCACCAGGGGATCGGTGCGCGTCAGCACCCCGCCGAGGTTGCCGTAGCGGTCGCAGGCGCCGGTCTTGCCCGGCCGGATGCGGCACAGCACCGGGCAGGCGTCGCAGACGATGATGCCGTCTTCGCCACCATTACCCTTAGGGCCCTTGCCCTCTTGCTCCAGAGTCGCGGCCGTCATGGCTTGGCCCTTTCCTGCTCGTGCGCGCGCAGCGCGGCGCGCACGCGGTCCGGCGTCGCCGGTGCCTCATGGAGGCGCACGCCGGTCGCGTGATAAACCGCGCCGAAGATGGCCGGTGCCGTGGCGATCAGGGCCGGCTCGCCGATCCCCTTGGCACCGTAGGGGCCCTCGGGCTCGGGATCCTCGATCAGGATGCAGGTGATGTCCGGCATGTCGCCGAAGGTGGGGATCAGGTAGTCGTGCAGGTTCTCGGTGCGGCCGGGCAGGTACTCCTCCATCAGGGCAAAGCCGAGGCCCTGAGCAATGCCGCCGTGGATTTGGCCTTCCACCTGGGTCGGATTGACGGCGCGGCCGACGTCGTGCGCCGCCACCATGCGCCGCACCTTGACCGTGCCCAGCTCGACATCGACCTCGACCTCGGCGATCTGCGCCGCGAAGCCGTAAGTGGCGTAGGGCTTGCCCTGGCCGTCGGCGTCGAGCTTGGTGGTCGGCGGATCGAAGCGGCCCTGACCGCGCAGCACCTCACCCTTTGCCTTGGCCGGAAGCTGAGAGAGGTCGATGTCGTGGCGCGCGCTGCCGTCTCGCACATGCACGACGCTGCCGTCGAACTCGAGCGTCGCCTCCTCGCTGGCGTTGGTCAGGCGCAGGATCCGGCGCCGCAGGTCGCGCCCGGCCAGCTCGGCCGCCTTGCCGGAGACGAAGGTCTGGCGCGAGGCCGAGGACTTGCCGGCGTCGGCGGTCAGCGCCGTGTCGCCCATGACGTGGTCAATCCGAGATGCCGGCACGCCCAGCGCGTCGGCGCAGATCTGCACCATCACCGTGTTGGCGCCCTGGCCGATATCGACCGCCCCGTTGTAAAGCATAACCCTGCCGTCGCGGTCGATCGCCACCTCCATGGTCGAGGGGTTGGAGATCGAGGTGTTGCCGCAGCCGTACCACATGCAGCCGATGCCGGCGCCGCGCCGCAGCGCGCCGCGCCCGTTGCCGGCCGTCCGGTTGAAGGCCTCGGCCGCCGCGCGGTAGTCGCGCCAGTGCTGGCGCAGCGCCTCGAGGCATTGCGGCAGGCCGGCGCTCGCCGCCATCACCTGTCCGGTCGCGGTGACCGAGCCGACGCGCAGCGCGTTCCTCAGGCGGAACTCCAGCAGGTCCATGCCGATCCGCTCGGCGAGCTGGTCCATCAGGCTCTCGTGCGCCAGGGCGGCCTGCGGCACGCCGAAGCCGCGGAAGGCGCCCGAGGGCGGCGCATTGGTGAAGACGGCAGCCGAGGTCGCGCGGACGTGCGGCACTTCGTAGGGGCCCGTGCAGTGCACCGGCACGCGGTCCGCCACCGTCGGCCCCCAGGAGGCATAGGCGCCGGTGTCGAAGTCGCCGTGGAAGGCGAAGGCGGTCAGCTTGCCGTTCTTGCTGCAGGCCGCCTTGGCGGTGATCTGCGCGGGATGGCGCTTGGTCGAGGAACGCATGGACTCCGGACGCGAGTACTCGCAGCGCACCGGCCGCTCGGTCAGCCAAGCGGCGAGCGCGAGCAGCGGCTGCACCGAGACGTCGAGCTTGCCGCCGAAGCCACCGCCGCAGGCCGAGGGAATGATGCGCACCTGCTCCGGCGCCAGGCCGAGCACCTGGGCGGTCTCGTCGCGGTCCATGTAGGGCGCCTGGGTGGTGACCCAGATCTCGAGGCTGTCGCCGACGCGCCGGGCATAGCCGGCCTCGGGCTCGATGTAAGCATGCTCGACGAATCTAGTGCGCCAGCTTCCCTCTGCAACCGCATCCGCCTCGGCGAGGCCAACCTCGACGTCGCCCTTGCGCACCCGGCCGCGCGCCAGGATGTTGTCGGGATGGGCGGCCTGAATCACCGGCGCGCCCTCGGCAAGCGCCGCGGCGATGCCCACCACGGGCTCCTGTGGTGTCCAGGTGATCGGCACGTCTTCGTCCCTGATGCCGTAGACCGCCTCGCGCGTGCCCACCAGCGCGACCACCGCCTCGCCGCGGTGGCGCACCTGGCCGTCGGCCAGCACCGGCTGGTCCTTGATGGTCGGATAGATGCCGAAGCCGTTGTTGCCCGGCACGTCGGCTGCAGTCAGCACCCTTACCAGAGCCGGATGGCACGCGAAGAGCGGCGCAAGGTCGCCGAGCGTGAAATCGGCCCGGGCGTGCGGCGCGCGCACGGCGCGCAGCCACAGCGCATCCGGCGGCGCCCGGTCGGCGGCGAAGGGCTCGCGGCCGGCAATCTTGCCGGCGCCGTCGACCTTGGCCAGGCGCGCACCAACGGCGGCGCCGGCAAGCGGCGGCGGCTCGACCGGGGCCTGCTGCGCCAATGACAGCACCGCCTCGACGATCTTCTGATAGCCGGTGCAGCGGCAGAGCACGCCGCCCAGCGCGTCCTCGACCTCGGCTTCGCAGGGCGCGCCGTTGCGCGCCAAGAGGTCGCTCGCCGCCATCAGCATGCCGGGCGTGCAGATGCCGCACTGGGCCGCGCCGTGGTCGAGGAAGGCCTGCTGCAGTCGATTGAGCGCGCCGTTGGTCGCGAGGCCCTCGACCGTGGTGACGCTGCGCCCGGCCGCTTGGCCGACGGGCAGCAGGCAGGCGCAGACTTGGCGGCCGTCGAGCAGCACCGTGCAGGCGCCGCAGTCTCCCGCGTCGCAGCCGACCTTGGTGCCGGTCAGGCCGAGCTCCAGGCGCAGAGCCTGCGAGAGCCGCGTCACCGGATCGACCGCGAGGCTGCGCGGCTCGCCGTTGACCGTGAGCGTGATGGAAATGCTCACGTCCCGCCCTCCGCTAGCTGCCTGAGCGCGCGGCGCAGCAGCACGGCGGCCGCCTCGCGGCGATAGGCGGCGCCGCCGCGCACATCGTCGATCGGCGTGAGTTCGTCGAGATGGCGGTCGTTGACCAAGTCGGCCAGGTCGGGCGTCAGCGCCTTGCCGACCAGCTCCTGCTCCAGCACCGGCAGTCTGAGCGCGCGGGCCGAGCAGGACCCGACCGACACGCGGGCCGAGCTAACGGTGCCGGCCTCGTCGCACTGCAGGACCGCCGCCACCATGACGATGGAGATCACCAGGTAACGCCGCGCGCCCAGCTTCAGGAAGGCCGAGCGGGCGCGCTCGCCGTGGCGCGGCACGATGATCGCCGTCACCAGCTCGTCCGGGCGGCAGGCCGTGCTGCGGTTGCCGAGCACGAACTCGGCGACCGGCAGGCTCCGCGCTCCAGTCGCAGAGCGCAGCTCGACCTCGGCGTCGAGGCAGAGCAGGTTGGGAATGCCGTCGGCTGCCGGCGAGGCGTTGCAGAGGTTGCCGGCGATCGTGCCCATGTTCTGGATCTGCACGCCGCCGACCTCGCGCCCCGCCAGCTTGAGGCCGTCGAAGAGCGGCGGCAGCGGCGTGGCCAGCAGCTCGCTCCAGGTCGCCAGCGCACCGATGCGCCAACCCTCGGCCTCCTCGCGGATGCCGCGCAGGGCCTCGAGCGCCGTGATGTCGAGCACCGGCTCGTCGATCAGCCGCCCGACGCGGGCCGGATAGAAGTCGGTGCCGCCGGCCAGAACGCAATACGGACCGGCGGCGAGCGCCGCCAGCGCCTCATCCACTGCGTTCGGCCGCAACAGCTCTCCCAACGGCAGTCCTTTTTTCTTCTTTCGGCCGGCACGCCCGAATCGTGGCCAGCTGCGGGGAAAGGAGATACCTTGTACACAAAATAAATCAATCTGGCCGAGCCCGCAAGCAGGCGCTGGCAGGGAGCGGCACGTCAGGAGGGTTTGTCGGAGCGGATTGCCAGCCAGTCCTCGACTGCGGTCAGCCCGAAGGTGAGATGATAGAGGGTACTGGCCGGCATGGCCTTGCTGATCGGCCGGTCGTCCGCGTCGAGATGATCGACCCAGCCGCCCCCCGCGCGGCAGTGGGCGGTCAAGAGACGCTCCAGGATCGCGGCGATGCCCCCCTCCAGTCCCGTTGCGCCGCGCGCCGCCTCGCCGGCCAACGCC
>JBHJOF010000299.1:0-33054 GCA_050330055.1 Kiloniellales bacterium
TGGCCGGCCGCCCGGACCTTCGCGAGGAGATCCTCCAGGCCAAGCTGAGTGGCGACCTGATCCTGAATATCCCCGCCCTTTTTGCGCAAGCTCTCGGCATCGACGCCGGAGACCGTCACGCCATACTTCTGCTGCATCTCGGCGATGGCGGCGGCGTTGCGTTCCTTCATCAAGTCGCGCTGCCATTGCGCCGCCTCAAGGGCGGCTTCTCGAAACGCCTGGCGCTCCGCGTCCGTCAGATCGGAATAGATCCGGTCGGAAATGAACAGACCCATCGGCAGCACCAGGTGCTTGGTGTTTGCAAAGTAAGGTGCCGATTCGTAGAAGCGATTGGCGAGGATGGACGCAAACTCGTTCTCCGCCCCGTCGATCACGCCGGCCTGCAGCGCGGAATAAACCTCCGAGTAGGGCATCGGTGCAGGAATCGCCCCGAAAACCTTCCAGGTCATGGCGTCCGCTTCGCCGCCCATCACCCGAATCTTCAGCCCCTGCAGGTCGTCAACCTCGTTGACCGGCCGCTTGCCATTGAACATCAAGCGATAGCCGGAAGTGAAGGTATTAAGCAGGCGAATGCCGTATCGCTCCTGGCAGGCGCGATCGAGCTCCGTCCCCACCTCGCCGTCGAAGACGGCTGCGAAGTGGGCCTCGTCCTTGAACAGGAAGGGAGCGCCGAAAAGACCAAGCTCCTTGCAGAACTGCGAGGCGTGGCTGAAGGCCGCCAGAGACATATCGAGGGTTCCAAGCTGTAGACCCTCGATCTGTTCGCCGCTGTCACCAAGCTGCGCGCCGGGATAAATCTCAATGGTAATGGCCCCGCTTGTCTTCTGGCTCACAAGCTCGGCGAAGTGCTTCACGCCGAGGTCATACGGGTGGCCGTCAGGCTGGTCGGTTCCCAGCTTCAGTGTCCGCTCGGCACCCTGTGCGCTCACGGCCAAGCCAAGCGACAAAGCCGCTGCCATGCCGACGGCTTTGGCAAATCTTGTGAATTTCAGGTCTGCCAACGCGATATCCTCCCTTGGTATGTCGTTGTTTTTTCGTCTTTGACAGGGGCAACCATGCAAGGGTCAGCACAATTTGTCAACAATATATACAATGTTGCTCCTTTTTTGGGCTCTTTAGGCGCTTTTTGTTGACAAAACTAAGGTTCAAGGAGACCATCCCTGCCGCTCGTGACCAACCGCTCCTGGGATGCGACATGCACTGTTCCGGACTCTGGCCGCCCGCCGCCACGCCCCTTGCCGCCGACTTCGGCATCGACAGGCGCGCCCTCCTAACCCATTGCCAGGCGATGCTCGCCGAGGGGGCGGACGGCCTCGCCATCCTCGGCACCACGAGCGAAGCCAATAGCCTGTCTCTGGGCGAGCGTATTGCCCTCATAGAGGCGCTGATCGAAGGCGGCGTCGAGGCCCGGCGCCTGCTGCCCGGTACCGGCGCCTGCGCCGTGCCGGACGCGGTCGAGATGAGCCGTCAAGCGATGCGGGCCGGCTGCGCCGGCACGCTGCTGCTGCCGCCGTTTTTCTACAAGAACGTGCCGGATGCCGGGCTGTTCGACTACGTCAGCCAGGTAGTGGACGGCGTCGGCGATAACCGGCTACGCATCTACCTCTACCACATCCCACAGATGGCCGGCGCGGGATGGTCACTCGACCTCATCGGGCGGCTGCGCGATGCCTTTCCCGAGGTGGTCGTCGGCCTCAAGGACAGCTCCGGTGACTGGAACAACACGCGAGCGATCATCGAGGCCTTCCCGGGCTTCGCCGTGTTTCCGGCCAGCGAGTCCATCCTGAGCGAGGCGATCCCGCTGGGCGCCGCCGGCTGCATCTCGGCGACCGCCAACGTGAACGCCGGTGGCATCGCCGCGCTGATCGCCGCGCTGCGCGCGGGGCGCGAAGCGTTGACGGCGCAGGCGGATGCGACTGCGATCCGCGAGGCGGTCAGCGCTTTCCCACTGGTTCCCGCCGTGAAGGCCGTGCTGGCGGCGCGCTATGGCAACGCAGGCTGGTGCCGCGTGCGTGCTCCGCTGCGTCCGCTCGATGACGCCGAGGCACGCAGGCTGCTCGCTGCGCCAGCCCTCGCCGACCTGCTGGATCGCGCGGCATGAGCGGCAAAGGCGGCAAGAGTTCCGGACTGTCGGCCAGGCTGACGCGCTACGGCGACGACGGCTTCGCCCGCTTCCTGCGCGACGCTTTCCTGCAGGCCCAGGGCCTGTCGGAATCCGATCTCACGCGTCCCGTCGTCGGCATCTGCAGCACGGCATCCGACTTCAACCCTTGCCACGCCACCGCGCCACGGCTGGCCGAGGCGATTGCCCGTGGCGTCACCCTATCCGGCGGTCTGCCCTTCGTCTTTCCCACCATCTCGCTGCACGAGTCCTTCGCCTATCCGACCTCGATGCTGCTGCGCAATCTGATGTCGATGGACACAGAGGAGATGCTGCGCGCCCTGCCGCTCGACGCCGCCGTGCTGATCGGCGGCTGCGACAAGACGGTGCCCGCACAACTGATGGGCGCTGTCAGTGCCGACGTGCCGACGCTGTCGGTGGTCGTCGGACCGATGCTGACCGGCAGCCACGAAGGCCAGCGCCTCGGCGCTTGCACTGACTGCCGGCGCCTGTGGGCGCAGAGCCGCGCCGGGGAGTTGGACGACGAGACTCTGCGCCGCGCCCAGCGCGAGCTAATGCCGACCCACGGCACCTGCATGGTGATGGGCACCGCCAGCACCATGGCCTGCCTGGGCGAGGTGCTGGGCTTCATGCTGCCGGGCGGCGCCACGATTCCGGCGACGCATTCCGAACGACTACGCCACGCCGAGTCGGCGGGCCGGCGCGCGGTCGAGCTTGCGACGACCGGCGGACCACGTCCGTCGCAGCTGGTGACGCGCGAGAGCCTTGCCAACGCCTGCATTGCGCTGCAGGCACTCGGCGGTTCCACCAACGCGGTGATCCACCTGGCGGCGATCGCCGGTCGGGCGGGCATCGCCTTCGACCTCGACGCGTTCGACGCCATCGGCAAGCGCACGCCGGTGCTTTCGGATCTCAAGCCGGTCGGCCGCGTCTACATGCAAGACTTCCACCAAGCCGGCGGCCTGCCGGCCTTGCTGCGTGAAGTCGCCCGCGCCGACCTCGGCTTCGACGGCAGCGCCCTGGCCGGTGACGGCCGTCCCTGGAACGCGGTGCTGGGCGACTGGCCTGCATGGACCGACAGCGGCGTCATCCGCGCGGCGGGCGATCCCGTTAGCGGGGGCGAAGCGTTGGTGGTAGTGCGCGGCAGCCTCGCCCCCGGTGGCGCCATCATAAAGCGCGCGGCCATGAGTGACGCGTTGATGCAACACGAAGGTCCAGCGCTGGTGTTCGACGGTCTGGAGGATCTCGAAGCCCGCCTCGACAATCCGGAACTGGCGGTGACGCCCGACCATGTGCTGGTCCTGCGCAACGCAGGGCCGATCGGTGCGCCCGGCATGCCGGAGGCCGGCTCCATCCCGATCCCCAAGAAGCTGGCCGCGGCCGGCGTGCGCGACATGGTGCGCGTCTCCGATGCCCGCATGTCCGGCACCGCCTATGGCGCCGTCGTTCTGCACGTGACGCCGGAGGCGGCTGCGGGCGGACCGCTGGCGCAGGTGCGCGACGGTGATCGCATCCGCCTTGACGTCGCGGCGCGGCGCCTCGACCTGCTTGTGGACGAAGCGACCCTGGCGGAACGCCGCGCCGGCTGGCAGGCGCCCGCCAAGCCACCGCGCGGCTACGCCCGGCTCTACGCCGCGAGCGTGCTGCAGGCCGATCGCGGCTGCGACTTCGACTTCCTGGTGTCCGACGCAGCCGACGACGACGCGGCTTCGCCGCCTGACCCGTTGCCATGACCTGATCTGCCGCCATGAGCGGGGATGCTGCCGAGCTATGGGACTGCCATATTCACGTCATCGGCGCGCGCGAGCGCTGGCCGCTGTCGCCATCGCGTGGCTACGAGCCACCGCAAGCGCCGCTGCCGGCATTGCTCGCGCACCTTGCGCCACGCGGCGCACCAAGGGCACCTGCGCCAACGGGGCGACGATCCTCCGCCGGGAGATCGAGGCGCGGGTGCTGGCCGGCCTCAAGGAGAAGCTCCTGGCACCCGAGCTGGTCGCCGCCTTCGTTGAGGAGTTCCAGGCCCAGGTGAACCAGTCGGCACGCGAGGCCGAGAGCCGCTTGGCCTCGCTCAGGCGCGAGCGGGCGGTGATCGAGAGCAAGATCGCCGGCCTGCTCAAGGCGATCGAGGATGGCATGTACACGCCCGCCATGAAGGACCGCATGGCCGCCCTGGAGGCACGCCGGAACGAGCTCGATCGCGATCTCCGCTCAGCGGCTCCCACGCCGGCGCTGCGGCTCCATCCGGGCCTGAGCGAAATCTACCGCCGCAAGGTCGCGCAGCTCGAGGAGGCGCTCAACGACGAGAGCATCAAGGCCGAGGCGGCCGAGGTGCTGCGAGCCCTGATCGACCGTATCGAGCTTTTGCCGCGTGCGGACGGCGCCGGGCTGAACGCCCGTCTCTATGGCGAGCTGGCGGCTATCCTGGCCTTCTGCGCCGAGGACGCGGACAAAGCGAAACTCCCCGGCGCCGTTGGGCGTCCGGGGAGTCAAGTTTCGGTGGTTGCGGGGGCAGGATTTGAACCTGCGACCTTCAGGTTATGAGACTGCTGCATGGGTAGAAGTGCACTGGGCCCCTTGCTTTTTGGGGGATGTTCTTTGGTGAGGCCTTGAGCGATCGCTGTGCCCCGTCGGCGCCCTTCTTCATCAAAGCCCACCGCCCCAGCGAACCTGCCAGGCAACCCCAAGCGCGTCGAAATCGGACCCCGTGCGGCTGTACAGGCCGGCGCTGCCGAATAGCTTAATGGAGTTTTGCCGGCTCACGGGAAATGAGATCGTAAGGCCGAGGCGCACACTCTCCTGGCTCTCGCCTTCCTCGCCATCGATTATCGTGCGCTCCCGGCGTAGTAGGTGGTGTCCAGCGCGGCCCACAGCCTGCCCTCGAACTCGTAAACCAGGTGTCCCTGCACGGAATAGAGCGGCTCCTGTTCGAGGGTCCTGCCGTTGAGGAAGTCGTTGTTCGGGGTGAAAAAGGTCACCGCACCGCTGGCCTCCAGCGTCGCTCGGCCGAGGGCCTTGGACAGACCGAGCTCCGGCTTGACCGACCAGCGGTTTGTCCCGATGTTCAGCAGCTTGCTGGAGTCGTACTGACCGAGAGGGGACGAGACGTCCAGACTGGCGCCTAAGATAAGATCCTGTTCATAGCGTGCGAGATCTTCTAGCGTAACCGCGGGAGCACCATGGAGATTCAGGGAGAAGCGGAATCGCGGATCGGCAAAGCCGGAGATTTCACGTTCCCGCGGCTCTCCCGCCAGCTTGGCGCTCCCTGACGCTGCAGCATAGGGGACAATCACGCCGAGCTTGCCGGAGAGGCCTGCTACATCCAGAGACCGTATGTAACCGAGCACGCCGGAATGAGTCTCGACTTTGGCATCCGTCACTGGCATTGCGGCACTGAACACGACGTTGCCCTCCGTGTAGCCGTAGCCCGCGAGCAGGAAGCTCAACCCAACTGGCGTATTTACGTAGGATCGTGGCTCGAGTTCCTGGGCTGCCGCACAGGGGATCTGGACTGCAATGCCGGCCACTGCGAATGCCGTGAGAGCTGCGATCAGGGTCCCTTTCATGGCCGCGCACTACGGCTCGATAGAGCAATTTAGCCCGGCTGGGAACACCGGACGAAGGCGGCGACGCGGACCATTATATCCGCCGCAATGCGCGGCCTGTCGACGCTCTTGCCAGCCGTCGACAAGCCCTCTCGGGCGCCGCTCATCACTCGCACTTGCCGCCGAGCAGCCCTGTCTTGAGGTCCTCGTTCGGCGGCTCCGGGCCGATCGAGATCTTCAGTAGCGCAGCTGCAAAGTCGGCACCCTCAATGGGAGCACCGCTCTTACCGTTCACGTCGACAACGGTACCCGTAGCCGGGTTGTAGGCGTAGGAGAGAACGTGCCCTTCGGCAAAATCGATCATCTGGGCCTTCAGGGCGTCGATCCGCGTGCTTAGCGCACTCAGACTATCGCCGGCTGCCTTTTCGAATCCTTCGTCGAAGGCATCTTGGATATCGGAGGCATCAACGTCGTGCACAAAATGAAGCGCGAGTTCCCAAGGCTTGTTTGAGCCTATGATCTTTTCGCCATCCCCTGATTTCTCAGGCAGATAGAGGCCCGCAACATAGACCTTTACGTTGAACACCGTCGCCTTGCGAATGCCCAAGCCATTCAGGACAAGCTCCTCATTGCCCACCTTGACGCTGTCGGGGACCTGCACCCCTATGCACTCCGCTCCCAGTGAAGGCGCAGCCTGGATTGCTGATACGGATAGAGCGGCCACGAAGGCCAGAATTGGCATACGCTCGAACATGGTTCGTCCTTTCTTCCTTTCCATTCGAACATTGTTGGTTAGATCGAAGGTATCCGCCGAAGCGCTTGCTCTAAGCGCATTTCCAAGAGTTCTCCCGGCCAACGGCCAGACTTTGTCCGGGTCACTTCGCGGCGAATATCTGTTCCGCATTGTCCGAAACGGTCCAGCCTCGCTCGGTGAATTGCTGACGAGCGTAGGGCGACAGGCTGCCCGCGAGCACTACTTCCTTTCCCGTCACTCCCGCTATGGCGGCGATGGTCTTATCGACGCCGCTCACTACCTTGGCCATCCACTCGGTCCAAACGAGGTAGTCCAATGGCACGTTGAATACGATGCGCCCTTGCCTGTCGTGTGCGCCGACAAACTCACCGAACGCAACGAAGCTGTCGATAGGGACGACCGTCCTGTGATAGCCCGCGTACATTTGCGCCTGGCGCTGCCGAAACAATGCCATGTCGCGATCGCTGGTGAGGGTCGCCAACAAGATGAACAGCTCCCGATTCTTGGCCTCCGGCATCTTCTCGAGCGCGAGCACCAGTTCCGTCTGGTCGCGCGGTGAGAACTTCGCGTTGTCGACGAAATGGTCGACCGCGTCCTGGCGTACGCCCATGGCGGTCAGCTTCTGACGGTTCATACGACGCAGGTCTGTAGGCGCTGTCGTTCGATAGATCTCATTGGTCAGGTGTGTCATGCCAGTGGCAGAGATCGCCAAGCCTGCGGCGCCCGGCACCATGGAAAGCGCCGCCGAGTAGACCAGCCCACCCGCGTAGCTTGCCCGGGCGAGCTCGTCCAAACGCTGCTGTAGGACCTCGTTGTCGGAATAGACGTCGACGCCAAAGTCGAAGGCATACTCTCGCTTGGTCTTGGAGAGCCCGATCAGCGATTCAAACCGGCTGTCTTCCGCCTCGCTGCGCGCGCTGCCGAACAGCCCCTCACCCGCCCGGGCGAAGGCCTTGCCGATACCGGATACGGCACCAGACACAGTGCCGACGGGATCGGTCACAACGTCCTGCACCGTCCCGAGCGTATCCTTACCAGATTCGACAATCGACTTTTGGAATGTGTCCGATTGTCGGACGGTTTCCATTTGCCTGAGGGCAATGACCTCGCCAACTCTCTGGCGCAGCTTCGCCGTCGTCACCGCCGAGAACTGCCCAAAGGTCGAGTCGATGGTGTAGGTATTGACCACTCCATCGTTTACAACCTCTTCCTTGACGCGAAAGTCCGGCCCCTGGACAAGGTTTTCTGGGAGAATCTCGGACGCTTTCAAGGTCGGCGGAGTTTCGTAGGTTTGTGCAGCGCCAGTTGCCGGCGCGACGAGAACGGCGGCGATCGTGGCCAGAAAGGCACCGGCCGCAGTCGAGCTCCATCTCTCCTGGCGTAGATTCATGCTACGGCAATCCTTCGCCGCATCGAGTCCTTGGGGGGTCATTGTGTTCTCTCTCATTGCATCACTCCTAAACAGTGTTCCATCTGTCTGCCTGCAATGGCCCGTGGGGCGCACATCATTTCGACCGATCAGGAGCCCAGCCACCCGCGAGACTACGACCTCGAGGATGTGTGCCAGACGGGCGAGGTGTAGGCGCGCTCCTGAGTGACCATCAACACATCGGGCGGTCAACTGACGCCGAAGCGCTTTCCGTCGACTTCCCGCTGGCGGAACAAAGATCACCGCGTCGCTGGGAAGGAAATGTACCGGCGGTTCGCCGAGCAATCGGGTGAAGGAAGACATGGCCACGATCAATGAGCTCACTCCTTTGATTCAATCCCTTTGCGGGCGGCCCTAACATAAACAGTCAGCATGAAGCTTTCGGCGGGCGACCATCGCTTCTCCGACTCGAGTAGGGTCTGGAAGAAGTCGGCTTGCGACCAGTCGTTCAGAGAAGCCAAATGATTAGCGGCAGCGGGCGCCACTTCGACCCGCGCACGAGCGAGGTCGTGAAGTCTCGCTACAATCATTGAACGCAGCGTGGGATCGCCGTCCTTGGCATGCACACCGAAGGCGGTCAAGATCTCCTGCAGCTCCTCGGCGCTCCGTTCGGGCACCCCACCATAGTGCCGTACAAGGATGTCGATTCCTCGAACGCCGTCGATCTCGATAAGCGCTGTGGCCCAGGCAGCGAGATTGCTCTGGGCGCCGTACATGGCGAATGCGGCGATCGTTTCGCGAACGAGTACATGGGCCGCCGGGTCGGCGCTCCGGCCCAATAGAAGGACGTATGCCGGAGCCCATGGAATCATTGCGGGGTCACGGAGCATGCGTACAATCTCCGCAACCGCGAGCCGCGGGGTCATACCTCGTACGAGGCGATAGGGTGCACGCGCAAGCTCGCTCAATGCGAGCTCCCTGATCGCCCGAACCTTATGGTCGTAGAGCGCTTCGAAGAACGAAAAGCGGGCCTGCCCCGTCTCGTCGGCCCGCCAAAAATCCCCAAGGGCGAGGATTCGGTCAATGAGCGTCCTGTATTCAGCGTCAGCATAAGCCAATCGCAGCCATTCAGGCTCGGTTGGCGCGAGGGGACGGAGCGGGCTCCGCTGGGGCCGAACAAAGAGGACCGCATCCTCAGAATTGGCGCCAAGCCTACGTTTGGTAGTGCTGTCGACGAGGAAGGGGATCGGCTTTCCGTCGACCGATCCCCTCAAGACTGCGACCGGGGCGAAAGTAAATGGCCTAGACGGGTCTTCACGCGCCAGCACTACCGTCTCGCTTTCCAGGATCCGGTCCGCCACGGTTTTTTCAGGCGCTGTGATGCAGACCGCGCACGCCAATACAGGCCGGTCCGAGAGACCAAGGACGACGAATGCTAGCGCCACCAAATAGACCAGCCTAACCTCTGCCCGATCATGCGAGCTCATCATTCGCCCCCCTTGCGCGCGATCCCCTCAACCGCCCGGCGTGTACCAGATGGGCGAGGTGTAGGCGCGCTCCTGGGTGGTCATCGGCACCTCGGGTGGCAGCTGGAGACCGAAACGCTTGGCGTCATAGGCTGTCCAGCGCGGCGTCGGGATCTCGATCACGCGGGCGTAGTAGAAGGCCCGAAGGCTCGGGTCGAAGTCGGGATCCCTCCAGACGGTGATCAGCTCGGGATCGCCGATCGTGTTGGTCCAGGTCGCGCCCGCTAGGTCGACCGTGCTACCGACCGCCGGCAGCTTGCCGTCGGCTCCGGGCTGGCGCTTATCGGCATCGCCCCAGATCACGTCATGGACCATTTCCTGGACCTCGCCATTGGCGTCGAGCCAACCCTTGACGATCTGGATGCGATCGAGGTTGGCGCCGATCGGGTCTTTCAGCGCGGCGACGAGGAAGCTCGGCGCCTTGCCGTCCGGTGCGTCACGAAGGTCGCCGCCCATGGGCACGCCCTTGGTATAACCGATGTCCGCCGGCAGCCGGTGGTGCGCATCCTCGCGCTCGAAATCCCATCCGCCAAAGAAGCGGACGATCATGCGGCTGCCGGTCGTGGCGTAGGTCTCGCGTCGCTCCATCGCGTCGAAGAGCGCCTCGCGGGTGTTCTCCGTCGCCCAGACCGCGGCGTAGCCCGAGGCGGTGGTCTCCCACGTCATGATGATCCTGTCGCCACGCTTGACGAATGGATGCAACGCGCGCTCCGCGCTGGGTTCCGCACTCGAGGTCTTTCCAAAGAAGTTTTCCTCCTCGATCGCCGTCAGGCCGGTGTGCGCGTCCGTCGAACCAATCATGCCGAACTTGTAAGGGTTTGTGCCAAGTTGCTGCTCCAGCAGGAGGCCGTTCTTCAAGGCTGAGCGGGCATACTCGAACTCCAGCATGTCCTGAGTCTTCGCTTCGCTAAGGTCCAGATTGCCCTTGTCCCAGGTTTCATAGTCCGCGAACTCGTCGTTCGGAGAGAGGAAGGGGTGCGCCTCGCCGTCACCCTTAATCTGCGTCGCCTCATAGAGGCGCTCCCAACGCGCGCGCGCCTCGGCGTAATCGGCGTCGACCGGCCTTCCGGTGAAGGACTCGATGAGGGGAAACATACGACCATTGGAGAGATTGCCGTTGTGGGCAATGGCGAGCACGTCGCCACCCGTCTTCTCTTCATAGGCGGCCATCCACTTCCAGAGGTCCCGCGGATTGTCGCTGCCGAGCGGCGGAAGTACGGTGAAGGGCTCGACCAGACTTGCGCGGGATGCATCATCACGAAAGATGACGTTGCGGTGCAGGTTGTTTCCGCCGGTATTCGAAGTCCACTCGTAGCCGATGAAAGCCGTGAAGCGACCCGGATCGTTGGCCTCCTCCGCAGCAGCGATGATCTCCTGCCACGTCGATCGAAAGGCTGGGCTGCCTGGATTGAACTCCAGTTCTTTCGGGAAGGTGCCCTGGGAGAAGGCGACGATGATTTCGATCGCTGCATCGGCTCCCTTTCCGGACTGGATCATGTCGTACCAGCGTCGCCCCGTCGAATTCGCCAGAACAGAAGGGTCGCCCGAAAACAGCTTCGTAAAGAAGCCCATATTGTCTGAATGATCTGCGACGACCAGGAAGTCGAGCGGCCGGGATAGCTTGAGCAGCTGATTGCTTGAGGCCATGATCTCCTCGCCTTTAGCGAGACGGTAGGCGTCCCTGGGTCCCACGCGCGCGCCGAATGCTCCAGCATCCATCGAGATGGCGGTGTGCAAATGTGTGTCGCCGAAGAACGGACGGGTTGGGAAGTTGCGCCCTGCGTAAGGCGAGTACGGGCGCACCCCGAAGACCTTCTCGACCTTTTCCTTGTCGATCGTGCCTACGTCTCCGATCACGCTGTCCTGTCCCAGGGCTGGAACCACCATCGCTGCGGCCGAAGTGGCAATCAGAGCGGCTTGGAGAAGTGACTGAAGTCCCATGCTATATCTCCTAGTGCGGCGCCGACGCGGGCGCACTCTTCGACAGAAAGATTTCCGCTAATCGCCGGCCCCCGATCTCCCGGCGTAATACGCTGAAGCTGTTGTACGCGATAAAAAAGAGGCCCACGCAGATTGTCGTTGCCCACACCTGATGAACATCCCGATGCTCGAGCACATTCGCGACAGATGCCACCAGGCCGCCGTGTCCCGCTTGCGATTCGATAGCTTTCTCTAGCAGCAGAAACAGTAGGGTCACTGCCGTATAGAATGCCGAGCGGACGACGATGTCGGTAATCGCGGCCTGCTGCCCAAGCCATTTGGCTAAAGGAACCTTCTCGAGCACGATCACCACTTTGGCCGTTACCAGTGCGGCTAAGAGCGCTATTGAAAGACCGCGAAATTCTATCCCGTACTCCGCCAGCATTAGCTGCTTCAGCAGCATGATCACGCCGAAGCAAGCGACGAAGTAAAGGGTGACCAGCAGAATCGCTCTGGCTTCATCGATGATCCAATTCAGCACAGCCATGCAACGCTCCCGCCTCCGATTTACTGCCTCAGCATCGACTTGATTGCTCGGTTCTAGCGGCCATACCACGCCACCCGCTAAGTGAACGCCACCACGCGCTCGATCAGCCAGAACGCCGCAAGCGACCCGATGGCATAGCTTGGCGCGCCCTGCAGCCACCGCGGTGGCAGTGCAATCATCCTCGGTCCGAGCCATAGCAGAACGAGCAATTGCGCGACGAACAGCAACTGGCCAGCCTCTACGCCAATGTTGAATGTCAGCAGCGCCAGCGGAATGTCGGTCGCCGGCAGGCCTACTTCTGCCAGGGCACCGGCAAAGCCGAAGCCATGCAGAAGCCCAAAGGCGAACGCGACGAGCCAGGGGTGGCGTGCCGTCAGGCTGGACTCTCCACGGTGCCGGCGCACCAATTCGCTGGCTAGGAAGACAATACTGAGTGCGACTACCGCCTCGACTGGCGCCTGCGGCACGCGCACGAGGCCTAGAGTGGCCAGTGCCAGCGTCAGGCTGTGGGCGACCGTGAAAGCCGTGATCGTCTTCACCAGAAGCACCGCGCCGCGCACGATCAACACAAGCCCGAGCACGAACAGCAGATGATCAACGCCAAGCAGGATATGCTCGACACCCATCACGAAGTACCCGGCGGCGACCGCGAGAACGGGTCGTGGGCCCTGTATCTCTACGCTGGGCGATGTCGGCTTAATCAGGTTGGTCTGAACCCGCCCGTCGCGAAACTCCATTCGCAGCAGTACATCGGTGGAGGTCGTCGCAAGGCCGTCGATGGTGATGCGCTGGCCGATCAACCCGCTGCCGCCGCAGTCGAGCAGGCGCCGCTCGGTAATCGCCCCTGGCACCGAGTGGACCGCTCTGGGTACGGTGTCACGGCAGACAGCCGGCCACACTGGGGCGAGGCTTAGCCCCAGATCACCCCGCGCCGGACGTTTCCACAAGACCTCGTACTGACTGGCTCCCACCTCCTCGATCTGCAGATAGGCGGGACGTGATTCGTGCGCAGCGCCGGACGTCGACCAGAGCAGAAGCGTGGCAAGAGCGAGGGACAATCGAAAGATCACGGTCCAGCCCTCCGCTCGGCGCCCGGTCGGGCAAACGAGGCCGCGTCGAGCGCGCCGCCTTCGATCACCACGGTGTAGCGGGCCAAGAGGAGCTGGAGCACTTCCTGGTTGGCGCGCTTTCGCTGTTCATAAAGCCAATCGGCCCTCAGCCGGGCCTCGATCTCGGCCAGCACCGGCATACGCGCCGGGACCCGCTCATCGACGCGCACGATGTGCAGACCATAGCCCGACGCGATCGGTCCGGACCAGACGCCGAGCTCAAGCGCAACCACGGCATCCGCGAAGCCCTGTCCAAAGACTGATGCTATTTCCTGGGGCGCATACCGCGAGTAGTGCGTGTCCAGCAGGATACGGTCGCCTAGATCATCGAGATCCGCGTCGTGCGAGCCCTTGCGCAGGCTGGCGAGGACGACTTCGGCATCGTGCTCGACCGCGCTACCGCGCCGGTCCGGGCTCAAGTAGACCTGCGTGAGTGAGAGCTGCGGCGGCGCCCGGTAGCGATCGCGATGCGCGTCGAGGAAAGCCGACAACTCCTCGGGGGTGGGATCGCGCGCAGCCGCAAGATCCTCGCTCAGGAACTCGAACTTTTGTGCCAGCCGACTCCGGACGACGCTGTCGTCGCGGTCGAGCCCTAGTGCGAGCGCTTCGCGATAGAGAACCTCCTGCTGAACGTGCCGGTCGATCAGTCCCTTCAGCTCATCCGGCGTGGGCCGACTCTGCCACCGCTTCTGCCAAAGTCCCGCCAGCCGCGCGATGTCGCCGGCGGTCACGACGATGTGGTGGTCTGCCGCGCTTTCGGCTTCACCGCGAGTCAGGCCGTAGAGCCCAAAGATGACGGCGCCCGCAGCTAGAAAGTGCACCAGCGGCTCTCTCAGCAACTTTGATCCGAAGTCGGAGATCATGGCGTCGGCCCGAGCTTAATCGCCAAATTCAGCCCGAAAGCATGCCCCTGGAACCGGTCCTGCGCGCTGAATTCGTAGAAATAGTGGGCATTGAGCGCCCCGTTCCACGGCACATAGGTCAGGCCCAACTGGCCGCCGACCGCGTGAACTTCGTCGTGCACATCCGGATTGCGCGCGTCACTGCCGTGGTCGTCCGTGATCTGCCAACTGCTGTAGCCGGTTGGGCCGAGCTCGAGGAGCAGGCTCTTTTCGCTGTCGAGCGGCAGGTACTGGCTTATGCCCCAGTTCAGCGTCAAGTTCTGCCCGGGCGTGAGATCGAAGTCCTCCTTCTCGCCGTGGATTTCCCAGGTCAGGGCTGCCACCGCCGCAGTACCCCGATGTTCCCATGGATACCATGTCACAGCGCCCTGGAGCTGGTGGGTCCAGAAGCCGAGGCCGATATTGTCCGAGGACTCGGTGGTGATTGGTCCGACGATGGGCAGGGTCACGGTCTCGGTATCGTACTTTCCAATAGGCGCGTAAAAGCCGTACCCAAGGGCAGCGTCCACATGCGGGTTCGTCCAGCCTAGCCAGACCGGCTGCACAAAAAGATCGCCGACACCAAAACTATCCTGATCGGCGTTTCTTCCCTGTCCCCTTGTCGTGGAAAGGGCCGCGCTGACGGACGAGTTCGCGAAGGTCGGGGCAATGAAAGCGCCGTAGCGGACGCCCAGGACTTCCCAATCGGAAACCCAGATGAGCGTGGGCACCACCGCGTAGACGTCGACATCGACGTCGACATCCAGGGTCAAGCCTGGCCCTGGACCGGGGCTGATCGTCACGGAGTCGATCTTGTCGCCATCCTCATTGTTGAGCCGGTCAGTCGAGTAGAAGTAGTTGTACAGCACGCCATAGAAGCCCGGCTCCGGCATGGCGAAGTCGCGGATGCTCGGGACAGCAGGGTTGTAGTGGCCAATCTCACCAGCGATGCCGGGACCGGCAATGGCCGAACCTAGCGCGAGCGCGGTCGCGACGAGCTTGCTGCCCCTGGCTCGGCTCACCATGGCGTGCCCTGCCCCGCTGTCCTTCGCACGCTGCGACCTTGGACTGATCAATGTGCGCGTCACTCCGGCTTGACCTAGTCGCCGGGCTCGCGCTCCACGCAACGCTGATAGCGTACCTGCTGCGCTCAGCCCAGTAGCGGCGCGCAATGCCAATAGTCCGCATCTGAGGCTCATGGTGACGTGCTTCCGCGTTCTTGGCTCGGCCAGAGAGTTGGCCATGGTCAGCGCAGATATCTGCAGCGGGCCGGCCCGCCCGTTGGACCCGCCTGCCCAATCGGCCAACCAAAAATTGACGGAAAGGAGGAGACGACTAAGAACGTTACTGTATTTTACGTGGCAATTGCGCGAGAGGACCCGCCACTGCGCGCAAGCCCGCCCCGGTAGCCGAGGCCGAAGTGCTAGCTAAAAGCTAGAGCCGGTATCGGGTCGAGCCGACACCTCCAGCCCCGCCGCCCACCAGCCTTCCGCCATCGCTACTGCGAGCTCCGGAGCGAGGTTCCGCCGTTCGAGTTCTGTCCACGCCCAGCGGGGAAAGTCGGGATAGAGCTTCAGCAGCTCGCTCGCAGCCTCTCGAGCCTTGTCCAGCCTGCCAGCTTTGCCATGGATTGCCGCCAGGACGCTCCAATAGACGAAGTTCGAAGCCTGCCCGGATTCCATGGCGGCGTCTGATGCCTCTTGGTAAAGTCCCTGACGCATATAGGCCAGTGCCAACGCCAGGCGGTAGCTCACAGGCACCGCCTGGTACAGATCGATCGCTTGCCTGACGAGGTTCATGCCGGCATCCAGGTCACCGGAGATCACATGCCTAAGGCCTAGTTCTCCAACAACATCGGGGTCATGCGGGCTAAGCCGCAGAGCGACCTGGCCAGCTGCCAGGGCCTCCTCCACCTGTCCGCGGAAGAACAAGGTCATCATTAGCGCCAGATGGGCGCCGCCGCTATCAGGAGCCAGATCGACCGCACGTTCCGCGGCCGCGTGTGCAAGTTCGAGGCTGTCTGCAGGCTGCAGAGCCAGCGGTACAAAGCGCGCCGCGTCGATCTCGATGAGGGCCAGCATTGCCCAGGCATCAGCGTAGCCGGGTTCCTGCTCGACCACGCGCTTCAGACATGCGCGGATTGCGGGCTCCTGCGCAGGCGGCAAAACCCGTCGATGAAGCTCGTCCGCCTGCAAGACACAGTCATGTGCCTCCCAAGTCTCCGGCGCCATACCCCGCGTGCGTTTCCAGTCGAACAGGGCGATCGCGCCTTGCGGTTGCGCAATCCTCCGCACGATCTCGCGGGCGATCTCGACCTGAAGGTCGAATATGCTGCCCACCGCAAAATCTCGGTCATATGCTTCAGCCCAGATGACGCCGCCGGTCTTGCTGTCGCTAAGCTGAACGGAGATCCGGATTCTTTCTTCCTCGTTCTGAATATCGCCCGACAGTACGAAACCGACGCCCGTCTCCGCGCCTACGACTGTGACATCCGGTGCCGGCCCAAAGCGCTGTATCGACTGAGGACCAAGAACAAATATACTTGAGTATTGTGAAAGCTCCCTGATCAATTCATTGGTCATACCGCTCGACAGGTAGCTAGCCGGTTGTTCTGCCCCTGATATACCGAAAGGCAGCACCGCGACCGCTGGGTGCGGCAGCGCGGGCCTGACGGCGACGGTAGGCGACCCTTGCTGCGTTTTCAGGGTCGCCATGACCATGGCGGCGGCCCCAATGAGGATCACTGCGATGACCGCGGTGAGAATGAACCCATTCGAACCAATCACTTGATGCAAGGCGACAGCCGGAGGGGCCACTCCTGGCGCCGCGATAGGCACCGTTTGCTCAGGGTCGTTCGATGTCAGGTCGGATTGCTGCGGGTTCAACCACGAGAATTCGGGAACATAGGTTCCCTTGGGGATATCGATACGGACCGGATCCGCCGTCCCGGCGACGAGATAGTAGCGTTCCAGACTGCGCCGCAGGCGCCCCGCTTCGATCCTGACGATCGGATCGGTCTGCGGATCGAAGCTCTCGTCGCGACCGAATGCGGCCATCGCAACAGAGAAGGCCTTTATCCGATCCGCCCGTCCAGCCAGCGCTTCTTCAACGACGTAGCGCAGGAACCGGTGCGTCCGATCCGAACCGAGGAAGTCGCTACTGCCCAGAATGCGCTCGAGCTGCTCCCGGACAAGCGTCGGGTCGGGATGTTCCGGGTCCGGCGGCGCGACGGTCTGCGGCGCTCCAGTTGCTGCGATGACAAGATTCTTAGCCTCGGTCGTCACTGCATACCCCCCCGAAAGCATCAAAAGAGACCTCAAGCCGGAAAGGCTGCTCTCTAGGCGCACCTCCCGGCCGCACAGCGGGCAAGGGTTACCTTCATCGCCTGCCCTTCCACGGCCCGCTGGCGGTAGCCCTTGAGGCCTGTCCTCTCCGCCTGGCCGTGCGATGCCGGTAGTATGCATTCGAACAAATACTACACGGCCTGGCAATCCGTGAGAATTGATTTGAATCTACCCTCGGCGCTCTTTGCGCGTCGCCGACTGACATGAAGTCATTCAATGACTTGCCCGAGATTCGCGAGCGTTCCTCACCCCGCCGCGGCCCTCTGTTGAGGCGAAAGCGAGCCCAGGCACCAGATGAAAGCCCAATCCGGCGAGCGAGGGACAGGCCAAGATTGTTCGCCCCAGGCCCCGCCTTACGCGCGGCGGCCTTACCTTGCCGTTTACGGGAAGTTACGTGCGGGAGCCGTCCGTGATCTGTAGCCTTCTGTCGCCGGCTGACGCAGCGGCTGCGGCCCTGCCCCAGCCCAATAGAGCCGGATCGCTGGGTTTGCTCGAATCGTTGGATTCCTCGCTATGCCAAAGCGAAAGGACTTCCGGGTGATACACGGTGGCAGGCCCGGAGATCAGGCGCCGCCCGGAGATCGGCCTGTTCCCGCCGCGATCGCCCAGCTTCTCGAAAGAGTAAATGAATACAGAAGCCTATTAGCCCACAGCCCGAGAGACGATACCGCCAGTCTCGTGGACGACATGGAGGATGCGATCAACGCCCTTCTGCGGCTTGAGCAATCCACCCAGCCCGAGGCCCGGCATCGCGCTGACGAATACCGGCGTCTCATCGCCGACATCGATGCCGAGATCATTTCGGCATTGCCAGCCCCTGAGGTGCGCCGGCCCTGACGCCGGGCGCGTGCCAGAACGCAAGCCGCCGACTCAACGCCCGAGCCTCCCTATCGACCAGCTGGAGGGGTCCGCGCAGCGCAATCTTCAGCGCCACCCGCTCGATGGGACCGGCGCCGACGCCGGTTCCCAGCCGAGGCGGCGGCAGTGCCCCGCTACCGAAGTCAACGCTAGTTCCGCCAGGTTGTTTACCTCGGCGCTACACGTTCGATACACCGGCTACCTTGGGTGCCGTGGGGCAGTCGTAGTTTACTTCCAGATGGATCAGGGAAGTAGGCGGCTGCCATGCCGTGCCCAACGAGAGCATCGCTCTGAGCCTCATTCCTTGAATTGGTCGTTAGCCGGAGGAATGCCGTCCATGCCTAGCTGCAGCTTTTCCAGGCGCCAAGCTTTCCAACGATCGACTTGGCTGCTCTTGTTGGCGGTGGTCTTCCCGACTCTGGTCTCCGCCTGCGCGGCGCCGGCGCGTCTGACCGCCGTCCCCGAGGATCGAACAATCGAGGCCGTGGTGCCAGGCATACCAGGCGCGCGCTACTGGGTTGACAAGGAGATGGAGCCCTTCCTCCAGGATGCGCTGCAATCTTTCGCGCGGGAACAGGGCTACCTTGCCAGCATCGGTCACAGCGGGCCATTGCCACCAGTCTCCTTCCTCGCTGTCTCCGGCGGCGGCGACAATGGTGCATTTGGCGCCGGTCTGATGAAGGGCTGGACCGAGCACGGCGACCGTCCGGTGTTCAAGGGGGTGACCGGGGTGAGCACGGGGGCGTTGATCGCACCCATGGCCTTTCTTGGCTCGGACTATGACGATGCGCTCGAAGAGGCCTATACGGCGGTAACCCAGGCGGACATCTTCGAGCCCCGCGGATTCATCACCGGTGCGCTCAGCGATGCCTTGGCCGATACCACGCCGATGAGCAAGATGATCGAGCACTTTGTAACGGAAAGTTTCCTGGAGGCCATCGCCGCCGAGTACGCCAAGGGGCGCCTGCTTTTGGTTGGCACCACGAACCTGGATGCCCGCCGACCGGTGATCTGGAACATGACGGCGATTGCCGCCAGCAAGGCACCAGGATCCCTAGAATTGTTCCGCAAGATCCTGCGGGCCTCTGCCGCCGTTCCCGGCGCCTTCCCGCCAGTGATGATCGACGTCGAGGTCGACGGCAAGCCCTATCAGGAGATGCACGTCGACGGCGGCGCGATGGCCCAGGTCTTCCTCTATCCGCCCTCGCTCCACGTAGCTGAGCAATCGGCAAAGGCCCACATCCAGCGCGAGCGCAGCGTCTACATAATCCGCAATGCGCGCCTCGATCCCGATTGGGCTGACGTCGAGCGCCGCACCTTCAGCATTGCCGGCCGTGCCATCTCGTCGCTGATCCACTCCCAAGGCATCGGCGACCTCTACCGCATCTATCTGACCACGCACCGCGACGGCTTCGACTACAACCTGGCATTTATCGGCCCAGACTTCGACTTCGAGCACAAGGAAGAGTTCGACCAGGACTTCATGCGTGCGCTCTATAAGTACGGCTATGAACTCGCCAGGAAGGGCTATCCCTGGCGGAAGGCTCCCCCAGGCTTCGATGACCTGGACCTCAATCCTGGCGGCGGAGGGACTACCGCAGCCGGCGCCCCTTCATCGTAGAGGTTCCAGCCGGAGAAACCGGAGTGCATAGCAGAGTGGCGTGCAAGTTGCTGGAGGCCAGACAGACATGAAATACCGTACCGCAATCGCAGCTGTCGTCATCAGCCTTGCACTTGTCTCCGGCGCCAATGCCCAGCAGTTGATCGTCTATCCGAGCCAGGGACAGTCAACCGATCAGCAAGCTCAAGATCAGGCCGAGTGCCGGACTTGGGCGGTGCAGCAGACCGGATATGATCCGGCCTCGCCACCTGCCCAGCCCGTGACAACCGCGGCCGCGCCACAGGGCGGCATGCTGCGCGGCGCGGCACGCGGTGCAGTACTTGGCGTCACCGTCGGCGCCATAGCGGGAGATGCCGGCAAGGGTGCGGCAGCCGGGGCTGCTGGTGGTGCGCTGATCGGCGGATTCCGCCGCATTGACCAGCAGCGCGCTAATGAGCAGCAGCAATCTCAGGCGCAGGCACAGTACCAGCAGCAGGTCGCTGCGCAAAACCAGACGTATAACCGCGCCCTTTCCGCCTGCCTGCAAGGGCGCGGCTATACTGTTCAGTAGGAGGAGGACATGACGATGCGTGCCTTGCTCCCCCTCGGCCTAGGCTCGTGGCTGCTCGTCCTTGCGCCTCTCCCAGTTATCGCTGGCGCATTCGACGGGTCCTCTCCCCTGCTCTGCGCCCTCAACGAAGCTATGGAATGCACCCCGGGCAACGACTGCCAGCGCATCCTGCCCGAGGAGGCCGGCGCTCCCGACTTCTTCCTGATCGACGTGGCGGCAGGGTCGGTGAGTGGACTCGGTGAGATGCCGCGCACTTCCGCCATTCGCACCGTCAGCGAGATCAACGGCAAGCTGATCCTGCAAGGGGCTGAAGATGGCGTGGATGGTGTCCGCGATGGTCTGGGCTGGAGCGCAGCCATTGCTCAGGACAATGGGCGCTTCGTCTTGAGTGCATCCGGCGAGCGCGTGGCCTTTGTTGTCTTCGGCGCCTGCGCTGCACTCACAGATCGCTAGCAGCATCCGATCGATTGAGCCTCATGGTCATGCCCCTATCGTTGCGGAGTGTCAAATCCGACCCAGGAAGCCGAGGCCCTCTTAGCTACTTCGGGTGATTTCTGTCAGTGGAGGGATAATCGAATGACAAGCAAGCCTTTAGACTGTAGGGGCCTGTTCATCGCCTGGAGCCCAGCCATCGTAGCTCTGACCATTGCTGCCTTGCAGTTCAGCACCGCCTTCGCGCAAGCCGCCGACCTCAAGCAGTCGGGCACGTTGACGATCAATCAGGCGCAGGTAGCCTTCATCCTCAGCGGCAATGTTGGCGGCGGCAAGCTGAGCTACGGCGACAAGACCTATGATTTCACCGTCGGTGGCCTTGGCATCGGCGGATTCGGCGTTTCTTCCATCGAAGCCACTGGCGAAGTCTACAACCTGGCAGACCTTGGCGATTTCGAAGGTGCCTACGGACAGGCACGGACCGGGATCGCTGTCGGCACCGTCGGCGGTGGCGACCTGTGGTTGGAGAATCCCGCCGGCGTCTACATCCATCTCGTCGCCAAGAGAAAGGGTCTAGCGCTCTCGATCGGCGCCGACGCGATCTACTTCAAGCTCGATTGATCTTCCGTCGGGCACGAACACCCGAGCTGACTCTTAAGCTAGGAGAGACAGGACCATGCATCGGATATCTCAGCGCACCGGCGTTTCTCTTAGGTGCTTAGCGGTAGCGCTCGTCGCAAGCATCCTTCCACACCACAAAGCGGCAGCGGAAGAGCAGATCATCGACGCCTTCGCGACTTGGGAAGGCCAGGGGGTGATCTATGAGACCGGTGAGAAGCTGGGAACTTTTGTCGGCTCAATTGCGGGACCGTTGTTCATAGATACCGACAAGGGACCCATAAACGCTGGCCGAATCGTTTGCCCTGTGCTGCTCGATGTTGATCTCGAGACGGCCAAGCAAGCCGGGAGGGGCAAATGCACGGTCACAGCGGATGACGGCGCCCGGGCCTTCGGCGACTGGTCGTGCCAGGGCGTTCATTTGATTGGCTGCGACGGCGAGCTAACTCTTACCGGAGGAACGGGGCGTCTGGCCGGGATCTCCGGAAAGGGAGAGATTAGGGTCAGAAGCACTGTCCGGGCCGGTGCGGCAAAGGCCTCGACCGAAGGCTCCGTGATGGAGTTTGGGAGCGGAATCCTCGTGCTGCGTCATATGAAGCTGGAGTTGCCGGCCGAATAGCAGATCAGCGGAGACCGCTATGGCTCTCGCCGAATTGCGCCTTCTTGTCGATCCCTTGCGACGAGCCTTGATACTCACGCTTACGCTCGCGTTGCTTCTCGCTGCCGGGCAGGCTCTGGCCCAACCATCCGAGCCTCGCCCTGAGCAGCTCCGCACCCTCACCGAGCTGTTGCGCGATCCGGCGATTCAGGCGTGGTTGCAGGCTCAGTCCGAAGGGACGGCTGCGGAGATCGCAGCTGCGCCTGCGGGGTCGGGCGAGTCTGCAAGCGCGCAGCAGATCATGGCCGGCTGGCTGGACACAGTGCGCGCCTTCCTGCGCACGCTCGTGGCGGCGGTGCCAACGCTGCCTGACGAGCTTAAGCGGGTGTCGGCAACTCTGTCCGTCGAGCTCAAAGAGCACGGTGTGATTGGTGTGGTAGTCCTGTTCTCCACCTTTGCCGCACTTGGCTTTGGCGTCCAATGGCTCTTCTGGTGGGCGACGACCGGGATGCGCGAAAGAATGATCGCGAGCGATTTGGAGAGCGCCAAAGACCGCGCGCGCGCGCTTGGCCTGAGGCTCATCTACGGCATGGGCGTGCTCCTAGCCTTCGCCATTGGCAGCGTCGGCGCCTTTCTGCTGTTCGACTGGCCTCCCCTCCTCAAGGAGATCGTGCTCGCCTATCTCCTGCTATTCCTGATCGTCGAGTTCGTCCTGGTGCTCGGACGGGTTATCCTGGCCCCCGCTGCAGAGCGCTTCCGGGTCGTGCCGATGACAACCGAAGCCGCCCGCTTCTGGTTCACCTGGTCGGCCGTTCTCGTAGGCTGGTTCGTCTTCCTGAAGGTCAGTCTCAATGTGCTCGCCGATCTAGGTATGAGCCGGCCTCCCGGCTACCTGATCGCCTTGTTGGGCAGCATCGTACTGCTCGCCCTGACGCTGTTTGTGGTTTGGCGCCATCCGCTGCGCGATGGCAGTGAGCCGGCGAGCCGTCAAAATCGGCTGGGCGCTTGGGTGCTATCGCTCTACCTTGTCGCTGTCTGGCTGCTGCTGCTCACCGGTTCCGCGAAGCCGTTCTACATCGGCGTCATCTTACTGCTGCTGCCGATTGTGATCCGTTGCGCTCGCCTCGGCGTCAATCACGTCTTGCGCCCTGCCGGCAGCGAGGGGCGCGACGACGCCGTCCCTTCGCTCGCAGCGGTCTCGCTCGAGCGCGGCCTGCAGGCGGCACTCCTGATCGGCGGCGCCTATTTGATAGCCTGGATTCAAGGCCTCGACTTTGGCGCCATGGCGGCCGGCGACAGCCTGGCCACCCGTTTGCTCCGCGGCACGGTTCATGCCGTCGTCATTGTGCTCCTGGCCGACTTTGCCTGGCACCTCGCGCGCGCCTGGATAGACAGCCGCCTTGCGGCGGCAACGTCCGGAGGCCAAGCAGAGGGCGAGCGGGCGCGTCGGCAGGCCCGGCTGCTTACGCTCCTGCCCATCTTCAAGAACGTCCTGTTCGTCGCCCTCTTTGTAATGGCTGCCCTAATGGCACTGTCAGCGCTGGGCATTGAGATCGGACCGCTGATCGCCGGCGCCGGCGTGGTCGGCGTGGCTATTGGCTTCGGCGCGCAAACGCTGGTGAAGGATATCATCTCCGGTATGTTCTATCTGCTCGACGATGCCTTCCGCGTCGGTGAGTACATTGTCAGCGGCAGCTACAAAGGCACGGTGGAGTCGTTCTCTCTCCGCTCGATCAAGCTCCGCCACCATCGTGGTTATCTCTATACGGTTCCGTTTGGCGAACTGGGTGCCGTCCAAAACATGAGCCGCGACTGGGTTATTGATATAATGAACGTCGGCGTCACCTATGACTCCGACATCGGCAAGGTGAAGCGCATCATTAAACAGGTTGGAAAGGAACTGGCGCAGGACGAGGAGTTCAAGCCCCACATCATCGAGACGTTGAAGATGCAAGGCGTGGAGCAGTTTGGCGATTTCGCAATCCAGATTCGCATGAAGATGATGACCAAGCCGGGCGAGCAGTTCGTCATCCGACGCCGTGCCTATGCCATGATCAAGCAAGCTTTTGACGAGAACGGCATCAAATTCGCCTTCCCGACCGTGCAAGTCGCGGGCGGCGGGGAAGCGTCTGCCGCCGTCGCGCATACTGGACTGGAGCTCGCCACGCATCCGTCCGGGCCCGTGTGAGCGCCTCGCGCACATTTAGCTCTCAAAACCAACCTCAAAGAGCGGGGGCGCAGAACCTCCCGTTGAAGAATTCGATGAAGGAGTTCTGGGTCGGCTTACCGGGCTCAATGAAGTGGAGCCGCACGCTGTTGCGCCAGGCCTACTCGTGGGCGCCTTGCCGATCATCTCCGGGCCGTTGTCGACGACGATCTCCAGGGGCAGGCCGCGGCTCTTGGCCTGGCGGTCCAGGACCCGCACGACCCGGACCCCCGGCAGCGAGGTGTCGACCTCGATCGCCGGGCACTCGCGCGTCAGGTCGTCGGCGATGTTGAGCGTGCGGAATCGCTGGCCGCCAATGGCCTCCTGGGCCAGCAGGTCGTGCTGGAAGTCCATCGACCAGCGCTCGTTGGGCGCTTGCGGCACCAGCAACGGCCGGCGCTCGGCCCGGGCGACCCGTTTGCGCTTGCGCTTTCTCACCTGCAGACCCTCCTCGACGTAGATCCGGTGCACCGCCTTGTGGTTGACCTGCCAGCCCTCGCGGCGCAGCAGGGCATGCAGGCGCCGATAGCCGAAGCGCCGGCGGGCGGCCGCCAGCTCCTTCAGGCGCTCGCGAAGGCCCGCCCATTCCCGCCTGCGCGGCGCGTACTGCCAGGTCGTGAGAGGGAGTTCGGCCAGCCGGCAGGCCCGGCGCTGGGACAGCCCGGGCGCCCGGACCAGGTGGGAGACGACCGCACGCTTGCCGGCCGGCCTCACCACTTTCGGCTGAGCACGTCCTTCAAAGCCGCGTTGTCCGGGTGCGCCTCGGCCAGAAGCTTCTTCAGCTTCGCGTTCTCCGCCTCGAGCTCCTTCAGCCGGCGCGCGTTCGAAGCCTCCATCCCACCGTACTTCACCTTCCAGCGGTAGAAGCTCTGCTCCGAGACGCCGTGCCGCCGCGTCACCTCCTTGACCGACGCTCCGGCCTCCTGCTCGCGCAAAACCCCGATGATCTGCTCCTCGGTAAATCGACGCTTATCGAAAGTCCTCCTCTGGAGAACTCTCTAGCCTCATGACCCGGATTCGGGGGAGCAGGTCACACCCGCTACGACGCTCTGCGCCGGAGGCGCGCTTGGATTGCATTCCGGCTGTTACCTATGTGTTACCTGGGGCATCTGGACGGCGCTGGCACCTGGAATGAGAAAGCCGCCAACCCGTTGAGTTGGCGCCTTGATTTGGTTGCGGGGGCCCGCAACCACCGAGAATTGATTCAGCCTTGTGCATTAATCTGATCGCAATTCGAGGGGAGAAGCGGGGCGCTAGCACCCACATTTTCTTGCTGTTGCCGGCGGCTTCACGAGGTCCGATGCCGAACTGTTGAGATTGCAGGCGCGCGTTGCATGCCGTTTCCTAAGGCTTTCATGTCGTAACTGACTTGCGGTCCAACAAAGGTTCCTCGGCCGGTCAGGGCGAGGCTCTGCGATGCTGCTGGGGGCCGCTGTTGCAGGGCTGCCACCCAAGTCGTCCTACTGGCTCGCCGTGATACCGCCGTCGACATAAAGGGTCTGGCCGGTGACGAAGCCGGACGCCGGCGCACAGAAGAACAGGACCGGACCCACGACATCCTTGGGGTCGGCGATACGGCCCAACGGTATCCGCTCGATCAGCTGCTGACGGAACGCGGGTCGCTCCATGACGTGGCGAATCATCTCGGTGTAGACGAAGGTCGGCGCCACGCCGTTCACCGTAATGCCTTTCGGCGCGAGCTCCATGGCGTGCTGCTTGATCAGCATCGCGAGACCGCCCTTGGTGCTGCAGTACGCCGAGTAGCCGCGATCGCGCAGGCCAAGCTGTGCGCGCACGGAGAGAAGGTGCACCTGCCTGCCGCCCCGTCCGGCCGCGATCTGATGCCGGGCCGCGGCCTGGGCCAGAAACATCGCGCTCTTGAGGTTGACCCGATAGACCTCGTCGAAGGCTTCCTCCGTGACCTCAAGCAGCGGTTCCTCGCGCTGGAGGCCGACGCAGTTCACCAGGATGTCGAGCCCGCCGGCGCGCTCGACCACACGGTCAACGACTTGCCCTATGTGCTCGACCGAGGTCGTATCGAGCTGCAGACCGATTGCCTGGTGTCCCGCATCGCCGAGCGCTCGGGCGAGCCTCTCTGCCTTTTCCGCGCTACGCCCGCAGACGGCGACCTTGGCGCCCTGTAGCGCGAGACCCCACGCGATCGCTTCGCCAAGGCCGCCATAGCCCCCCGGCACGAAGGCGACTTTGCCCTTCAGGTCGAACAGGCCGGTCAGCTCCTCTTCGAAGTCTATGACAGGGGTAATCTTCTGCATGGCGCTTGGTCCGTTTGCGGCCGTCAATCGAGGTGCAGCCCGCCGTTGATGTCGATGATCTCGCCGGTGATGAAGCCCGACAGAGGCGACACCAGAAAGGCCACGACGTGTGCCACCTCCTCCGGCTCGCAGAAGCGGCCGACCGGAATCTCGGCCAGCAGCTTCCGGCGCTGCGCCTCGGTCAGCTGCTCGGTGACCATGGGTGTCCGCACGTAGGCCGGGGCGATGCCGTTGGCGGTGACGCCATGACCGGCTGCCTCGCGCGCCAGTGAGAAGGTGAGCGCCGCCAAGCCGCCCTTGGAGGCCGTATAGGCCGTGCCGGCGGTCAGGCCCCCTGTCTTCATGGCAAGCGAGCAGATGTTGACGATCCGCCCCCAGCCGGCGGTCTTCATGGCCGGCAGGGCAAGGCGGCTCAGGTAGAAGGCGCCATCAAGGTTCACTGCCAGGACACGCCGCCACTCTTCCGGCGCGGTTTCGGCCGCCTTGTTGTTGGAGAGGATTCCGGCGTTGTTGACCAGGACCTGGACGTCGCCTTGCACGCCGCGCACGCGCTCCCATGCCGCCGCGACGCCTTCGGCATCGCTGATGTCGAGCGCCAGCGGGGTTGCGGCCGGCCCGACCGCGGCGACTGCGTCGACGAGCCGCGCCTGATCCAGATCCACCATCACGACCCGCAGGCCCGCCCCCGCCAGGACCTTGGAGACCGCCAGGCCGACGACGCCGGCCGCACCGGTCACCACCGCGAGCTTGCCCGCCAGCTCCGCCATGACCTGACTAGGCCTCGCAGTCGACGAGGCTGCCCAGATAGGCGCGGACCGGTGGGTGCGCAACCAGGCTGCCGTAGTCGGGAGCGTGGAGCAGCCGCCCTTTGGAGACGAAGATGTAGCGCTCGCAGATCTCGCGCAGGATATCGAGGTGGAAGGGCTCGCTCGGGTGCATGCAGAGAAACACCAGCCGCCCTTCGGACCGCAGCTTGCGAAAGAAGTCGAGCATGAAACCGATGTAGCCGTCCTGCGGATTGAACTGCGGCTCGTCGAAGAGGTGGATCATGGGGTAGTCGGACCCCGCTGGAGCCAGCAGAAAGCTCGGCATGGTCTTGTTGAAACGGCGGACCTGATAGGACTGGTGATAGTGTATCGCCAGGCGATCCCGTTCGCGATACTTGACCTTGTGAATATCCTGGCCAAGGCAGCGCACGCGGCCCTGCGTCGGCCGGTTGCTCCCGGTGATGAGCTCGAACAGGGTAGTCTTGCCCGAGCCGTTCGGACCCATCATGCCGACGATCGCAGGTTCGCTGACCGCGAAGTCCGCGGCCAGGCTGAAGCTTGGCTCACGCTTTAGGAGCCCGCGCCTATAGACCTTGTGCAGTCCCTCGACCTGGAGCAGCGGCGCGGTCATGGCTCAGATTCCCAGAAGGCGGGCGCGTACGGCGGCGGCGTCGCGCAGCGCGGCGGCGGGGCCCTGATGGACGATCTTGCCCGCATCCATCACGTAGACCCGGTCGCTGACGGACAGGGCCGATAGGGCGTTCTGCTCGACCACCAGCACCGAGATCCCTTCCCGTTTGAGGCGCCGGATGGTGCGCATGACATCCTGCACGATCTTCGGTGCCAGCCCCTGCGACGGCTCGTCGAAAAGCACCAGACCTGGCGATCCGAGCAGGGCGCGGGCGATCGCCACCATCTGCATCTCGCCACCCGACAGGTTCTCGCACTCGCGGTCCATCAGGTACTCCAGGGCGGAGAAGATCTCGAACAGCTCGGCGAGCTGCCAGCCGCGGAACCGCGTCCGCTTGCGGGCAATCGCCAGGTTCCGCTGCACGGTCAGCGTCGGGAAGATCCGCCGGTCGTCAGGCACCCAGCCGATCCCGGCCCGGGCGATTTCATGCGTTGGCCTGCCGGTGATGTCCAGACCATCGAAGCGGATTGCCCCGCGCCTGGCCGGCGTCAGGCCGAGAACGGAGCGCAGCGTCGTCGTCTTGCCGGCACCGTTGGCGCCCAGCAGGCTGACAACCTCGCCCTCGCCCACCGTGAGCGAAAGCTCGAACAGCGCCTGCGTCTCGCCGTAGAAGGTCTCGATCCGGTCGACTTCGAGCCTCATGTCGCCAACTGCCCCAGGTTCGACGCCTGCACCCACTTGTTCCTGCGCAGCTCGTCCGGCCTGCCTTCTGCGATGACCTGACCCCAGTGCAGGACCGAGATCCAATCGGCCAGGCCAAAGAGAAACCGCATGTCGTGCTCGATCACCACGATCGTCACATCCCGCTTGAGCCCGGCGATCAGCTCGGCCAGCCGGGCGGTGCCGGCGCTGCCGAGCCCGGAGGTCGGTTCGTCGAGGAAGAGGATGCGCGGCTCCGTGGCCAAGGCGACGCCGATCTCGAGCGCCCGACGCTCGCCGTAGGACAGCGCCCTCGCCGGCTCCCATTCGCGCCCCGCAAGGCCAACCCGTTCGAGCACCACCATGGCCTTGCCGAGCACCGCTTCGTCGCCGATGACCTGCGCCACGACGTTGAAGCCGCGATCGCGGACCTCGGGCAGCGCGATCAGGATATTCTCGATCGCCGTATAGTCATCGAACAGGTTCATGATCTGGAACGAGCGCGATACGCCCCGCCGTGCAATTGCGCGTGGCGGCAGGCCGGTGATGTCCTCGCCAGCGAACAGCACTTGGCCGCGATCCGGCTTGTAGCGGCCGGTCAGCAGGTTGAAGCAGGTCGTCTTGCCGGCCCCATTGGGGCCCATGATGCCGCTCAGCCGACCCTCTGGGAAGCTGAGGTTGACCTCCTCGAGCACGACCTGATCGCCGAAACGCTTGTGCAGGTGGCGGGCCTCGAACAGTGCCATGTCACAACCTCCGCAGCAGGCCGCGCAGACCGACGGCGGCATTGAACCGCCGCAGCGTGCCCGGCCATCGCAGCTCGCGCCAAGCGCCGACGATGCCTTCCGGCTTGAATAGCACGACAAGCATGAACATCAGGCCGTACCATAGCAGCCAGGTCTCGGTCATGGCGCCGAGCAGGTCGCGTGCCAGGAAAAAGACCGCCGCTCCCACGACCGGGCCCCAGAAGCTGATCAAGCCGCCGCCAACCAGGGTCATCATGACCACGAAGCCGGAGGCGTGCAGGCTCATCACGTCGGGATAGGCACTCTGCTGCGCCATGGCGAAGAGCCCGCCTGCGAGACCGGAGATGCCGGCCGAAATGCAGAACACCAGCCACTTGTAGAGCCAGACGTTGTAGCCGATGAAACCGGCCCGCATCTCGTTCTGCTTGATCGCCTGGATCACCTGGCCGAAAGGCGAGTGGATGAGCCGCCAGAGCACGATCACCGTGGCCGCCAGCACAGCCAGGACGAAATAGAACAGGGCCTGGTTGCCGCCCAGCTCGAAGGACGCCAAGCCAAGATGCAGATCGGGGCGCGGAATGTTGAGCAGACCGTCCTCGCCGCCGGTCAGACCGTGCAATCGAATGGCAAGGAACCAAATGACTTGGCCGAAGGCGATGGTCATCAAGGCAAAGTAGATGCCGCGTCGGTGCGAGATGAAGGCGGCGACAAGGGCGCCCGCCAGCGCGGCGCAGGCGATGGCCGCGAAGAGGCCCAGCCACAGGCTCTCGACCAGGCGAAGCTGGACCAGCCCGAAGGCATAGGCACCGATGCCGAAGTACGCGCCATGGCCGAACGAGGGTAGGCCCGTATAGCCGAGCAGCAGATTAAATCCGAGTGCGAAGATCATCCAGATGACAATCTCGACTCCGAGATACTGATAGAGACCGATCGCCTCGACCCAAAGCGGCAGGCTCACCAGCAGGCCGAAGAGAATCAGCATCTCGGTGGTGAACCAGCCCGCGGCGCCACGTCGCATGCCCCTAAGCCTCCAGCACGCTCTTTTTGCCGAAGAGGCCGCGGGCCCGAAGCGTCACGACGGCAATCAGCAGGAGATACATGGACAGCAGCGACCAGTCCGAGGCATAGGCGCCCGTGAGCCCCACCACCAGGCCGACCAGGACGCCGGCAGCTACCGCGCCCCAAAAGCTGCCGATGCCGCCCAGAACGATTATGAGAAAGGCAGGAATCACGGCGTCGATGCCCACGTGTGGCCGCAGGCCCCAGATCGGCACCATGATGATACCGGCAACGGCGGCCAGCGCCGCGCCGAGCGCGAACACGTAGAGGCGCAGCCGGCTCAGGTTGATGCCGAGCGCGCGCACCATCTCGCTGTCGTGCGCGCCCGCCTTGATCATGGCGCCGTAGGGTGTGCGCTCCAGGAACAGCCAGACCAGCAGGATGACGACGGCGGCGAAGCCGGCGGCAAAGAAGCGGTAGCTGGAGTAGATCAGCCCGCCGAACAGGAAGGCGCCGGAAACGCCGGAGGGGACCTGCAGATGCTGCTCGCCGGGGCCCCACAACAGCCGGATCACCTCTTCCAGGACCAGCGCCGCACCGAAGGTCAGCAGCAGGCCATAGAGCGGGTCCTTGCCGTAGGTTCGGCGCATGCAGACTTCGAGCCCCATGCCGACGACCCCGACCAGGGCCGGTGCCAGCGCGATCGCCAGCAGGTAGCGCAGCGTCAACGGCAAGGAGAGATACCAGGCACCGAGCGGGCCGAACCACTCCGGGTCGGGCGCGATTACCAGCAACGCCGCATAGGCGCCCAGGGCGAAGAGCGAGCCGTGCGCCAGATTGATCAGCTCCATCACGCCAACGATCAGCATGAAGCCGAGCGCGATCAGCGCAAAGAGGAGTCCCAGGCTGATGCCATTGACCAGATGCGGCAGCAGATTGAGCACAAAGTCCATGGCTTCGCCCCAAAGGACGCCCAGCTCAGGGCGAGTCTAGCAGGAAACGCGGGCCGCGCCGAAGCCTTGGTGCCGATCAGCACCGTCGGCCGGCGCGGCCCCCCTGTCGACGCTCAGACGGCGACGCTCAGACGTCGTAGCTCGGTGTATCCTCGTAGGATTCGAGCTTGCAGGCGCCATCGGCCGCGGTGTCGGCCACCTCTTCGGGCGACGACCAGGACAGGACCTTGAACATGTCGTCAGGATCCTTGGTCCCGACATTTGCCGTCGCCAGGTAGACGGATTGCTGCATCTGGTGCGTATTCGGACTCATCCAGGCGTCGTGGTGCTGCATGCGATCGGCCGCCGACACCTTGAGCTGCTCCAGCTCTTTGATGACCTTGATGTTGTCGGTGCCGCCGGCCCGCTCGACGGCGGATAGCAGCTCCCTGGTCGCCATGTAGCCGTTGTATAACACATTGCCCGGCGTGCGCATGCTGGTATCCGGATAGGCAGCCTGATAGCGCTCGACGAACTCGGCAACGCCCGGCAGGTCCAGTTTCCAGTACCAGGTGGTGCCGAACACGCCGAAGAGGTTGTCCAGCGGCAGGCCATAGACGTCGGGCCAGTCCTGCTGGTTATTGATCCAGGCCGGCTTTTCGCCCATGCCGAGCTGCGCAACCTGCTGGCGCATGGCCTTCTGGTCGTCGCCGCCGACGGCCGCGGCCACCACGTCGGCGCCCGCCTGCTGCACCGAGAGCAGGATCGCGCTGAAGTCGCGCGTACCCTGCGGCACCAGGATCTCGTCGATGATCTCGCCGCCTTCGGCGTCGACCAACTCGCGCGTCGCCTTCGAGGTGTTGTGACCCCAGACATAGTCGTTGGTGAGCAGCAGCCACTTCTTGCCGTAGGCCTTCATGGCATTCTTGACGGACGCCTTGGCGAAGTTGGTGCCGTTGCCGTCCCACACGAACTTGACCCGGTGGCAGTTCTCGCCGGATTCGGTGGGCGAGCTCGAATTGGTGTTGAGGTAGATGGTCCCGTATTTCTGGGCCACCTGAGAGATGGCATTGGCGACGCCGGAGCTGACCGCGCCGACCAGGAACGACACTTCGTCGCGCGTGATCAGGCGTTCGGCCACGCGGCTGCCGGTGGCCGGCGTCGTCTCGGTGTCGAGATGAATCGTCTCGATCTTGCGGCCGAGCAGACCGCCCTTCTCGTTGAACTCGCCGATCGCCATCTGCATGCCACGGCGGTCGGACGCGCCGCTGTTGGCATATTGGCCACTGGCGTCGGACGTGATGCCGATCTTGATCGGCTTGTCGCTCATTGCCGCGTAGACGCGATTGTGCCGCCACGGACCGAAGATGGTCACGCCGGCACCGGCCGAGACCAAGCCCGCCGACGTCAGCAAGCCGCGCCTCGTCATAAGCTTTCCAGACATTTCCTTCCTCCTTGATCTTGTTGTTTGTCGTGGCCCCTTTCGGGTCTCCGTTTGCTGATCAGGTGGCTGCCGCCCGCCTCCCCTTGCCGTGGGCCGCGCCGCCTGGGACAATCTCGATGCCGTTGAGCAGAGCTTGCGCCTCGATCAGCGCGCCCACGTAACCCTTGTTCAGACCGAGCTCGAGACCTTTGGCGAAGGCGCCGTGCACAGCCTGGCCCAGCCCGCCGGCAAGAGATGCAGCTTCGGTCATGCGCTGGTAGTAGCGCAGGTCCTTCTCCCCGTTCGGCAGGCTGAACCTGAGGCCCGAGGTGTCGCCTTCGTCGAGCAGCTTGGGCACGATCATCTGAAAGATCCCGCTGTTCGCGCCGCCGGCCGAGACCACCTCATAGTACTTGCGCAGGTCGACGCCGGTCGCCGCGCAGGCGGCCAAGGCCTCGGCGATCAGGGCAACCTGCCCCATGGCCAGGAAGTTATTGATCAGCTTCAGCTTGAGACCGCTGCCGACCGGGCCGACGTGGAAGATGTTCTCGCAGAAGGCGGCAAGCACGGGCCTGATCGCGGCAAAG
>JBHJOF010000300.1:0-20167 GCA_050330055.1 Kiloniellales bacterium
GGCCGCCGAGACCGGATAGTCGAGCGAGCCGCCCGGCGTCGAGGGTGAACGCGTGCCGACGTGCGAGGTCGGCGAGTACTGGCCCTTGGTCAGGCCGTAGATCTCGTTGTTGAACAGCAGGAACTGCAGGTCGACGTTGCGACGCAGCACGTGCAGCAGGTGGTTGCCGCCGATCGACAGCGCGTCGCCGTCGCCGCTCACCACCCAGACGTCGAGCTCCGGGTTGGCCAGCTTCACGCCGGTCGCGAAGGCCGGCGCGCGGCCGTGGATCGTGTGAAAGCCGTAGGTCGACATATAGTAGGGAAAGCGCGCGGCGCAGCCGATGCCGGAGATGAAGACGGTCTTCTCGATCGGCACCTGCAGATCGGCCAGCGTGCGCTGCACGGCCTTGAGGATGGCGTAGTCGCCGCAGCCCGGGCACCAGCGCACCTCCTGGTCGGAGGCGTAGTCCTTGGGTGCGAGGGTCGCCGGCGGTTGGATCGTGTTCATTTGCGTGCTCTCCGGCGCGGTCACAGATCGAGCAGCGTGGTGACCGCCGATTCGATCTCGCTGATCTTGAAGGGCCGGCCGCTGACCTTGTTCAGGCCCTGCGCCGGCACCAGGAACTGGCTGCGCAGCAGGGTGACGAGCTGGCCCTGGTTCATCTCCGGCACCAGCACGCGGTCGTACTGCCGCAGCAGCTCGCCCAGGTTGCGCGGCAGCGGCCAGATGTGGCGGATGTGGATGTGCGCCACGTCCAGCGCCTTGGCGCGCAGGTTCGAGACCGCGCGGCTGATCGGCCCGTAGGTCGAGCCCCAGCCGACCACGGCGACCCGGCCGGCAGCCGAGCCGAGCTCCACGTCCTGCAGCGGGATGTCGTTGGCGATGCGCGCGATCTTGGTCGCCCGCACGTCCGACATGCGCTGGTGGTTCGCCGGGTCGTAGGAGACGTTGCCGCTGGCGTAGTCCTTCTCCAGCCCGCCGATGCGGTGCTCCAGCCCCGGCGTGCCCGGCACCGCCCAGGCCCGCGCCAGGGTTTCGGGGTCGCGCAGGAAGGGGTGGAAGCCCTCCGGGTCGCGGCGGAACTGGACCGGGAAACGCGGCATGGTCTCGACGTCGGGCAAACGCCAGGGCTCGGCCGCGTTGGCGATGTAGCCGTCACTCAGCAGGATGACCGGCGTCATGTACCTGGTGGCGAGCCGCACCGCCTCGATCGCGACCTTGAAGCAGTCTGACGGCGAGCGCGCGGCCAGCACGACCAGCGGGCTGTCGGCGTTGCGCCCGAAGACCGCCTGATAGAGATCCGACTGCTCGGTCTTGGTCGGCAGCCCGGTCGAGGGGCCGCCGCGCTGGGCGTTGACCAGCACCAGCGGCAGCTCGGCCGCGATCGCGAGACCAAGCGCCTCGGTCTTGAGCGCGACGCCGGGCCCTGAGCTCGAGGTCACGCCGAGCGAGCCGGCGTAGGAGGCGCCGATCGCGGCGCAGACCGCGGCGATCTCGTCCTCCGCCTGGAAGGTCATGACGTCGAAGCCCTTGAGCGCCGCCAGGCTGTGCAGGAGCTGCGAAGCCGGCGTGATCGGGTAGGAGCAGAAGGCGAGCTTGAGCCCGGCGAACTGGGCACCGGCGACCAGGCCCCAGGCCATGGCTTCGGTGCCGGTCACGTTGCGATAGAGCCCCGGCGCCAGATCGGCGCCCGGCACCGAGTAGGTCTCGACGCCCTCCATCACCTCGGCGGTCTCGCCGAAGGCGTGGCCGGCGTTGAGCGCGGCAATGTTGGCCGATGCCAGCTCCGGCCGCGCGGCGAACTTCTGGCGCAGCCAGGTGACCGATTCCGCGCGGTCGCGCCCGAACATCCAGTAGACCAGGCCGAGCGCCCACATGTTCTTGCAGCGCAGCGCTTCCTTGTTGCTCAGGCCCTGGCCCGCCACCGCCTCGATCGTCTGCTTCGACATGTCGATCGGCAGCAGGCGAAAGGCCTCTAGGCTGCCGTCCTCGCGCGGATCGGCGTCGTAGCCGGCCTTGCGCAGGTTCTTCTCGTTGAAGCTGCCGCTGTCCAGGATCACCAAGCCGCCCGGCTTGACGTCGCCCAGGTCGACCTTGAGGGCGGCCGGGTTCATCGCCACCAGCACGTCGAGCGCGTCGCCCGCTGTCTTGATGCCGCGCGCGCCGAAATTGATCTGGAAGGCCGAGACGCCGAAGGTCGTGCCGACCGGCGCGCGGATCTCCGCCGGAAAGTCGGGAAAGGTCGCCAGGTCGTTGCCGGCCAGTGCGGTGGCCATGGTGAAGCGGCTGCCGGTAAACTGCATGCCGTCGCCCGAATCGCCGGCGAAGCGCACCACCGCGGAGACGATTTCCCGACGCTGCGGTCGCTCCTGACCGAGCGCCGTGGTTCCGTCCATTGTCTTACGCACCTCCATCAAAAGGCCCGCGTCGCGTGCCGGCTTCGGACCGGCACTTGCCCAGACGGCCCCTTGAACTCCCGGCTCCTTTTCCCCTGCTCGTACACCGAACGAGAAGCCATTTCATCCATGGATTTCCTGCGGATATTGCCGGGCCCCCAGAGCTCCGGGGCGCCCGGGCGCCAATCCCGACAGGCTGCGCAACGGGGATCTGCCTACCACAGGTGAGTAACAAATAGGTAAGCGTGCCACCAGTCGAAACCCCGGGTCGAACGAGCGCCGGCCGGGAGCCAGCCGTGCGCCTGTCGCATGCCTGGCCCGGCGCCCAGCCAGGCGTTCTAGCCGGTGCGGCGCTGGCCGGCGGACTTGCCGAGGACGGCCAGCATGTCCTTGATGCGGAACAGCTTCTGGCGCGGTGCACCAGATGGCGCCGCGGCGATCTCGGCCGCCTCGATGGCCAGCCAGTCGGCGAAGCTGACCCAGGCGACGCGGCGCTCAGCGAGCAGCACCTGCAGCCCGGCGCGGCCTTCCTTGTCTCCTGGGGGCTTGCCTCCCCCTTTGCCCTCGGGCGCCAGATCCGCCGCGATATGGCTGGCGATCAGGTCGGCGTCGGGCTTGTTCGAGCCGATCACGCCGGTCGGGCCGCGCTTGGCCCAGCCGACCACGTACAGCCCCGGCGCGACCCGGCCCTCCTTGTTGCTGACGATGCCGCGCCGCTCGTCGAAGGGCACGCCCTCGATCGGCAGGGCGCGATAGCCGATCGCCGCCACCACCAGGCCGCAGTCGAGATCGAAGGTTTCGCCGGTCTCGACGACACGGCCGTCCTCGACCCGGGTGCGTTCGAGCCGCAGGCCGGTCACGCGCTCCTCTCCCAGCACCTCGACCGGCTTGGCATAGAACTGGAAGTGCAGGCGCTTGCGCTTGCCGTCGGGCGGCTGGCCGACGAAGCTGCGCAGCGTCTCGAGGTTCTTCTCGCGCAGGCGCCGATCGCGGGCGCTCCAGTCACCCTCGACGCGCTCGGGCAACTGCTCGGGATCGATGATCACCTGGCAGTCCTCGAGCTGGCCCATCTCGCGCAGCTCGACGTTGGTCCATTTCGCCTCCACCGGCCCGCGCCGGCCGAGCAGGTGGACGTCGCGGATCGGCGCGCCATGGATCGCGGCGGCGGCATACTCGGGCATGTCGGTCTTGGCCATCTCGCCTGGCGTCTTGACCAGCACGCGGGCGACATCGAGCGCCACGTTGCCGTTGCCGATGATGGCGATGGCCTCGCAGTTCAAGTCGGGGGCGAGGTCGCGGAAGTCGGGATGGCCGTTGTACCAGCCGACGAAGGCGGCGGCGCCATGAACGCCCGGCTTGTCGCCGCCGGGAACGTCGAGGCCGCGGTCGAGCGGCGCGCCGATCGCCAGCACCACGGCGTCGTAGAGCCCGCGCAGCTCGTCCAACGAGACGTCGCGGCCGATCTCGACATTGCCGAAGTAGCCGACGTGCTCGTCCCGCGCCGTACGCTCGTAGGCGCGCGTCACCCGCTTGGTGCTCTGGTGGTCGGGCGCCACGCCGAAGCGGATCAGACCATAGGGCGTAGGCAGGCTTTCCAGGATGTCGATCTGGCAGTCGAGGCCGAGCTTGAGCAGCGCCTCCACCGTGTAGAAGCCACTGGGGCCGGCCCCGATGACGGCGACGCTGAGCGTCATCGGTTGGCGGCTCGCGGCTCGTGCAGACCGCTGCGCGGGGCGACGCGCCATGCTGACAGGCTGCTCATCGGGCTCCGGCCATCGACCCTCACCTAATAACCATAATCGGGAGTCGGGAAAGCTTTGGCAAGCGGCCGCCCTCCGGCCCGCAAAATGGCGGAAATCCAGGCCCTCCGGGGCCTTGTCGCGTTTTTGCTAGGATTTGTCGCGCGAGAGGAAGCCCGGGCGGGCTGGAATGGCGCAAATCCTAAGCAGGCGCAGGCTTTGCTGCGCTGTTTTTGTGTAGACGGGTGCCTGGCCATGTCGGATACGGAAGACGAACTCGATCTGCGCTCGCTCGACGACGACGAGCTCGTCAAGCAGATGATGGACGACCTCTACGACGGTCTCAAGGAGGAGATCGAGGAGGCCGTGCACATCCTGCTGGAACGCGGCTGGACCCCCTATGACGTGCTGACCAAGGCGCTGGTCGAGGGCATGCGGATCGTCGGCATCGACTTCCGCGACGGCATCCTCTTCGTGCCCGAGGTGCTGCTGGCGGCCAACGCCATGAAGGCGGGCATGTTCATCCTGCGCCCGCTGCTGGTCGAGACCGGCGCCGAGCAGATCGGCAAGATGGTGATCGGCACCGTCAAGGGCGACATCCACGACATCGGCAAGAACCTGGTCGGCATGATGATGGAGGGCGCCGGCTTCGAGATCATCGACCTGGGCATCAACAACCCGGTCGAGAACTATCTCGACGCGATCGAGAAGCACAAGCCCGACATCCTGGGCATGTCGGCGCTGCTGACCACCACCATGCCCTACATGAAGGTCGTGATCGACACGCTGAAGGAAAAAGGCATCCGCGACGACTACGTCGTTCTGGTCGGCGGGGCACCGCTGAACGAGGCCTTTGCCGAGGCGATCGGCGCGGACGCCTACTGCCGCGACGCCGCCGTGGCGGTGGAGACCGCCAAGGACTTCATGAAGCGCAAGCACAACCTGCGCCGCGGCGGCACCGCGGCCTAGATACAGACTTTATCATGGAGGGAGTGCTGCCATGGCGGGGCCCGAGAGCCGCGCCGGAGAGACGCGCATGCTGCTGATCGCCTGCGGCGCGCTGGCGCGCGAGATCATGGACCTGATCCGGCTCAATGGCTGGTCGCACCTGACGGTGACCTGCCTGCCGGCGATCTGGCACAACACGCCGCAGCGCATCCCCGAGGGCGTGCGGCGCAAGATCCGCGCGGCCCAGGGCCAGTACGACCGGGTGCTGGTCGCCTATGGCGACTGCGGCACCGGCGGCGAGCTCGACCGGGTGCTCGAGGAAGAAGGCGCCGAGCGCATCGAGGGGCCGCACTGCTACGCCTTCTATCACGGCCTGGAGGACTTCGACCGCCAGGCCGAGGCCGAGCCGGCCTGCTTCTATCTGACCGACTACCTGGCGCGGCACTTCGACCGGCTGATCATCGAGGGCCTGGGCATCGACCGCCATCCGGAGCTGCTGCCCGACTACTTCGGCAACTACAAGCGCGTGGTCTATCTGGCGCAGAGCGACGACCCGGCGCTGCGCGCCAAGGCCGAGGCGGCGGCGGCCAGGCTCGGGCTCGACTACGAGTACCGCTTCACCGGCTACGGCGGGCTCGGCGACTTCCTCAAGACGGCAGGCTGACGGACGGGCCCTGACCATGGCGCAGATCACCATCGTCTACTGGCGCGACATCCCGGCCCAGGTGATCGTCAAGGCCGGCCGCCAGACCGCCAAGCGGCAGCTCAGCGAGCGCTTCGAAAAGGCGATCGACCGCGCCGCCATGCGCGCCAAGCTGCGCGACACCGATTCCTATCTGGCCGAATGGCGACGCGCCCAGCCGGTCGCCTGCGGCGACGACCTGGAAGCCGAGGCCGAGGGCGCCGCTCTGCGCCTGGAGGCCGAGTTCTCCGACGAGCGCCTGGCCGAGATGGTCGCCAACGGCGGCCTGGCGGACGCATCGGGATCGCAAGCGTGATGGAGGCGGCCGTGACGACGCGGAGCACAGCACCGGCGGCTGCAAGCGAGGCCGACATCCGCCGGCAACAGATCATCGACTTCCTTGAGGGCTTCACGATCGAGACCACGCCGGGCTCGGCCGCCAAGATTCCCGACTACCGCGAGCACCTGCGGCCCGGCACCACGGTCTCGGTGACCTTCCTGCCCGGCTCCGACTTCGCCGACACGGTGGCGACGGCGCGCCGCCTGAAGGACGAGGGCTTCGATCCGGCGCCCCACTTCGCCGCCCGCTCGATCCCCAGCAAGGCCGACTTCGAGGGCTACCTGAAGCGCCTGCAGGGCGAGGTCGGCGTGACCCAGGTGGTGGCCCTCGGCGGCGCCGTGAACCACCCGCTCGGGCCCTTCGACAGCTCCATGCAGCTGCTCGAGACCGGCCTGTTCGACAAGCACGGCATCAGGACCATCGGTCTCGCCGGCCATCCCGAGGGCAGCCCCGACATCTCCGACAAGGCGCTGGCCGAGGCGCTGACCTGGAAAAACGCCTTCGCCGAGCGCAGCGACGCCGACTGCTACCTCGCCACGCAGTTCTGCTTCGAGGCGGGGCCGATCATCGCCTGGGACCGCACCATCCGCGAGGCCGGCAACCGCCTGCCGATCCACATCGGCGTGCCGGGCCTGGCCACGCTCAAGACGCTGATCAACCACGCGCGCGCTTGCGGCGTCGGCCCCTCGATGCGGGTGCTGACGCGGCAGGCCAGGCAGATCACCAAACTGCTCACCCTCTCCGCGCCGGACAAGCTGGTCACCGATCTCGCGGCCTACAAGGCGGGCGACCCGGACTGCGGCATCCGGCGGGCGCATTTCTATCCCTTGGGCGGCCTGCGCCGCTCGGCGCTCTGGGCCTATGCCGTGGCCGACGGCGCCTTTACCATGAACAGCAAGGGCGGCGGCTTCACCGTCACCCGCGAGATCGAATGAGGCGGAGAGCGCAGATGAGCGATTCGGGGTCGCAGACCGGGCGGCCCGGCGACGCCCGCTACAGCACAAACAGCGCGGCCGGCCGCAGCCTGCGCCGGGCCCGCCAGGGGAGTTCCGCAAGACCATGACCCACACCGTCGTCAGCTCGCACAAGAAGGAAGTCGTGATCGGCTTCGACCGACCGTTCTGCGTGATCGGCGAGCGCATCAACCCGACCGGGCGCAAGAAGCTCGCCGCCGAGATGGCGGCCGGCGACTACAGCACGGTCCAGGCCGACGCGCTGGCCCAGGTCGCGGCCGGCGCCAACATGCTGGACGTCAACGCCGGCATCCCGCTCGCCGACGAGCCGGCGATCCTGGCCGAGTCGATCAAGCTGGTGCAGTCGCTGGTCGACGTGCCGCTGTCGATCGATTCCTCGATCGTCGAGGCGCTGGAGCGCGGCCTCGAGGTCTACCAGGGCAAGGCCCTGTTCAACTCGGTGACCGGCGAGGAGGAGCGCCTCGAAGCGGTGCTGCCGCTGATCAAGAAGTACGGCGCCGCCGTGGTCGCCATCTCGAACGACGAGACCGGCATCTCCGAGGACCCGGACGTGCGTTTTGAGGTCGCCAAGAAGATCGTGCAGCGCGCCCAGGACTACGGCATTCCGCCGGCCGACGTCGTGGTCGACCCGCTGGTCATGCCGATCGGCGCGCTCGGCAACGCCGGCAACGCCGCCTTCCGGCTCATCCGCCGGCTGCGCGAGGAGCTCGGCGTCAACACCACCTGCGGCGCCTCCAACATCTCCTTCGGCCTGCCGAACCGCCATGCGCTCAATGCCGTCTTTCTCGCCATGGCGGCAGGAGCCGGCATGACCTCGGCGATCATGAACCCGCTGCACGCCGAGGAGATGACCGGCATCATGGCGGCCAACGTCCTGACCGGCACGGACGCCCACTGCGCCCGCTGGATCCGCAAGTTCCGCGAGCCGGCGCCGGAAGGCGCCGCCGCCGGCGAGGGTGAAGGCGGCCGGCGCGAGCGGCGCCGGCGCCGGGGCTGAGCCGGCCTTGCAGCGGGACGCGCTCATCGTCTTCACGCCCTCGGGCCGGCGCGGCCGCTTTCCTCTCGGCACACCGGTCCTCAAGGCGGCGCGCGCGCTCGGCGTCGACATCGATTCGGTCTGCGGCGGCCGCGGGCTCTGCGGCCGCTGTCAGGTCACCGTCAGCGAGGGCAGCTTCGCCAAGCACGGCATCGTCAGCAGCCTTGAGCATCTGAGCGGCATCAACGAGGTCGAGGCGCGCTACGACAGCAAGAAGGGCCTGAAGCCGGGCCGCCGGCTGTCCTGCCAGGCCGTCCTGCAGGGCGACCTGGTTATCGACGTGCCGCCGGACAGCCAGGTCCACCGCCAGGTCGTGCGCAAGCGCGCTGAGGTCCGCAACATCGAGATGGACCCGGCGATCCGGCTCTACTACGTCGAGGTCGAAGAGCCGGACATGCACAACCCGACCGGCGACTTCGAGCGGCTGAAGAAGGCGCTGGAAGAGCAGTGGGGCCTGATCGGGCTCGAGTCCGACCTGCGCGTGCTGCAGGCGCTGCAGAAGGCGCTGCGCGAGGGCGACTGGAAGGTCACGGTCGCCGTGCACCGCGACCAGATCCTGACCGTGGTCTGGCCGGGCTTTCGCGACCGCGCCTATGGCCTCGCCGTCGACGTCGGCTCGACCACCATCGCCGCCCACCTCTGCGACCTGCACTCGGGCGAGGTGATCGCCTCGTCCGGCATCATGAACCCGCAGATCCGCTTCGGCGAGGACCTCATGAGCCGGGTCTCCTACGTCATGATGAACCCCGGCGGCGACAAGGTCATGACCCGCGTCGTGCGCGAGGCCATCAACACCCTGGTCGACGAGGTGGTGCGCGAGGGCGGGATCGACAAGGACGACATCCTGAACGCCACCTTCGTCGGCAACCCGATCATGCATCACCTGCTGCTCGGCATCGATCCGACCGAGCTGGGCGGCGCGCCCTTCGCGCTGGCCGCCAACTCGGGCATCACGCTCTGGGCCAGCGAGCTCGAGCTGCAGGTCAACCGCAACGCACGCGTCTACGTGCTGCCCTGCATCGCCGGCCACGTCGGCGCCGACACGGCGGGCGTCATCCTCTCGGAATCGCCGCACCTCTCGGACGAGATCATGCTGGTGGTCGACGTCGGCACCAACGCCGAGATCGTGCTCGGCAACAAGGAGCGCCTGCTGGCCGCCTCCTCGCCGACCGGCCCGGCCTTCGAGGGCGCCCAGGTCTCCGGCGGCCAGCGCGCCGCGCCCGGCGCGATCGAGCGGGTGCGCATCGACTACGAGACCCTGGAGCCGCGCTACAAGGTCATCGGCTGCGACCTCTGGTCGAACGAGGACAGCTTCGCCGAGGCGACGCGCCGCACCGGCGTCACCGGCATCTGCGGCTCCGGCATCATCGAGGCGCTGGCCGAGATGTACCTGAACGGCATCCTGGCCGCCGACGGGACCATCGACGGCGCCATGGCGGCGCGCAGCCCGCGCATCCGGGCCGAGGGCCGCACCTACTCCTACCTGATCCGCGAGGGCGAGCCGGAGATCAGCATCGTGCAGAACGACGTGCGCGCCATCCAGCTCGCCAAGGCGGCGCTCTACGCCGGCGCCCGCCTGCTGATGGACCACCTGGGCATCGAGACAGTCGACCGCATCGTGCTGGCCGGCGCCTTCGGCAGCCACATCGACGTCAAGTACGCCATGGCGCTGGGCATGATCCCGGACTGCCCGCTCGACAAGGTCTTCTCGGCCGGCAACGCGGCCGGCACCGGCGCCCGCATCGCGCTGCTGAACCAGAAAGCGCGCGACCAGATCGAGGAGGTGATCCGCCGGGTCGAGAAGATCGAGACCGCGGTCGAGCCCAGGTTCCAGGAGCACTTCGTCCAGGCCATGGGCATCCCGCACTCGACGGCGAGCTATCCCAACCTGGAAAAGGTGCTGACCCTGCCGCCGCGCAAGACGGCGGCGAGCGGCGAGAGCGGCGAGCAGGGCCGGCGGCGCCGGCGGCGGCCGGTCGAGGCGTGAGTGCGGGCACTCCGGACGTCAGCTTCGAGGGCCTACCCAGCGACTTCAGTTCCCGGGCGGTGGCGGTGGCGGTGGTGGATCGAACCGCGGTAGCTCGCAGGTGGTTTCGCTCGTTTCGCCGCCGAGCCGCTCGCACGCGGTAAAGAACGGCTCGCAGATTTGCGGACCAAAGACGCAACTGTGAACGATCGAGACCGGCTCGTTCGGGTCCGGGGGAACGTCGATTCTGACCGAAAGCGGCAAGCGCCCACCGTCCACGCCCGGCAGCGTCGCCAACACGTAGGCCAGCGCCTTTGACGAGGGAAACGCGGCTTCCACCAGGAGGCCCTGGACGCGCGTCGAGATATCCTCTGATGGTTCGCCGTTGTAGTTCTGGGCAGCGGTATCGTGCGCGGCTGTTGCTGAAAGCGTCGCCAGTAGCGTCAGTGCGGCGAGCGTTCGCGCGGGAATATGCAGTTTGGACATAAGATTCCTCCTGAGCAGAGTGAAGATTTATACTGACGATCAAGAACCATATGAAATGTGACATACTTCACATAACATCTGTTCTTTAGCCCGGTAGAGTCTTGAGCGTTCGTATTGTGCTTGATGTTTGCCGTGCTAAAGCACCTTCACTCCGATTACAACAGTCCGGGTTGAGGCAGCAGCAGTCAACGCAGCCTTTATGCGCCATGACTGCGATGCGGACCGAGCAGGGGGTTCCACATGCGCCATTTCATTTTCGCTGCTCTGATCCTGACAGCTGCCTGTACCGATCGGCCCTATCGCCTGCCCTACGCCGACGGAACCGAATTGACCATTACTGCCGATCACAAGAACCATCAGAACCCGCCCGAGAAAATGTTCGACCTGCGGGCGGCGCAATCGCGTCAAGTTCTGGTCGCAGCCGAGTCTGGCTGGGTGCGGGAGATCAAGGACAGTGGCGACAGCTCGGCCACCACCAACAACTACGTCTGGATCGAGCACCCGCTCGACTACTGCCAGCCAGTGGATAGGTTCGCCTCCGGGACTCCGCAGCCGAGCGAGTGTCGCAGGTGTTCCAATGGCCTCGGCAAGTGCAACGAATGGACGCTATATGCCCACATGGAGCAGAACAGCGTGCGCGGCTTCGCTGGTCTTTCCGAGGACGACTGGGTCGAGGCGGGTCAGCCCATCGGCATCGAGGGCGACGTGGGCTTTACCCCCTGCGGCAGCAACGCCGGCCAGCCACTCTGCGGGCGCCATCTTCATTTTGCTATTTTCCAGATTGACCGGGACAGCCTGGCCGCCCAGAACGTGCCATCGGTCAACGGCGACTATGAGGCTTACGCGGCGGTCTTTGGGCGAACCGAGCGCGTGCCACTCTTCTGTACCGCCGCCGGATACCGCTATCCGCGCACCGGTGACACCCATGTAGCGGCGGCGTGTCCTTGATCGGAATGGCGCTTCAATGCGATAGCACGCTGATCTTCAGCACGCCATCCGCTCTTTCAGAGGTACCCGGCCGCAGCGTTGGTTCCCGAAGTGGGTCAATCCACGACGGTAGACTGACACATCCGAATGTCCGCTCTAGGGTAACCTGCCGACGGCTCGCAACACGCTGTGACAATCTGGCAGCAAACATCCTTGCATTCACTAAGCTGGGCCCGGACAGGTTGCGGCTAGGCGTTTGTCTTGCCCTGCTGATCCAGCAGCTTCTTCGCCTTGGCGACGGCGCCGTTCAGCCTGTCGAGGACGTTCTGCAAAGGCGGCTTCACCTTGATCTTCTCGATCACCTTGCCGAGCTCGTCGATCAGGCCGTTCAACAGCGCGGTGCGTCCCTCGACGGTCTTGATGGTTTGCGCCAGCAGCAAGGCCGTCAGCTTGCGCAAGGACTGCCTGGCGACCTTGCGCTCCGCATCGGTCGCATCGAGTGAGAACAGTACCCGCTGCACCTCCTCTATGCTCTCGTCGTAGAGCTGCTTGATCGCCTTGCCGTCGTCCGCCATGGCTTCCACCTCCCCTTTTCGCTATGCGCTTGGCGCTACGGTGTCGGCGTCGTGCCGGTGAAGGCCGCGTGCAGGCGCGCCAGATCGCTCTTCACGCCGAAGGCGAGCGTCAGCATTTCCTCGGCCACCACCTCCAGCTTCTGCGGCCTATCCAGTGCCTGGCGGAGCTGGCGCAGCGCCGCCTTGGTGCTGGTCAGCATCTGCCGGTACTTGGCCAGAGCCCCGCCGAGGGCGCGGATCTCCTGGACGTTCTGGACGTAGGAGGCGGCGGCGCGGCCGGCTTCCTTGAGCAGCTGTTGCAGCTGGTTGGCCTCGACGCTGGTGAAGGCAGCGCCGCCGCCCGGCCAGCTCGCGACCTGGTAGGGATAGCCGGAAGGCCGCAGCTCGCCGCGCAGCGGCAGCAGGGTCGTGTTGAGCTGGTCCTGCACGGCTACCAGGTCCATGTCCGGCGCCGCATGTCCCTGCAGCAGGTCGCGCAAGCCACGCACCTGCGTGACGGCATCCTCCACGATCAGCGTGCGCTGCTCGCTGGCGATCACGGCGCGCAGCTTGTAGTGGTCGCTCGCGTCCTCGATGAAGGCATCGAGAATGCCGTCGACCAACGGCGCGCCTTCCCTGACGGCCTTCTCGAACTCGGCACGGAGCCGGGCCTTCTCGATCTGCGCCGCCAGGGTCTCGGCCAGGCTGGTCAGGGCGGAGAGCCCCGGAATCGCCGCACCCGAGGCAGCGACCACGAACTTGCCGAGTCCCTGGACCAGGCCGCCGGCTGAAGCGCGGACGGACTCGACCGACTTGCCCTCGGCGAGTTGGGTCAGCACGTCGTTGTACTGCGCGACCACGCGGAGCGCCCGCCGCCGGGTCTCGATGTCCCGGCCGTCCGGCGGGCCGAGCTGCTTCAGGAACTCCTTGAACTCGATGGGATAAGGTGCCACCCGCGCGGCGCCCTCCTCCGCCGCCTCGGTCTCGCGGACGGCGACGATGCTGCGCGACTGTTCGAGGGCCTGGTCGAACTCGACCAGCACGCTTTCCGAGGTCTCCTCGACCTGGCCGAAGGCGGCCCGGTACTGCGTGAGCTCGCTGACCGGAATCTGGCTGCAGGCGCCAAGCACCAAGGCCAGCGCGATCAGGAAACTGCGTCCCAGCATGGTTGTTCCCTCCCTAATCAGCCGCGCCGCGCGGCCTGACTGCGCCCGGGCCATCGCTCCGGATCGCCTCACGACGCTGCCCGCCCAGCTGGAACGTGACGCAGACTGCCGCCCCCCCGCCGCGCCGCCGGCCGCGCGGCCGACACCGCCACGCGCTCACCGAGGGGAATGATGCGATAGGAGCGCTCCTCCGGCAGGAACTCCCGGCCAATGATCTCGCGGGGCGCCGCCCCGGCTAGAACCTGGCGGACATCCTCGTAGACCTCGTGCCGCAGGCGATAGTACTGGTGCCAGCCATGCGTCAGCTTGGTAAAGGCAACGTCGGTACAGTCGACCAGGTTGATCTTGCGATGCAGGCCATCCTTGCTGCGCGGCCCTTCGGTCCCGAGCCGGTCCGGCAGCATCTTGGTGATGTCGGCCAGCTCGTCGAGCGGCACGTCCTTGGTCGCATAGTAGACGTGCACCGCCTTGCAGAGGTCAGGAAGGATGCCGAGCTTGTAGTCCTTCTCCAGAGTGTCGTCGTCCTCGTCCGAGGCCATCAGGAAGACCTGATCGAACAGACGCTGCAGATTGCCGGTCATCTCGCTGCGCACCGCCTGGACTGCGTGTCGCAGCGCGTAGTTGCCCATCGAGTGGGCCACCAGATGAGGCCGCTTGGTGCAGCGCTCGCGTTCACCCTGTTCCGCCGCCTGCTCGCGCAGCTTGGCGAGCCAGTCGCGCAGGCGAAGCATGGCGCGCGCGATTGCGATGCCGGACATGCGCGCGTCGTTGCGATCGCTGTGGTAGGACAGAAACGGCACCATACGCCCATCGGTCGGCCAGCAGAACGCGAAGACGGTCAGCGGCTTCTTAGTGTCGTGCTGATAGCGCACCTTCAGTTCGGCGGCGCGTTCGAGCGCGCTTTGCATGGTGTTGGCATAGCCGTGCAGGTAGATCAGCGTCTCGCCGTCGCCTTCGGCCATGATACGGCGCAGCGTTTCGAAGATCTGCTCGCTGCCCAGCTGTCTCTCGACACCCATTGTGCCGATCTGCTCCGGAGCAAGCCGGATCGACGATACCTCGAAGTCGTCGCCGTCTTTACGCGGCGGCATCACCTCGGCGCGCCCGAAGCGCAGGTAGTGCGGCCCCTTGCTGTGGAAGCCGGGGCCGAAGGTTGGATTGGCGTCGGTGCCCTCGACGAAGCGGTTGGTGGCGAAGAAGACTTCGATCAACTCCCTCGCTTTGCGGCCCGCCGACTTGACCGCCTTCTTCCTCTTGGCCATAGGGCCTGCCTCCCCCTCACCTGCGCGCCCTTCCGGCCCCCCGGCGAGCGGCGCTTGTAGGCTTACGATCATACCGTCCCGGGGGGAGCGGTGTTGTGACTTCGCGCACAGGCGGCCGCGATCCCGATCCAGCTCTCCTTTAGACGGCCATGGACAGGGGGCGGCCGGCACGGGCAGACTGACTTCTGGCTGGACCGGGATCGGATTTGGAGAGGATCGCGCCCATGCAGACCGTCAGCTTCACGCGTATGGACCAGGGAACGGCGGCGGACTACGCCTTTCTCGGGCGCCTTTGGGAGCAGCACAAGCAGCAGCACCTGGTCGACAACGTGCTGGGCCTGCTGCGCCTCATGCAGGGGCCGACCCTGGGCTACCAGATCGACCGCTACCAGCACTCGCTGCAGAGCGCGACCCGGGCCCAGCGCGACGGCGCCGAGGAGGAGATGGTGGTGGCCGCCCTGCTGCACGACATCGGCGACGTGATCGCGCCCGACAACCACAGCCAGCTCGCCGCCGCCGTGCTGCGCCCCTACGTCAGCGAGCGGACCCACTGGATCGTCCGCCACCACGGCGTCTTCCAGGGCTACTACTTCTGGCATCACAGCGGCGGCGACCGCAACGCGCGCGAGCAGTTCCGCGGCCATCCGCACTTCGAGGCTTGCGCCGAGTTCTGTGCCCGCTGGGACCAGACCTCCTTCGATCCCGACTACGACACCCTGCCGCTGGAGGCCTTCGAGCCGCTGGTGCGGCGCGTCTTCGCCCGCGAGCCGCATCCCGACGGCTGAGCCGGCCAGGCCCCCCTGACCTTCGGCCATGACCTTGCCGCCATGACTTTCCGGGACGTCCAGGCCATCCCCTTCTTCGCGACCATGGTCTGGTCCTACGACTTGGCGCCGGAGCTCGCCGAGCCGATGAACCGACGCCTGCTGGCCAAGCTGGACGCCCTCTTGACGCCACGCCCGCCGCTGCAGCCGGGCCAGACCTGGCAGACCGACCAGCGTCTGCACCGCCTGTCCGAGTTCGCCGAGCTGGTCGGCTACATCAACGAGGCGGCGAGCCGGGTGATGGAGATCCTGCAAGTCGAGCACGAGGGTTTCGAGATCACCGGCTGCTGGGCCAACATCAACCCGCCCGGCGAGCCGCATACGCCGCACAATCACCCCAATAACTACCTGAGCGGCGTCTACTACGTGAAGACAGCGCCGGGCGGCGACAGCCTGTCGTTCTACGATCCGAGGCCCGAGACCAACGTCATCGCGCCGCGGGTCAAGCAGCCCAATCCCTACAACCTGCGCCGCCTCGAGCTGCGCACGCCGCCCGGCCGGCTGGTGCTCTTTCCCGCCTGGTTCCGCCACGGCGTCGGGCGCAACATGAGCAGCGAGGAGCGCGTCAGCATCGCCTTCAACATCATGTTCTCCGCCTTCACCGAGTGCCTCAGCGCGCCCAAGTGGGAAGGCATCGCGACCGGCGGCGGGAACCTCTGACTCCGACGGGAGTCCCTTTCAGCGCCTCTCGTGGGTCGAGGCTGCCCCTAAGAGAGCGCTTCCCCCCCAGTCCGCCGGCGCTATCCTGAGGGCGTGTCCAGCCTCGCCGAATCGACCGCTGCACCAGCGCCAGTGTCCGGCAACCTCCCGACCGGGAGCCTGCCGCCGCGCTTTGCCGCCTGGTTCGCCGGGCGCGGCTGGCGGCCGCACCGGCACCAGCTCGAGATGCTGGAAGCAGCCCGCGCGGGCCAGTCGGCGCTGCTGATCGCGCCGACGGGCGGAGGCAAGACCCTGGCCGGCTTCCTGCCCAGCCTGATCCAGCTGGCAGAGCGGCCGACCGCCGGCCTGCACACGCTCTACATCTCGCCGCTGAAGGCGCTGGCGGTCGACATCCAGCGCAACCTGACCCAGCCGATCGAGGAGCTCGACCTGGCGATCGCCTGCGAGACCCGCACCGGCGATACGCCGCAGAGCAAGCGCCAGCGCCAGCGCCGCAGCCCGCCGCAGATGCTGATGACCACGCCGGAATCGCTGGCCCTGGTGCTGTCCTATCCCGATGCGCCGCAGGTTTTCGCCGGGCTTTCCTGTGTGGTGATCGACGAGCTGCACGCGCTGGCGGGGGCCAAGCGCGGCGACCTGCTGGCGCTGGGGCTGGCCCGGCTCCAGGGACTGGCGCCGGGCTGCCGCCGGGTCGGGCTCTCGGCCACGGTGCACGACCCGGACGCGCTCGCCGCCTGGCTCAGCCCGACCGGCCGGGCCTACGACGATCGAGGCCATCCCACTGTGCACCGGGTCACGGGACGCAGCGGCGCCAAGGCCGAGGTCGAGATCCTGACCACCCGCGAGGAGCTGCCCTGGGCCGGCCACATGGCGCTGCATGCGCTAAACGAGGTCTACGAGCGCATCCGCCGCGCCGGCGCCACCCTGGTCTTCGTCAATACCCGGGCCCAGGCCGAGCTGGTCTTCAACGCGCTCTGGCGCCTGAACGAGGACGGCCTGGCGATCGGCCTGCACCATGGCAGCCTGGCGGCAGAGCAGCGCCGCAAGGTCGAGGCGGCCATGGCGCGCGGCGCGCTGCGCGCCGTGGTGGCGACCTCCTCGCTCGACCTGGGAATCGACTGGGCCGCAGTCGACTTGGTGGTGCAGATCGGCGCGCCCAAGGGCGTGTCGCGCCTGCTGCAGCGCATCGGCCGCGCCAACCACCGGCTCGACAGCCCGAGCCGGGCGCTGCTGGTGCCGGCCAACCGCTTCGAGGTGCTGGAGTGCCGCGCCGCGCTCGAGGGCGTGCGCGCCGGCACGCTCGATGGCGAGCCGCCGCGGCCCGGCGGGCTCGACGTGCTGGCGCAGCACATCCTCGGCACCGCCTGCAGCGGCCCCTTCGAGGCCGACGCGCTCTATCACGAGATACGTTGCGCAGCGCCCTACGCCACCCTGCCGCGCCGGGACTTCGACGACGTGCTCGAGTTCGTGGCGACGGGCGGCTACGCGCTCAAGAGCTACGAGCGCTACCGCCGCCTCAGCCGCGACCGCGTGGGCCGCTACCGGGTCGCCCATCCGCGCCACGTGCAGCGCTACCGCATGAACGTCAGCACCATCGTCGAGGCGCCCAAGATCATGGTGCGGCTCGGCCGCGGCCGCGTCCTGGGCGAGGTCGAGGAGTACTTTATCAACGGCCTCCGGCCCGGCGACGCCTTCCTCTTCGCCGGCGAGCTGCTGTGCTTCGAGGGCCTGCGCGACAACACGGCGATCGCCAGCCGCGCCGCCGGCGGCGAGCCGCAGATCCCCGCCTACGAGGGCGGCCGCCTGCCGCTCTCCACCCACTTGGCCGATCGCGTGCGGGCCATGCTGGAGGAGCCGCGCGCCTGGCGCGACCTACCGCCCGCCGTGACCGAGTGGCTGCGGCTGCAGCGCTGGCGCTCGATCCTGCCGCCGCGCGACGGCCTTCTGGTCGAGACCTTTCCGCGCGGCGAGAAGGCGTTCCTGGTCGCCTACTGCTTCGAGGGCCGCAATGCGCACCAGACGCTGGGCATGCTGCTGACCAAGCGCATGGAGCGCGCAGGGCTCAGCCCGCTCGGATTCGTCGCCACCGACTACGTGATCGCGGTCTGGAGCCTGAAGCAGGCGGTCGATATCGATGCCCTGTTCGACCAGGACATGCTGGGCGACGACCTGGAGGCCTGGATGGCCGAGTCCTCCATGCTGCGCCGGACCTTCCGCAAGATCGCGGTGATCGCCGGCCTGATCTAGCGGCGCCATCCCGGCCAGGAGAAGACCGGCCGCCAGGTCACCTTCAACGCCGACCTGATCTACGACGTGCTGCGCAAGCACGAGCCCGACCACGTGCTGCTGCGCGCGACGCGCGCCGAAGCGGCCGGCGGCCTGACCGACATCCGCCGCCTGGCCGACATGCTGGCGCGCGTGAAGGGGCGCATCCTGCACCGCGCGCTGGAGCGCGTCTCGCCGCTGGCCGTGCCCATCCTGCTGGAGATCGGCAAGGAGCAAGTCTATGGTTCCGCGCTCGACGTGCTGCTGAACGAAGGCGCCGAGGCCTTGATCGCCGAGGTCATGGCCAATGGACCCGACGGAGTCGAGCAGGCGGAGCTGGCTATTTGAGCGATGCGACGAGCTTGCGCGACCCTTGCTACCTCGCCTTGCCTCATGCTTCGACAAGCTCAGCATGAGGGGCTTGTGCTGTTCCAGCACAAGCCCTCCTCACCCTGAGCCTGTCGAAGGGTGAGGCCCGGGAAATGACCAGCCATTCCATGGATAGCCTATCGTGACCAACGCCGGAATGAACGGCAACTCTGCGCTGACTGTGAACAGCGTGCACCTGCTCTGCGACCCTTCGGGCGCGCTCTACTGGCCGGAGCGGCGGGCGCTGGTGGTGGCCGACCTGCACCTGGAGAAGGGCTCGGCCTTCGCAGCGCGCGGCCAGCTGCTGCCGCCCTACGACACCGCCGCCAGCCTGGCGCGCATGGCCGAGGCGGCCGGGCGGCACGGCGCCGAGCGCGTGATCTGCCTCGGCGACAGCTTCCACGACGGCACGGCGGCCGAGCGCCTGGCGCCGCGCGACGCCGCGACCCTGCGCGGCCTGACGGCGCGCTACGACTGGACCTGGATCTGCGGCAACCACGATCCCGTGCCGCCGGCCGACTGGGGCGGCCGTGTCGAGCATGAGGTGACGCTGGGCGCCCTGGTGTTCCGCCACCAGGCGAGACCGCTGGCGACGGCGGCCGGCGAGGTCTCCGGCCACTTCCATCCCAAGGCCGCCGTCCGGCTGCGCGCCGGGCGGGTCAGTTGCCGCTGCTTCGTCAGCGACGGCCGGCGCCTCATCATGCCGGCCTTTGGCGCCTACACCGGCGGGCTAAACGTGCTTGACCCGGCCGTGGCCGGCCTGTTCCCGCGCGGCTTCCAGGCCCACCTGCTGGGCCGCGAGGCGATCCACGCCTTCCCGCAGGCGGCGCTGTCCTATTAACCCGGCGCGCGCGATGCCGGCGCCCTGCCTCGTCCTGGTCAAGCGCGGCAACCCGCGCGTCGCCGAGGTCGGCGCGCTGTGGAACCCGGCGACCTCGGAGCACGGCTGGTTCGCCTCGCCGGACAACTGCGCGGCCGACGCCCTCGGCAACCTCTGGGTCGCCACCGACCAGGGACCCGAATGGTCCAAGTCTGGCACTGCGGACGGCCTGTGGCACCTGGAGACGGCGGGCGAAGGGCGCGGCACCGGCAGGATGTTCTTCCGCGTGCCGGTCGGCGCAGAGCTCTGCGGCCCGATCTTCACTCCGGACGACCGCAGCCTGTTCCTGGTGGTGCAGCATCCGGCGATCGAAGGGGCCAAAGACTACGCCCCCTTCGGTCGCGACTCGACCTTCGCCGACCCGACGACGCGCTGGCCGGACTTCGACGACGCCATGCCGCCGCGACCGGCCGTGCTGGCGATCACCAACGACGACGGCGGCCCGATCGGGGCTTAGATATCAAGGCGGCCCACCTGCTGTCATGCCCGGGCGAAGATTCGGGCATCCAGAGTTTGCTCGCAGATTTCCTGGATTGCCGGGTCAAGCCCACGGCTGTGCGGTTATGGCTCGTTCACACCGACCGTCATGGTTGGCGAAGGCCACTGCTGTCCGGTTTAATCACTGGCGATCTGCTATAGGGCCTTGTTGCAGTGGGCAAAGCAGTGGTTACGGAGTGGCGGAGACTTGCTTTTCCATTCTGCCCTTTCGGC
>JBHJOF010000301.1:0-7721 GCA_050330055.1 Kiloniellales bacterium
AGGCGAGCCAGGATTTCTTCGCCGCGGTCAGGGACGGGCTCAACGAGCTCGGCATCGCCTACACTCTCAACGAACGCCTGGTGCGCTGGCACGCCGAGGCGGCCGGCTACAAGATCCGCTACGTGCCCTCGACCCTGCCCGACCTGCTCAAGATCGAGGCGGTCATCGACTACGAGTACCGCGCCCAGGGCAGCACCGTCCCCCAGGTGCACCAGGGCATGGCGGAGATGCGCCTGGCCTACAGCCGGCGGCCGGAGACTGACATGGAAGTCTGCTCGTCGTACCAGTCGGTGCAGGAGTTCGCCCGCGGCGAGGGCATCTGGCGCGATCTGTCGGCCAAGGTTCGCCGCGAGCAGCTGCGCTGGATGATCGCGCTGACCGACGAACTCTATCCGACCTTCCGCTGGTTCCTGTTCAACGGTTTGCAGGACTACTGCGTCCCGGTCACTATCTTCGGGCCGTTGCGGGCCGCAGTCTATTTCGGCGGCATGTACTTCGTGTTCAGCTCGACCGAGCACCTCCGCGCCATGACCCAGCAGTTCGACAATCTGATCCGCGGCGCCGTGGTGCAACCGCCGGAAATCGGCCGCTTCCTCGGCGTGCTGCTCGAGGAGCTGGAGGTGGACGGCGTGGCGCAACAGTTGGAACGGGCGCATGACAGCAGACCATAGCCACAGCGGCGGCTGCCTCTGCGGCGGCGTGCGCTATCGCGTGGCCGGCCCGCTGCGCGACGTGATGAACTGCCACTGCAGCCAGTGCCGACGCGCGCACGGCCATTTCGCCGCCTACGCGGCGGCCCGCACGCGCGACCTGGTGCTGCTGCGGCAAGGGGGGCTGGCCTGGTACGCCTCTTCCGAGCGCGCCAGGCGCGGCTTCTGCCGGATCTGCGGCGCCAGCCTGTTCTGGCAGCCGAGCGAGCTCGACTACGTCGCGATCGCCGCGGGCAGCCTGGACCAGCCGAGCGGCCTCCGGACGCGCGGCCACATCTACGTCGCCGACAAGGGCGACTACTACGAGATCGCCGACGACCTGGCGCAGTATCCCGGAGGGGCCGATGCCGGGACGCGGCAGGGCGGCCTGGCGTGAGCGCCCGCCCGCCCGTGGCCAGCCTGCCGATGTACGACCTGCCGGAGCTGCGCCCGGCAGCCGAGGACTGGTGGCGCGGCCTGGCGCGCGCCCTGCGGGCCGCGGGCCTTGCGGGCGTCCCCGACGCGCTCTCCTGGCCGGACGACCTTGACGCGGCCTGGCGGGCGCCGGACCTGCTGCTCAGCCAGACCTGCGGCTATCCCTTGATGACCGCCTATGCCGGGGTGCTGCAGGTTGTGGCGACGCCCGTCTACGATGCGCCGGGCTGTGAGGGGACCAGCTACAGCAGCGCCATTGTCGTGCGGCAAGATTATCCCGACCGGGACCTGGCCGGACTGCGCGGCGCAACGGCGGCCTTCAACGCGCGCCATTCCCAGTCCGGCTACAATGCTCTGCGCCACCGGGTCGCGCCGCTGGCCGGCGGCGGGGCGTTCTTCGGCGGGCTGGTCGAGACCGGCGGCCACGCTGCTTCACTGACCGCCGTGGCGGAGGGCCGCGCCGACGTCGCGGCGATCGACTGCGTGACCTATGCCCTGATCTCGCGCTATCGGCCGGAGACGGTCGCCGGCCTGCGCGTTCTCACCTATACCGAGGCCGCGCCCGGCCTGCCCTACGTCGCGCCAGCCGCAGCGCCATCGGACCAGGTCGAACGCCTGCGGGCGGGCCTGGCCGCGGCCCTGGCCGATCCGAGTCTGGCCGCGGCGCGCGAGGCGCTGCTGCTGCGGGGCGCGGAGGTTCTGCCGGCCGGTGCCTACCGGGCGGTGCTCCGCATGGAACAGGAGTGCCAGGCGCTGAGCTACAGCGAGCTGCGCTGAGGCCGCTTTAATCCCGCGTTAAGGCCGATCCGTAACAGGCACGGGGCGCGACCGGGCAAGGTCTCGACGTAACGGTATAGACTGCCGTCCGGCGCTGCGCCGGAGGCCCCGGATTGCGGCAGAAGGGGCTATTTGCTGTCGGTGAGCGACTTGAGCCGCGCCTGCTTCTCGCGTACGCGGGCTTCCAGCTCTCGAACCCGGCGGTCGTCGCCCGCCAAGCCCGCCTGGTCGGCAAGCCATTCATCCAGGTCGATGCTCTCGCGCAGTGCGCGCGGCTCTTCGCGGTCGGCCATCAGGCCTTCTCTCCTGCAGGGTGCCGAAGCGTTCACTATTCGGTAAGGCAGGTTAAGAAAGCCTTAGCGGGGACCCCATTGCAATTGACGGAATCATAATGGTTTGCGGTTTCTACTGGTGAACGGTAGGAAAAAGCTCGATTCCCGGGCAAATTATGGAGGCGGATCACGGCCGAGTGCCATTGCCGCGCTCTGGCCCGGCTCATAATCTGTTGAGACACTGTCTGTACCGTTAGTATCTTGGGCATGTTGAATTCGGTCCGGCAGATGCCGGCCGAAGCGTCACGCACCCCGAGGTGCTAGACACTCCCAAGTGCTAGACACAAGGACTCACGAGCCGCGGTATGCCATGGTCGCGCGCGCGAAGCTGAACGAGGACCTGCTGCCTGCCTGGGCGGACGAGCGGCTTCACGACCTGCTGACCTACTGGAACGAGAAGCGCGGCGCACGTGCCTTTCCGTCCCGCTCCGACATTGATCCGCTCGACTTCGTGCGCCACTGGCCGCTGATCTACATGGTCGAGGGCACCACGCTGTCCGAACTCCGGCTGCGCCAGGCCGGGACCGCGTACCGCGATCTCTATGGCTTCGAGATCACCGGCAAGAAGCTCTCGGCGCTGATCCCGAAGGCGCAGCGCGGCGACGTAGTCAATGACTACGAACTTTGCCTGGAAACCGGCCGGCCGATCTTTCGCGCCGACACCATGACCTGGCGCCCGCAGAACGCCAGAATCTCCTACCATCGGTTGCTGCTGCCGCTGGGCGATGTCGATGGCCAGGTGACCAATCAGTTGGCGATCGCCGTCTTCTTCGACCTGAACGGCCAAATAATGTTTGTATAAGCACAATATCGGCCATCGGCGCGGGCCGGTCGCAACTGTCCGAGCGCCCTCCGCCGCTGCCCTCTCGGCCTTTGAATTTCCACCAAATTGAGAGATTCCAGACGATCGGACTGCCGCCGATAGCGATGGCTCGCTGCTGCTGGTCCACTTCTCCGCCAGCCAAGCTGCAGCTGCCGCGTCTTCTATAGCTACGCGCGATTAACAGGCCGTGGCATTCCCCTTATAGGAAATCGTGGTAACTTTTTTGAAAGTTTGTTAACCATTCTTAATCATACGAAAAATTTTATTTTAATTTGAGGCAAAGGTCATATAGGCTTCACTGTAGTTCGTAAGAGTTGCTTTACCACGACAGGTATACGGGGGGAAGTCCTTGCTCTCCGCAGCCAGAAGCGCCGCGGTTGCGTCAGGCAGCTACGTTATCGAAGACTTTCGCGCGGAAGACGCATCAGCGATCGCGGCTGGCTTCAAGACGGTCTACGGCGACCACTACCTGTCCGACCGGGTCTACGACCCCAGCTACTTCGTGACGGCCAACCAGGACGGCAGCCTGCGCTCCTTCGTGGCGCGGGACGAGGATGGCCGGCTGGTCGCCCATCTGGCGCTGCTGCGCTCGGCGCCCTATGCGGGTCTGTTCGAGATCGCCCAGGGCATCGTGCTGCCGGAGCATCGCCGGTACGGGCTGCTGACCAGCATGACCGACTATCTGATCAGAACGGCCGAGAGCTATCCGAACTGCTGCGGCGTGTTCGGCACCGCGCTCACCAACCACATCATCTCGCAGCGCGCGCTGCACCGCTCCGACTTCCGCGACATCGGCTTCGAGATCGACTACGTGCCGGCGCGCATGTTCGACCGCGAGCAGTCGTCCGACGGCGCTGTCGCCACCCTGGTCCAGTACCGCGTGATCCGCTCGGACCCGAGCCTGGCGGCCTATCTGCCGGCGCCCTACGCCGGCGTGCTGGCCGGCCTGTTCAAGCGCCTGGGCGAGGAGCGCCAGTACCGAACGCCGCGCGGCCGCATGCCCTGGGTCAAGCTGTCGCGGACGACCACCACCGACCTGCCGCGCTTCGACATGACCCGTCTCCTGGTGCGCAAGGCCGCTGCCGACCTGGAAGACAAGGTCGCCAAGCTCGAAGAGGAAGCGCGCGCTTCGGGCCGGCGCATGCTGCAGGTGGTGCTCAACCTGGGTGAGCCGGCCTGCGGCCCGGCCGTCACCCTGCTGCGCCGGCAAGGCTTCTGGCTCGGCGGCCTGCTGCCGCGCTGGCTCGACAACGACGGCCTGCTGATGCAGAAAAGCCTCGACGTCCCGAACTTCCCGGCGATCCGGGTCGAGCTGCCGGAGACCCAGGCACTGCTCAAGAGCATCATCGCCGACGCCGAGGCGGTCGGCTCGAAGCTGCCCAAGGCCGCCTGATTTCAGCTCTCTACTTTGGACACACAAGCGCCACGCGCCCATTGCGCGCCGTTCGAGGTGTCTTGGGCAGCGAATCACTCCACCCCGTCAGGGTCGGTGTGAACGAGCCCTAACCGGACAGCTGCGGACTTGACCCGCGGATCCAAGCTACCTCACTGTCCTGGATTGCCGGGTCAAGCCCGGCAATGACAAGCTGGCTTTGACACGGATGAACACAGATGAACACTAACTGAGAGCTGCATTTCCAAGTGACGAGCGAAGATCTAATGCTCGCGCCTGGTCGTGTTCATCCGTGATCATCCGTGTCAAAAATTCCGACATGGAACGCACGCGAAGGCGCAGGCCAGTCGTAGATGGGATTGGCAGGCCTGAATAGAGACCGGGCAAAGGAAGGGGAAAGCCATGGACTATCGCCGTCTCGGGCGCAGTGGCGTCAGGGTCTCGCCGCTCTGCCTCGGCACCATGATGTTCGGCGGGCAGACCGACGAGGCGAGCTCGGCGCGCATCATCGCCCGCGCGCGCGAAGCCGGAGTCAACTTCATCGATACCGCCGACGTCTACAACGATGGGGTTTCCGAGGAGATCGTCGGCCGCGCCATCGCCGCCGAGCGCGACTGGTGGGTGCTGGCGACCAAGGTCGGCAATCCGATGGGCAAGGCCCCCAACCGGCGCGGCCTCGGCCGCAAATGGCTGCTGCAGGCTGCCGAGGCGAGCCTGCGCCGGCTCGGCACCGATGCCATCGACGTCTACTACCTGCACAAGGAAGACCACGCGACTCCGCTCGAGGAGACAGTGAGCGCGATCGGCCAGCTGATCCGCGACGGCAAGATCCGCTATTTCGGGGTCAGCAACTTCCGCTCCTGGCGCATCGCCGAGATCGTGCGGCTCTGCGACCGGCTCGGCGTCGACCGGCCGGTCGTCAGCCAGCCCTACTACAACGCCATGAACCGCATGCCCGAGGTCGAGCACCTGCCGGCCTGCGGCTACTACGGCCTGGGCGTGGCGCCCTACAGCCCGCTGGCGCGCGGCGTCCTGACCGGCAAGTACGATCCCGACAGGGCACCGGGCGAAGACAGCCGCGCGGCGCGCGAGGACAAGCGCATGATGCAGACCGAGTGGCGCCGCGAATCCCTTGTGATCGCCCAGAAGATCAAGGCGCACGCCGAGGCGCGCGGCATGACGCCCGGCCAGTTCGCCCTGCGCTGGCTGCTCAACAACCGCCTGGTCACGGCTCCGGTCGCCGGGCCGCGCACCGGGGCGCAGTGGGAGGACTATCTGGGCGCGCTCGATCACGACTTCACCGCCGAGGACGAGGCGCTGGTCGACGGCTTCGTCACCACCGGCCATCCCTCGACGGCGGGCTACAACGATCCGGCCTATCCGATCGAGGGTCGCGTCAGCTGGACCTGAGTCGCACCTTGCGCCGCCGCTAACGCGACAGGCGTCCGACCAGCGGCGTGCCGGTCAGGAGCGTGACCAGGTGCGCCAGCATTAGCACGATCAGCAACAGCCCGACGAACTGCAGTCCCGTATAGGGCACCCAGCGCGGCCGCCCCGGCTCGCTCGGCTGCCGCATCTTGTAGTTGGCGAAGCCGGCGAGGGCGACGGCCAGGCCGAGAACGACGAGCGTGGTGGTCAGGTCCATGACGGCTCGCCCGGCATCAAGCCGCGGCGTGCCTAGAGAAAGACGTCGCCCTGCATCTCGCGACGGTCGCACCAGCGGCGGAGATGCCAGTAGTCCGGCCAATCGTCATAGCGCCCGTCGTAGACGCCCACGCAGTATTCCTGCGGATAGAAGTGACGGCCGCTCCATTGCTCCAACCCCGCCTGCTCGTCCGTCGCGCAGGCGGCGAGCAGCGCGCCGAGCACGAGGGCGGCGGGCAAGGCTGCGGTGGTTGAGCGTAAGGCCATGGCAGGCTCCTGCATGACGGGACCGGCGGCCCTTCGTCCCAGGGGGCGGATCACGGCGCCGGTCGCAGCCTAGCAGCATCATAGGGGCCAGGGGCCCGCTGCGGCAAGGGTGGCCCACTATCCCAGGGCCCGACGTGCGTCGCGCGCACCGTGACCGCCCCCCTGGGACAATGGGCCTCCTTGCACTAGGCTGCGGCAGGACCGCTTCTCGCAAGGGGCATGGCATGGCGAACGGAGGGCTGACGGTGCGCTTGGGCGGCGATGCGCCTCTACGGCAGCGGGCGGCGGCCCCGGCCGCGCAACTCGAACGCACGCGCGGCCTGGGTCGTCTCGGCTTCAAGGTCGCGGAGCGCGCAACCGTGCTCGCGCGCCTGCACCAGCAGGGGGCGGCCCGCATCCTGCTGCCGCGCGTCCACGGCGGCGGCCCTAGCGAGGCGGTGCTGATCAACACGGCCGGCGGCCTGACCGGCGGCGACGCGCTGGACTGGGAAATCGAGCTGGAGGCAGCGACCGCGGCGACCGTCACGACCCAGGCCTGCGAAAAGGTCTACCGCGCGCTCGGCAGCGAGCCGGCGCGGGTCGAGACCGTCTTGCGCGTGGGGCCGGGCGCGTCGCTCGCCTGGCTGCCGCAGGAGACCATCCTGTTCGACGGTGGCAATTTGCAGCGCTGCCTGACGGTCGAGCTTGCCGACGATGCGCGCCTGCTGGCGCTCGAGGCCGTCATCTTCGGCCGCCGCGCCATGGGCGAGACGGTCCGACGGGCGCAGCTGCGAGATCACTGGACGGTGCGCCGCGCCGGGCGCCTGGTCTTCGCCGACCGCCTGCGCTTCGCGGGGCCGGTCGCCCAACTGCTGGCACGCCCGGCGGTGGCGGACGGCGGCGGTGCGGTCGCTACCATCGCGCTCTTCGCCGAGGAGGCTGAGCGCTACTTGACACCGCTGCGAGACGTTCTGCCGGAAACCGCCGGCGCCAGCGCGTGGGATGGCAAGCTCCTTGCTCGCATCGTCGCCGAGGACGGCTATGCCCTGCGGCAGGCCCTGGTTCCTGCCCTCGGCATACTCAGCGACGGGCGGCCCTTGCCCAGGATATGGGCGCTGTGACGACGAAACAAGCGGGGGAGAGGCGATGAACCTGACGCCACGAGAGAAGGACAAGCTGCTGATCGCCATGGCGGCCGTGGTCGCGCGGCGCCGGCTGGAGCGCGGCGTCAAGCTCAACCATCCCGAGGCTGTGGCGCTGATCACCGACTTCGTCGTCGAGGGCGCCCGCGACGGACGCAGCGTGGCGGAGCTGATGGAGGCGGGCGCCCATGTCGTCACCGCGTCGCAATGCATGGAAGGGGTGCCCGAGATGATCCACGA
>JBHJOF010000302.1:0-14159 GCA_050330055.1 Kiloniellales bacterium
TAGTCGAGCGCCGCGGCACCGGCCACCGCCTCGATGCGGCGCACGCCGGCGGCCAGCGCCGACTCGCCGGTGATCTTGAAGAAGCCGATGTCGCCGGTGCGGCGCACGTGGGTGCCGCCGCAGAGCTCGGTCGAATAGGGACGGCCGGGGCCCTTGGACACGTCCTCGCCGCCCATCGAGACGACGCGCACCTCGTCGCCGTACTTCTCGCCGAAAAGCGCGAGCGCGCCCTGCTCGACCGCCTCGTCCGGCGTCATGAAGTGGGTCGCCACCTCGGCGTTGCGCCGCACGCGGTCATTGACCAGCGCCTCGATCGCGGCGATGTCCTCGGGCGTCAGCGGCTTGGGGTGGGAGAAGTCGAAGCGCAGGCGGTCGGGCGCCACCAGCGAGCCCTTCTGCGTCACGTGCTCGCCGAGCCGGCGGCGCAGCGCCTCGTGCAGCAGGTGGGTGGCGGAGTGATGCGCGCGCAAATCGTTGCGACGCCCGCTATCGACGCGCAGCTCGACCGCCTCGCCCACATTCAGCGTGCCCTCGCTGACCTTGCCGTAATGCACGTGCAGGTCGCCCAGCTTCTTCTGCGTGTCCGCGACCGCGACGCTCGCACCCTCGGCGCTGAACAGCACGCCGCTGTCGCCCATCTGGCCGCCGGATTCGCCGTAGAAGGGAGTCTGGTTGGTGATGACGGCGACCGCCTGGCCGGCCGAAGCCTGCTTGACCTCCTTGCCGTCGACCACGATGGCCAGCACCTGACCCTCTGCCATCTCGGTGTCGTAGCCGAGGAACTCGGTGGCACCCAGGCGCTGGCGCAGATCGAACCAGAGCGCCTCGGTCGCCGCCTCGCCGGAGCCGGCCCAGGCCTTGCGCGCCGCCGCGCGCTGCGCCGCCATGGCAGCCTCGAAGCCGGCGCTGTCGACGCCGCGTCCCTGGCCGCGCAGGATGTCCTGGGTCAGGTCGAGCGGGAAGCCGTAGGTGTCGTAGAGCCTGAAGGCGGCCTCGCCGGGCAGCGCCTGGGCCTCGCCCAGCTTGCCGAGCTCCTCCTCCAGCATGCGCAGGCCGCGGTCGAGGGTCTGGGCGAAGCGACCCTCCTCGAGCTTCAGGGTCTCGGCGATCAGCGCCTCGGCGCGGCGCAGCTCGCCGTAGTGGCCGCCCATCATGCCGACCAGCGCCGGCACCAGGCGCCAGATCATCGGCTCGCGCACGCCCAGTTTGTGCACGTGGCGCATGGCGCGGCGCATGATGCGGCGCAGCACGTAGCCGCGGCCCTCGTTCGACGGCAGCACGCCGTCGGCGACCAGGAATGCGGTGGCGCGCAGGTGGTCGGCGATGACCCGGTGCGAGACCGCGTGCGGCCCGTCGGGATGCGTGTTCGAGGCCTCGGCCGAGGCCTCGATCAGGGCGCGCAGCAGGTCGGTGTCGTAGTTGTCGTGCTTGCCCTGCAGCACGGCGGCGATGCGCTCCAGGCCCATGCCGGTGTCGATCGAGGGCTTGGGCAGCTCTACCCGCTTGCCCGGCTCGAGCTGCTCGAACTGCATGAAGACCAGGTTCCAGATCTCGATGAAGCGGTCGCCGTCCTCGTCCGGGCTGCCGGGCGGGCCGCCGGCGATATGGGGGCCGTGGTCGTAGAAGATCTCCGAGCAGGGCCCGCAGGGGCCGGTGTCGCCCATGGCCCAGAAGTTGTCCGAGGTCGGGATGCGGATGATCTTTTCCTCGGGCAGGCCGGCGATCTTGCGCCAGAGCTTGAAGGCGTCGTCGTCCTCGGCATAGACCGTGACCAGGAGGCGGTCCTTGGCCAGGCCGTATTCCTTGGTGACCAGGCTCCAGGCCAGCTCGATCGCCAGCTCCTTGAAGTAGTCGCCGAACGAGAAGTTGCCCAGCATCTCGAAGAAGGTGTGGTGCCGCGCCGTGTAGCCGACGTTCTCCAGGTCGTTGTGCTTGCCGCCGGCGCGCACGCACTTCTGCGCCGTGACCGCGCGCTGGTAGGGCCGGGTCTCGTTGCCGGTGAAGACGTTCTTGAACTGCACCATGCCGGCGTTGGTAAAGAGCAGCGTCGGGTCGTTGCGCGGCACCAGCGGCGACGAGGCAACGACCTCGTGGCCGTGCTTGGCGAAGTAGTCCAGGAAGGCGGCGCGGATCTCGGTTCCGGTGTTCATGATATCTATCTATTGCGCAGAGGCTTGCGCCGCAAGTTGGAAGGCTTCCAAAGAGCTGGTCCCGGCCCCGCCTTCGACCCCGGCCCCGCGGCCCGGCGCCGTTGGCGGCCATCAGGCCAGGCAAAACCGGCGCAAGCGCCGCCAAGCCAGCGGTTTCGCGGTTTTAGACTCGGTGCCGGGCCCTGTCCAGCGAACAGGCCCCCGGCAAAGCATCAGGGGACTGTCCCCGCAGCGCAGCGAAGGCGGCTGTCCCCGGCAGGATCTGGGCCGCCTCCCGGGGACAGTCCCCTTTGGGTCCAGTCCCCTCAGGCGCAGGGGACTGTACCCGGAGCGAAGCGGAGGGGACTGTACCCGGAGCAAAGCGGAGGGGCCTGTCCCCGGGCGGCGTCGCGGCATCCCGGGGACAGTCCCCATTCGGGTACAGTCCCCTCGGGCACAGGGGACTGTCCCCGCAGCGCAGCGAAGGGGGCTGTCCCCGGGCAGGGCCGCGGCATTCCGGGGACGGTCCCCATTCGGGGACAGTCCCCTCGCCGTTTAGGCCGGCCCCGAAAGCCGAGCCCTGGGATGCTCAGAAGATGGACCTGCCCTGAGCAAGGGTCTCACACGGCAAAGGCCGGCGTCCAGCGCCGGCCTTCACGCGTCGGAGACTGGGAGGCTGCCGCGGCCCGCCCGGCAGCCCACTGGGCTCCCGCTGGGGGCTGACGGAAGCCTGCGGAGGCAGCCGCCCAGGGAGGACGAGCTAGTCGGCGGCGCCATCGCCGGCCGCCTCCCCGTCCCCAGGGCCGTCCCCGGCGTCGGGACCTTCCAGCATGGCCGAGGCGACCAGGCCGGCGTTCTCGCGCACCTTGCGCTCGATGCCCGCGGCCACCTCGGGATTCTCCCTGAGGAAAGTCTTGGCGTTCTCGCGGCCCTGGCCGATGCGCTGACCGTCGTAGGAGAACCAGGCGCCGGACTTCTCGACGATGCCGGCCTGCACGCCGAGATCGAGCAGCTCGCCGGTCTTGGACACGCCCTCGCCGTACATGATGTCGAACTCGACCACGCGGAAGGGCGGCGCCATCTTGTTCTTGACCACCTTGACCCGGGTCTGGTTGCCGACCACGGTGTCGCGGTCCTTGATCGCGCCGATGCGGCGGATGTCGAGGCGGATCGAGGCATAGAACTTGAGCGCCTGGCCGCCGGTCGTGGTCTCGGGATTGCCGAACATGACGCCGATCTTCTGGCGCAGCTGGTTGATGAAGAGCACCATGGTGCGCGACTTGGAGATCGAGGAGGTCAGCTTCCTGAGCGCCTGGCTCATCAGCCGGGCCTGCAGGCCGGGCAGCTGGTCGCCCATCTCGCCCTCGAGCTCGGCGCGCGGCACCAGGGCGGCCACCGAATCGACCACCAGCACGTCGATCGCGCCGGAGCGCACCAGGGTATCGGCGATCTCGAGCGCCTGCTCGCCGGCGTCGGGCTGCGAGATCAGCAGCTCGCCGACGTCGACCCCGAGCTTGCCGGCGTAGGCCGGATCGAGGGCGTGCTCGGCGTCGATGAAAGCACAGGTGCCGCCGATCTTCTGCGCCTCGGCGATGACGTGCAGCGCCAGCGTCGTCTTGCCCGAGCTCTCGGGGCCGTAGATCTCGACCACCCGGCCGCGCGGCAGGCCGCCGATGCCGAGCGCGATGTCGAGCCCCAGCGAGCCGGTGGAGACCACCTCGGTCTCGACCACCCCCTCGCGCTCGCCCAGGCGCATGATCGAGCCCTTGCCGAAGGCCCGTTCGATCTGGCCCAGGGCCGCCTGCAAGGCTTTGTCCTTGTCCACTCCGTTCCCCTCGACGAGACGCAAGACGTTGTTCTGTGCCATCCGCTTCGCTCCTTATCCCACAGCCCCTGGGCCGCTGCAACGAGGCCACCGTACATGCTTTGTTCTCGCTTTGGCAAGGACAAAATGAGAACATTCTGGCCTGGGCAGTCCTCTTACTGATTTCCGGGAGTTTTCCGGCCTGGGCTCGCCACGTGGCCCCAGGGGGCCAGGGAAGCCCGAGGCGGGCATCACCAAGGAAGGGCCCGGCGAGCCCCCCCTCACACCGGCTCCTGCTCGCGCATGACCTCCTTCACCTTGCCGGCCAGCTGCTTCAGGCTGAAGGGCTTGGGCAGGAAGTGGATGCCGGCCTCCTGGTCGAGCCGCTTCCTGAAGGTGTCCTCGGTGTAGCCCGAGATGAAGATCACCTTGAGGTCGGGCCGGGTCTCGCGCACCTGGCGCACCAGGGTCGGCCCGTCGATCTTCGGCATGACCACGTCGGTGATCAAGAGGTCGATCGGTTTGGTGTTGCCGTCCAGCACCTCGAGCGCGGCGTCGCCCGAGCGCGCCTCGATCACCTCGTAGCCCTTGTTGCGCAGCGCCCGGGCCGAGAAGGCGCGCACGCCGTCCTCGTCCTCGACCAGGAGCACGGTGCCGGCGCCGGTCAGGTCGCGGCTCTCCTCGCCGGCCGCCTCGGCCGCCGCCGCCTCGGCCGCGCTCGCCACGTAGTGCGGCAGATAGATCGAGAAGCTGGTGCCCTCAGCCAGCCGACTGTGCACGAAGATGAAGCCGCCGGTCTGCTTGACGATGCCGTAGACCGTGGAGAGCCCGAGGCCGGTGCCCGCCCCCACCTCCTTGGTCGAGAAGAAGGGCTCGAAGATGCGGTCCAGGTTCTCCACCGGGATGCCGCAGCCGGTGTCGCTCACCTGGATGCGGGTGTAATGGCCGGGCGGCATGGTCTCGCCCTTGGCCTTGACCTCGTGGTCGAGCTGGACATTCTCGGTCACGACGGTGAGCTGGCCGCCCTCGGGCATGGCGTCGCGGGCATTGACCGCCAGGTTGATGATGACCTGCTCGAGCTGGCCCTGGTCGGCCCGGATGCGGCCCAGGTCGCGGCCGTGGATCAGCTTCAGCTCGATGGTCTCGCCGATCAGGCGGCGCAGCAGGTGGGTCAGCTCGGCCAGGATGTTGGTGATGTCGAGCACGCGCGGCTGCAGGGTCTGCTGGCGCGAGAAGGCGAGCAGCTGGCGCACCAGGTTGGCGGCGCGGTTGGCGTTCTGCTTGATCTGCATGACGTCGGCGAAGGACTGGTCGCCCGGGCGGTGGCGCAGCAGCAAGAGGTCGGAGAAGCCGATCATCGCGGTCAAAAGGTTGTTGAAGTCGTGCGCGATGCCGCCGGCGAGCTGGCCCACCGCCTGCATCTTCTGCGACTGGGCGAACTGCGCCTCCAGGGTCTTCTGCTCGGTGGTGTCGATGAAGTGGGCCATGAAGCCGCCGGCGCTCTCCGGCCCGTCGTCCAGCGAGTTGACGAAGAGCGCGCAGACCCGGTCGGTCTTGCCGGCCAGGCGCACATCGATCGGCACGCCGGGCTTGCCCCAGGACTCCTCCCGTGCCGCCCGCTCAAGCCCGGCCCGCACCGCCGCCCGGTCCTGCTCCTCGATGAGGTCGAGCAGAGAAGTGCCGGGCTTGAGCTCGCCCTCGCTGGCGACCAGCTCGCGCATGGCGTTGTTGTACTCGGTGATGACGCCGATGCTGTCGAGCAGGGCGATGCCGATCGGCGCTTCCTCGAAGAAGCGCTGGAAGCGCTGCTCCGACTGGGCCAGCGCGATGGCCATGGCGCGCTCGTTGCTCAGGTGGCGCACCACTGAGCGGGTGCGCAGCACCCGGCCGTCGGCGTCGCGCACCAGGTCCTGGGCGATGAAGACCTCGAAGCGCTTGCCGCCGCTGCTGGTCAGCAGGACGTCGCCGCGCTCCTCGTCCGGCTCGTCGAATGGGTTGTAAGGCACGCCGTGCTCCGGCGGGCTCGCCAGGATCTCGTGCAGATGGACGCCGTTGCTGATCATCGCCCCGGGCCGGCTGCCGAGCCACTCGGCCAGGGTCTCGTTGACGAAGACGAAGCGGCCCTCGCCGTCGACCGAGTAGAAGCCGATCGGCGCGTGGTCGAGCAGCTCGACGAAGTGCGCCTGCTCCTCGCGCATGACCTGCTCCATCTGGCGGCGCAGGGTGATGTCGTCGACCATCCAGAAGACCGCGCCCGGATGGCCCGCGACGGGATGGCCGGCGACGTAGCACCACTGCAGCGCCTCCTGGCCCCGCGCATCGACGCCGGCCGGCCAGTCGTCGCCCAATCCGGCATCGCGGGGGCGCATCCTTACGGCGACCTCGGCATGGCCGGAGCGGCCGTTGCGCACCTCGTTCATCAGGCGCTCGAGCTGGGCCCGCATGTCCTCGTCGTCGACTTCGGACGCCAGCAGCTCCGGCGTCGGCCGCTCGCTGCCGCCGAAGAAGCGGTAGAAGGCCTCGTTGGCCAGCAGGGTGCGGCCTTGGGCGTCGACTACCTGGCGCGGGTGCGGCAGGGTCTTGATGACGTTGGGATAGATGGTGCCGGCCATGCGCGAGCGCCGGCCCGCCATCCAGAGCTTGAATGCCGTGGCCAGCGCCACGATGCCGAACAGCGCCAGGCCGGCCGGCAGCGCCCAGGCGGCGAGCAGGGAGGGCTCAGCCTCGGCCGGCGCCTGCGCCAGCGCGGCGCCCCCGCCCAGCAGCAGGAGCAGCGCCGGACAGGCTGCGCTGACGGCGCGCGCCCAAGTGGATCGGGGGGCGGATCGGGACGCAGGTCTCATGCCGCGGGGTCTCCGCTGCGGCGGGGGATCGGTAGAGTTATCCACAAGCTGACGCCCGGCGACAAGCGCGCTGTCGCGCCCGCCCCCGACCGTCCTTCTCACCGGCGGGCTCCGGCCGGCATCTTGCCCTTGAGGCGCATGACGTAGCTGATCACCTCGGCGACCGCCTTGTAGTGCTCCTGCGGCACCTCCTGGTCCAGCTCCACGCTGGCATAGAGCGCGCGGGCGAGCGGCGGGTTCTCGACCAGCGGCACCTTGTGCTCCTCGGCGACCTCGCGGATCTTGAGAGCGATGTGGTCGACGCCCTTGGCCGTCACCTTCGGCGCCGCCATGGAGTCCATCTCGTACTTGAGCGCCACCGCATAGTGGGTCGGGTTGGTCACCACCACGTCGGCCTCCGGCACCGCCGCCATCATGCGTTGGCGCGCCCGCTCGGTGCGGATCTGGCGCAGCCGCGCCTTGACCATGGGGTCGCCTTCGGTCTGCTTGAACTCGTCCTTCAGCTCCTGCTTCGACATGCGGAGCTGCTTCATGTGCTGCGCTTTCTGGAACATGAAGTCGAGCCCGGCGATCACCGTCATGACCGCCGCCACGGCGATCAGGACGCGCAGGCCGAGCGAGCGCACCAGCTCGAGGAACTGCTTCATCTCCAGGGTGGCGATCGCCGGTATCACGTCGTGCTCCGGCCACAGCACCAGTCCGATGACCAGCCCGACGATGGCGAGCTTGGCCAGTCCCTTGCCGAACTCGACCAGGGCGCGCAGCGAGAAGAGCCGCTTGAAGCCCTTGATCAGCGAAATCTTCTCCCACTTCGGCTTGATCTTCTCCGCGGAGACGACCAGCCCGGTCTGCACGAAGCCTGAGAGGAAGGCCACGACCATCAGGAAGAGCAGCGGCAGCAGCATGGCCAGCCCGAGCGCGCCGAGGGTCTCGGCCAGCACGCGCGACAGGCCGCCGCGGTCGAGCCGGATGGCGTGCGGCATCTCCACGAAGGGCAGCAGGGCATCGCCGATGCTGCGGGCCGAGGACGGCAGGAAGAACGCGAGCAGGATCGCGAAGGCCATGATCATGAACCAGTGCGAGACCTCCTGCGACTTGGCGACCTGGCCCTTGTCGCGCGCGTCCTGCAGCCGCTTCTGCGTCGGCTCTTCTGTTTTTTGCGAGTCGTCTTGCGTTTCGTCGGCCACGGCGGCGTCCTAGGACCTAAATCGCGCGCAGCAAACCGCCGGCGAGCGGCAGCAGCGCCTCTTCCAGGTTGCTGGCGAACCAGCGCATCATGACCGGCAGCGAGAGGAACAGCACGATCAGGCCGATGGCGATCTGCAGCGGCATGGCGACGAAGAAGACCTGGACCTGCGGCATCAGCCGCGACAGCAGGCCGACGCCGAGATAGAACACCAGGCCGACTGCGACGAAGGGCGCGGCGATCTGGAACGCCAGCAGGAACGAGCGCCCAGCTACCTCGCTGATGACCTGCGAGAAGTCCCCGGCCGGCAAGGCCTGGCCAGGCGTGAAGAGATCGTAGCTGCCGACCACGGCACCCAGGAAAAGATGGTGCAGATTGAGGGCGAAGACCACCATCACCGCCGTCACGCCGAGGAAGGAGCCGACTACCGAGCCCTGCTGCGCCGCGCTGGGGTCATTGACCAGCGCGTTGGCCAGCGAGCTCATGTAGGCGATCATCATGCCGGCCGTGGTCAGGGCTGACATGAAGAGGCGCGCGATGGTGCCGAGGAAAAGGCCGATGATGGTCTCGCCCAGCAACAGCAGGACCAGGGCCATGGCGCTGTCCGGCATGGCCGGCAGGTCGGCCGTCACCAGGGGCGCGGCCAGCAGCGAGACGAAAAGCGCCAACAGCAGGCGGGCCCGCGGCGCGACATAGGGGTCGCCTACGCCGGGCATCAGCATAACGGCGGCGCCGACCCGCACGAAGATCAAGAGGACGGAAAAGACCTCTGCCGGCAGCAGGGCGGACAGCATGGCCGGCTAGCCGAGCGCCACGATGCGGTCCATCAGGTTCTGCCCGAAACCGACCATGGTGGCCATCATGAAGGGCATCAGCAGCAGCAGCGAGAGGAAGATGACGATGATCTTGGGCACGAAGGTCAGCGTCATCTCCTGGATCTGCGTCAGCGCCTGCACCAGGGCGATGATCAGGCCGACGATGAGCGCAAGCAGCAGGATCGGCGCGCCGACCTTGAGCATCACGAGGATGGCATCGCGCGCGACGTCGAGCACATCGTTGGCAGTCATAAGTGGCCTTCCCCCTCCCCTTGGACGCCCGGAGTGCGCCCCGGCTCTGCGTCCAAGAAGCGCAGCAAGCGACGTGGCCTGCGCCCGCCGCGGCGGGCCCCGGATCCATTGCGCGGCGCCGCTAGATCGGCATGCGCAGGATGTCCTGATAGGCCTGGATCACCCGGTCGCGCACCGCGACGACGGTCTGCAGGGCGATGTCGGCCTGGTTGACGGCGTTCACGACCTCGTTGACGTCGGCCTTGCCGGCCGCCGACTTGATGGTCAGGTCCTCGGCCTGGCGCAGGTTGTCGATCGCGCTTTCGGCGCTGTCGCGCAGCAGCTTGGCAAAGCCGCTCTCGCTGCCCTGGTTACGCGGCTCCAAGCCCTCGCCGGTCGCCTTGGCGAGCGAGCGGTTGTAGGCGGAGATCGCGTCGCTCAGATTGACGCTCATGGCTCAACTCCCGTGGAGTCCGGGGCTCCACTGTTGGCCATCCTGGCATTGTGACCGGCCGCCTTCCTGGTGCCGGATGAACGGATCTAGCGCAGCAGCTCCACGGTCTGCTGCAGCATGGAGCGCGAGGCCTGCACCACCTTCAGGTTGGCCTCGTAGCTGCGCTGCGCCTCGCGCATGTCGGACATCTCGATCAGGCTGTTGACGTTCGAGATCAGCACGTAGCCATCCTCGTCAGCGGCCGGATGACCGGGCTCGAAGCGCCGGCTGAAGTCGCTGTTGTCGGGGACGATGCCCTTGACGTGCACCAGCTCGGCGCCGAGGGCGCGGTCGAGCGTGTTGGCAAAGGTCACCATCTTGCGCCGGTAGGGCTTGCTGCCCGGCGTCTGCGCGGTCGAATCCGCATTGGCGATGTTCTCGGCGATGACGCGCAGGCGCAGGCCCTGCGCCTTCATCCCCGAGGCGGATATCTTCATGGATTTCGTGAGGTCCATAGCGCGTTCCAGGCTCCGGAGTGCGGCGCGGCGGCAGGATCAGGTGCCGCGTCCCAGGGCGGTGCGGATCATCGACAGGTGCTTGCGGTAGAGGTTGGTCATGAGCTGATAGTCCATCTGGGTCTCGGCGACCTTGATGAGCTGCTCCTCGATCACCACCGCGTTGCCGTCGGGCGCGGTCTCGTAGGGCCGGCGCTGCTCCTCGTCCTTGAACCCGCCGCGGCCGCCCAGCGTGCCGGGCAGGTGCGCGCGGTCGGTGGCGGTCGGCGTCACCGGCGCGGGGCCGCGCATCAACAGCCGGGCGAAGGCGCTCTCCTTCATGTCGCGGGGCGCGTAGCCGGGGCTGTCGGCGTTGGCGATGTTCTCGGCGACCACGGACTGACGCTGCGTGAGCCACGCCATCTTGCGGCCGATCGCGCCGAAAAGACTGAGCTTGCCGTCCATAGAGACTCCTGCCGACGCGCCAGAAAAGCGCGCCTACACCAACTCAAATATCAAGCCTCCCTTGTTAACATTCCGTAAAAGCGCTTTAATTGCCGCGGAACTAGGGGGGCCGCTAACCCAACCGGCCGTAGAAACTGAGTCGGGCAGGACGCCAATGCTTTATCTGACTCGCAAGATCGGCGAATCGGTAATCATCAATGACAATATCGAGGTCACGGTCGTCGATATCCGCGGCAAATCGATTAAGCTCGGATTTACCTTCCCATCGGACGCCACGGTGTTGCGGCGGGAGCTGTACGAGCGGATCCAGGCGGAGAACCGCGCCGCGGCGGTGGCGGCGGGGGGCGACGCCCTGGTGCTGGCTCTGGGCGGCGGCGACGAGGAGACCGGCCCGGAGAAGGACGGCTAGCCCCGCGCCCTGAGGCAAGGCCCCTCGCCTTCCGCCGGGCCAGGCCCATCCCCGATCCGGCAGCCTGCAGCGAGCCGCCCTGAAAGGGTTCGTTAAGCCTATTCGGTCACCATCAGGCAAGGGTTCGAGCGCCCGGGCCGCGGCTCGGGACTGCTCCGGCCGCAGCAGCCTGCGCGGCGGGCCGTCGCGCGACACCCGGTGGATGGAACAGCGAGCAGCGCCTTGGCCGACACCCCTCAGCAGTCTGGCAAGCAGCCCGGCAGCCGGCCGGCCGACGGCACCCTGGCGATCGCCCTGCAGCAGCAGCCGGAGCGGCGCGGCGCGCCCCGGGTCGTCGCCAAGGGCCACGGCGAGCTCGCCGAGCAGATCCTGAGCATTGCCTTCGACCGGGGGATCAAGGTGCGCACCGACGCCGACCTGGCCGAGATCCTGGCCGCCGTCGAGCTCGACTCCGAGGTGCCGCTGGAGGCCCTGGCCGCGGTCGCCGAGATCCTGTCCTACATCTACCGCACCACCAATCAGCCAGCAGCCGAGCCAAAGCCATGAACAGCAATCAGCCGATCACCCATGACCTCCATCAGCTCGCCGGCATGGTGGCGCGCGCCAACGCCGAGATCGCGGCCGGCGGCGTGATCGACCTGGCGCCGCTCGAGGCCAGGGTGCGGACGCTCTGCGCCCAACTCGACCAGCTACCGGCCGATGAGGCCGGCCAGCACCGCGACAGCCTGGTCGCCCTGCTCGACGACCTGACGGGCCTGGAGCGCCGCATCGCCATCGGGCTGGAGGCCCTGGCGGGCGAGCTCGGCCAGACCAGCAAGCGGCGCGAGGCGGTCGCCGCTTACGCCAACCGGCCGAACGGCGACAAGACCTGACGCCCCCTTAGCACCCTCGTACCGCCCCAAGCGCCCCAAAGCCCATGGATCTGGACGTCTACGCCCGCTTCCTCCTGGCCCTGCTGTTCATCCTGGCGCTGATCGGCACACTGGCCTGGCTGGCGCGCCGCTTCGGCCTGGGCGGCCGCCTGGTCGCCAACAGCCCCGGCCAGCGCCGCCTGGCCATCGCCGAGGTGCTGGCGCTCGACTCCCGGCGCAAGCTGGTGCTGCTGCGGCGCGACGACCGCGAGCACCTGGTGCTGCTCGGGCCGACCACCGACCTGCTGGTCGAGACCGGCATCGCGGCCCCTGCGGACCTGGCGGCCCGGCGGCCGGCCGATAGGGCCGGCGCCCCTTCCCCGAGCCGTTCCAGCCAGGAGCAGCCGTCTTGAGGCGCCTTTTGTCGTTCATCCCCCTTACCCTGCTGGGCCTGCTGCTGATGACCCGGCCCGAGGGGCCGGCGCTGGCCCAGAGCCTGTCGCTCGACCTGGGCGACCAGACCGGCTCGGCCACCGGGCGCATCGTGCAGCTCGTGGTGCTGATCACGGTGCTGAGCCTGGCGCCCTCGATCCTGGTCATGATGACCTCCTTCACCCGGATCGTCGTGGTGCTGTCGTTCCTCAGGAGCGCCCTCGGCATCCAGCAGACGCCGCCCAACTCGGTGCTGATCAGCCTGGCGCTGTTCCTCACCCTCTTCGTCATGATGCCGACCCTGCAGACGGTCTACGACGAGGCGCTCGAGCCGCTGATCGCCGAGGAGATCACCGAGATGCAGGCGCTCGACCGGGCGAGCGCGCCGGTCCGGACCTTCATGCTGGATCACGTGCGCGAGCAGGACCTCGGCCTGTTCATCGACCTCGCCAACAACGGCACGCCGGCCGGCCCCGAGGAGGTCTCGATGCGCGCCCTGATCCCGGCCTTCATGATCAGCGAGCTGCGCCGCGCCTTCGAGATCGGCTTCCTGCTGTTCCTGCCCTTCGTCATCATCGACATGGTGGTCGCCTCGGTCCTGATGTCGATGGGCATGATGATGCTGCCGCCGATCATGATCTCACTGCCCTTCAAGCTGATCTTCTTCGTCCTGGTCGACGGCTGGTACCTGGTCGCCGGCAGCCTGGTGCAGAGCTACGGGGGGTAGTGGCGGGCCTGCAAGTGGACAGCGAACCAAAGGTGCTGCCGCATTATCTTTCCTCTCCTCTTGCTACACTGACCCATTTCAGCCTCTAGAGGCTCGCCCCTGCCACAGCGAAGGCTGTCGTCCCGGCACTTGTTGCCGGGACCCAATGCCCTAGACGTTCATTCGGTCGTAGAGCGTTCCGCGCTTGCGGCAGCCGAAGATGTAAACGTCCTGGCGTATCGCCACGCGCGAACGCCATTGGGTCCCGGCAACAAGTGCCGGGACGACAGTAGTGCGTGCCTATGCCTTATGAGACCGCCGCACTACGAATGTCGTTGATAAGGGCCATCCGGCTCCGCAAATGCGAAGCACCGGCCTCGCCAACCTAATTCACCACGCCCTCATCGGGCGTCATCAGGCGGTCGCGGTAGTTGGCCATGAAGGCCTGGATGGTCGCGACGCCGGAGAGCTCGTCGGCGATCGAGGTGATGATGCCGCCCCTCAGGTCGCCGGTCAGCATGGCAAAGGCGTCGGCCTGGGTCGTCCGGGCCATGAAGTTGCCGTAGCGCCACTCGAGATCGGACAGGGCGTTGCGGTCGCCGGCCAGCGTATAGGCCACGGCCAGCGAGGCGATCAGCCGCGCCTCCTCCTCGGCCGCCGTGGGCTCGGCCGCCGTGGAATCGGCCGGCAGCATCTCGGGCAGCAGGCCCTCCAAGGCCGCGGCCGCCTCGGGCCAGCGGCGCTCGGTCCAGTAGACCTGGGCGCGCAGGCGCAGCGCTTCGGCGCTTTGGTCGTCGCCCAGCAGAGCCAGGCCCTCGCCGCTGCGTTCTGAATCGATCAGCGCGCGGGCGCGCAGAAAGCGCCGCTCGTCGGCCAGCGCCTCGGGCAGGTCGGGCAGCGCGGTCTGATCCAGCACCTTGATGGCCTGCTGCGGCCGCTGGTCGAGCAGGTGCAGCATGGCGACGCGGTTGCCGGTGGCGGCCCGCTCGACGCCGCTCAGGCGATGCTCGATCTGGCCCTGCAGCAGCTCCGCCGCCTGATCCAGCAGGTCGACCTCGACCAGCCGCTCGGCCAGCCGCGCCACAAGCTTGTCGCCGAGCGCGCCGCCGGGCGTCAGCTCGCGGAACTCGCGGTAGATGGCCAGCGCGGCCACCGGCGGTACGCGCGCGCCGAGATCGGCCAGGAAGAGATCGGCGAAGACCTCGCGCATGCGCTGGGCGATCGCCTTGCTGCGCGCCGCCTGCGGCAGATAGGAGGCCGCCTGGCGCAGGGTCAGCAGGGCGTCGCGGAAGCGGTTCTGCTCCAGATAGAGCTCACCCAGGCGCTGCAGCAGGGAGAACTCGAAGGCGTCGCCGCGCCAG
>JBHJOF010000303.1:0-4476 GCA_050330055.1 Kiloniellales bacterium
TGGCCCGAGCCGCCGCCGGAGATCAGCGCCACCTTGCCCTGGACCGGCGCATCGGCGCGCCGCACGAAGGTCGGGTTGCGCTGCACGGTGACCAGGTCCGGATGGGCGGCGCCGAAGCCGCGCAGGCTTTCCTCCAGGATCGTCTCGGCGCGGTTCATGAACTTCTTCATGGTCCTCCCCTCTTCGCTTGTCGGCCCCGCTTATCGGCCCCTGGGCTTGTCGATCAGGTGGGCTCTTGCTTCATAAACTAAACTAAACCGCCCGCCGGGACAAATGGGAAGCTGCCATTACGGCAGACGCTCAAATCGCCTCGACCAGGTAGCCGCCGCCGGGGTAGCGGTGCTCCTCAAGGTTCACGCCGGGTCCGCCGCGGTCGATCACCAGGAAGTCGCTCTCCTGCTGCAAAGCCAGCAGGGGATGGTGCCAGGTGCCCTTGGCGTAGTTCACGCCCTGGTCGCCGCGGGCGAGGAAAGCGAGCGGCACGCCAGGCGTCCCGTCGCCCTGCATCGGCGCCACCACCACCAGATAGGACCGGCCGCTCAGCGGCACGAAGGCCTGGCTGCCGAGCGGGTGGCGCTCGACCAGGCGGATTGCGATCGGCGGCGTGAAGGGCTGGCCTCGGAAGACGCTGATCAGGGGCGTGCCGCCGCCCTCCGCCAAATCAAGCTGCGCCAGATCGTGGAAGCGCGCCGTCGTGCCCCGGTTGATGGGGTAGGGCTGCACGCCCTTGGTCTCGATGACCTGACCGAAGGGCGCGAAGGCTGCGCGGGTCAGCGGCTGCACCTCGAGAAGCTGCGCGCTCACGGCGCGATCCGCCCGAAGAGCCGCAGCCGGCTGACGCCGCCGTCGGGGAAGATGTCGAGCCGCAGGTGGCTGACGGCGCCGAGGTCGGCCAGCTCGCTCGCGAAGACATGCTCGCTGTCAGGGGCGAGCCTCGTCTCCGGCAAAAGCAGCGGCCAGTCCGCGCTGACTTCGCCCAGGGCTGTGGGCTCCGGCTCGCGATCGAGCCGGGCGGCGCGCAGCGAACAGCGGTCGGGGTAGTTGCCCTTGAAGTGCGCAGTGTCGACGACCGCCCGCGTGATCACGCCCGGATGGCCGAGCCGGAGCACCGCCCAGTCGTTGCCCGGCCCGCGCCGGCGCGCGGTCTCCCAGCCGTCGCCCATGTCACGGCCGCGCCCGGACGCCAGCATGTTGGCCGGCAGGCCGTAATGCGCGTCCGACCAGGCAAGCCCGACGCCGCCGTTGACCAGCGCCGCCAGGTCGATCTCCTCGTCCGGCGCCACCTGGCTCCAGTCCTTCACGATCTCGCCGAAGACGCGCAGCCGCGCCACGCCGCCGTCGGGATAGATGTGCAGCCTGAGCCAGCGCCAGAGGCCCTCGGAGGCCACCGTCGCCAGGTTGTGGCCGTCGCCCTGCAGCGCCCGGCGCGGCACGATGGCATGCCAGGCCATGTCGTCGCCCGGGGTGCCCTCCTGGCCCCGTTCCTGGCTGCTCGCCTCCAGCATGGCCTCGGGCGGATAGTTGCCGGTGAAGAAGCTGGTGTCGATGTCGACCGCCCGGATGCGGCCGGGCGCGCCCAGGCGGATCACGCAGCAGTCGTGGCCGGGCGTGCGCTTGCGCCGGCTCTCCCAGCCGTCCATCCACTTGCCATGGTCGTCGTACTTGCCGGGGATGAAGATCGGCGGTTCGGGGTCGATCAGCCGCTCCTTGGGCGCGAAGAAGTCGTCGGTGGCGAAGGTCACCCTGGTGCCGAGCCGCGGATGGGCGAGATCGACGAAGCGCCGGGCCAGCGCCTCGACCTCCGGGTCTCCCTTGGCGGAAATCCAGCGCTCATCGCTCATGGGGCCGCCGCCTGTGCGTGCTGGGCGTGCCAGTGGCGCGCGATGTCGATGCGCCGCGTGACCCAGACCTTGTCGTGGCCGGCCACGTAATCGATGAAGCGCGCCAGGGCCGCGGTCCGCCCCGGCCGCCCGACCAGGCGGCAGTGCAGGCCGACCGACAGCATCTTGGGCGCGCCCTCCCCACCCTCGCGATAGAGCCAGTCGAAGCTGTCCTTGAGATAGGTGAAGAACTGCTCGCCCGAATTGAAGCCCTGGGCGCTGGCGAAGCGCATGTCGTTGGCATCCAGGGTATAGGGGATCACCAAGTGCGGCCCGCGCGGCCCCGCCACCCAGTAGGGCAGGTCGTCGGCATAGGAGTCCGAGGAGTAGAGGAAGCCGCCCTGCTCCATCACCAGCGCCTGGGTCTGCATGGAGCAGCGCCCGGTGTACCAGCCGAGCGGCCGCTCGCCGGTCACCTCCTGGTGGATGCGGATCGCCTCGGTCATATGCTGGCGCTCGGTCTCGCCGTCGACATCCCTGTAGTCGATCCACTTGAGGCCGTGCGAGGCGATCTCCCAGCCGACCTCGCGCATGGCCGCCACCTGCTCCGGCCCGCGCTGCAGCGCGGTCGCCACGCCGTAGACCGTCACCGGCACATGGCACTCGGTGAAGAGGCGCCAGAGCCGCCAGAAGCCGGCCCGCGCGCCGTATTCGTACATGGACTCCATGTTCCAGTTGCGCTGGCCGGGCCAAGGCAGAGCGCCGATCGATTCCGAGAGGAAGGCCTCCGAGGCCGGGTCGCCGTGCAGGATGCTGCTCTCGCCGCCCTCCTCGTAGTTCAGCACGAACTGCAGGGCCAGGCGCGCGCCGCCCGGCCAGCGCGGATCGGGCGGGTTGCGGCCATAACCGCGCAGGTCGCGGGGATAGGGCTCGGCGGTCATGGCCGGACCCACGGCCTGCGGTTGCGCGTGAGCGTCATCGATGGCGCGCGGAGGAACATTCCTGGCTCCTTCACGATAGGACTTGCGATCTTGGCAGAGGCATACTACGGCTCGTCAAGGGGAGTGGGGGGCATCGCAGCGGCTTTCGCCGCCAGCTCGGCGAGCGAAGCGCCAGTTCGAATCCCACTTTGGGGCCCCGGGGGGGGCGACCATCGAGGCAGAGGCCATCCGGCCGGACTCACGGCACATGCACTATTCGATCTTCTCACTGGCGCGCCAGGCGCTGAGCGGCCATCGCGGCTGGCCCCTGGCGTGGCGCGATCCGGCGCCCAAGGCGGACTACGACGTGGTCATCGTCGGCGGCGGCGGTCACGGGCTGGCGACGGCCTACTACCTGGCCAAGGTGCACGGCCTCAAAAACGTCGCCGTGCTGGAGAAATCCTACATCGGCAGCGGCAACGTCGGCCGCAACACCACCATCGTGCGCTCCAACTACCTCTTCCCTGAGCTGATCCCCTTCTACGAGTGGTCGCTGAAGCTGTGGGAGGGCCTGAGCCAGGAGCTCAACTTCAACGTCATGCTGAGCCAGCGCGGCGTGCTCAACCTGTTCCACACCGACGGCCAGCGCGACGCGGCGGTGCGGCGCGGCAACGCCATGCGGCTGCACGGCGTCGACAGCGAGCTGCTCGACCGTGAACAGGTCAAGCGCATGGTGCCGATCCTCGAGGTCGAGAACGGCCGTTTCCCGGTGCTGGGCGGGCTGTTGCAGCGGCGCGGCGGCACGGCGCGGCACGACGCGGTCGCCTGGGGCTACGCGCGCGGGGCCGACCGGCTGGGCGTCGACGTCATCCAGAACTGCGCCGTCACCGGCATCAAGCGCGACGGCAACGGCCGCGTCGCCGGCGTCGAGACGACGCGCGGCTTCATCGGCACCAGGAAGATCGGCCTGGCGGTGGCCGGGCGCAGCGGCCGCCTGGCCGAGATGGCCGGCCTGCGCCTGCCGATCGAGAGCCACAAGCTGCAGGCCTTCGTCACCGAGGGCATCAAGCCGCTGATCGACACGGTGGTCACCTTCGCCGTCGGCCACGCCTACATCAGCCAGTCGGACAAGGGCGGCCTGGTCTATGGCGGCGACCTGGACGGCTACAACTCCTATGCCCAGCGCGGCAACCTGCCGATCGTCGAGCACGTGACCGAGGCGGTGCAGGCCTTCATGCCGGCGCTGTCGCGCCTGCGCCTGCTGCGCCACTGGGCCGGCGTGATGGACATGAGCATGGACGGCGCGCCGATCATCGACCGGACGCCGGTGGAAGGGCTCTACCTCAACACCGGCTGGTGCTACGGCGGTTTCAAGGCGACGCCCGGCTCCGGCTGGTGCTTCGCCCACCTGATCGCCAAGGACGAGCCGCACCCGCACATCATCGGCATGGGGCTCGACCGCTATCGCAACGGCCGCATCCTCGACGAGAAGGGCGGCGGCCCGCAACCGAACCGGCACTAGGTCCATGCGCATCCCCTGCCCCCTGTGCGGCGCGCGGCCGCTCAACGAGTTCAGCTACAAGGGCGACGCCAGCGTGAGGCGCCCGGAACCGGACGCCTCGCTCGACGCCTGGCACGACTACGTCTACATCCGCGACAACCCGGAAGGCCGGCACCGCGAATACTGGCGCCACGACAGCGGCTGCGGCGCCTGGCTGGTGGTCGACCGCGACACG